>JBGUEB010000071.1:0-14270 GCA_041821565.1 Gammaproteobacteria bacterium | reverse complement strand
GGGTCATTAAAAAGTTTCCACCATTTGAGGTCGGCTTCGCTCTCGGCCGTGTCGGGAGTAGTCCTATAGGACCCTGGGCTTTGTACCACCGGTTCCTCGAAATCGGGACCCACAGTACAGCCTGAAACCAGCATCATGATCAGGAGAAATGCTGTGAACCCCAGATGATTTAATTTGCGAGCGTCCATGGCCAGCTTACACCTGTTCCTGTTGAAGCTCGCGCTTCTTTTCATAGCCGGCGAGCTTACCGATGAAAATAAAAAGCATGGGGTAGAAAAATACGCCGAGAATTGTCGCTACCGTCATGCCTCCCAACAGGGCAACGCCCATTACAATCCGGGCTTCCGCACCGGCTCCGGTAGCCAATACCAGGGGCATGACGCCGAGAATAAATGAAAAGGCAGTCATCAAAATCGGACGGAATCGCAATTCAGCAGCCTTCATGGCTGCATCGTATAGCGACAGACCCTTTTTGAATTCGATGTTGGCAAATTCGATGATCAGGATTGCATTCTTGGCCGCCATACCAATGAGCATGACCATGGCAATCTGCGCAAACACGTTTAACTCGTAACTGGGACTGGTTAGTCGCGCCAGGTAGAGGGCTATAAAGGCGCCGAAAATAGCAAAGGGTGTTCCGAGCAGAATGCTAAAAGGCAGCGACCAGCTTTCGTACTGGGCCGCGAGGATCAGAAATACGAACAACAGTGAGAAAATCAGTACCACGGAGGCCGTTCCCGAGGATTGTTTCTCCTGAAACGACATGTTGCTCCAGGAATATCCGATTTCAGAGGGCAAAGTTTCCCGTGCTACTTGTTCCAGTGCATCAAGGGCCTGAATCGAGCTATAGCCAGGTGCCGGAGCGCCGGTCAGTTCAATCGCACGAAACAGGTTGAAGCGCGTGGTAAAGTCTGGTCCGGTAGCAGTTTTTATTTTGACAAAGGCGCTGAGAGGGACTTGTTCTCCATTGCTATTGTTGACGAAGAACAAGTTGATCTTGTCTTCACTGATACGATACTCGGGTTCGGCCTGAATATAGGCCTTGTATAGTCGACCAAAACGGTTGAAATCGTTTACGTAAGTGCCGCCGAGAAAAGCGCCCACCGTGGTATAAATATCGTTTAGATTAATACCGGCCTTGAGCACCTTGTCGCGGTTAATTTCCATGTAGCGTTGCGGTACACCGGCCCTGAAAGTTGTGAATATGGATCCAATTTCGGGACGTTCCTGTGCGGCCTGCATAAACTGGGCAGTCTGTTCGGCCAGGTATGCGGGGGTGTTTCCAGCCCGGTCCTGGATCATCATGGTGAAACCGGAGCCACTGCCCAGTCCGGGAATGGGTGGTGGGCTGAAGGCAAATGCCTGGGCTTCGTTAACTTCCAGAAATAATTCCCGGTTCAATGCCGCCACCACCTGGTTGGCGGTTTTGTTACGTTTGCTCCAGTGCTTAAGCGAAACGAAAAGGAATCCGGAATTAGAAGAATAGCTTCCAGAAATCATGCTAAAGCCGGTGGCCGAGGTAATGAACTCGACCTCATCGTGACGACGAACAATTTCTTCCACTTTTTTTATTACTTCATCGGAACGCTGTAACGAGGCGGCATCCGGCAGTTGGGCGTTTACCATTAGATAACCCATGTCTTCGCTGGGCATGAATCCACTGGGTAACAGCTTACCAAAGAAGCCAATACCGCCGGTCAACACCAGCATAAACACAAGACCGATAAAGATTTTACGCGCCACCAGGTGGGTAACACGGGTGTAGCCCACGGTTGTTTTATCGAACACAAAATTAAAACCTTTGAAAAAAACGCCGAGCGGACCTCCCACAGGTTTTTTCTTTCTTAACAGCAAACCGCAAAGCGCAGGGCTAAGGCTGAGTGCGTTAACCGATGAAAATAAAACCGATACCACCACGGTAATGGCGAATTGCTTGTACAGGCTGCCGGTGATGCCCTCCATTACCGCGACTGGAATAAATACTGCCACCAGTACCAGGGTGGTAGCGATAATTGGTGCCGTCACTTCCTGCATCGCGGCCCGGGTGGCTTCTTTGGGATTCATGCCCTTTTCGATATTAACCTGTACGGCTTCGACCACAACGATAGCGTCATCGACAACGATACCAATCGCCAGCACCAGTCCCAGCAGCGACAATACGTTGATGGTAAATCCAATCACCGGAAATATGATGAAAGCACCAAGCAAAGACACGGGGATGGCGATGGTAGGGATGAGAGCCGCGCGCCAGTCCTGTATGAAAATATAAACCACCAGAATAACCAGTGCCAACGCAATAATCAGAGTTTGGACAATTTCTTCAATGCCCGCTGTAATCGCCTGCGTGGTATCCAGGGATATGTCATAGCGCATGGATTTTGGAAATGAGCCAGATAGCTCTTGCATCGTCGACTTTACGGTCTCAGCGAGTTCCACGGCATTTGAACCGGGCGCCTGGTACAGGGCTATCATGCCGCAGGCTGAGCCATCGAGACGTGTGAAAGCGTTGTAGGTTTCGACACCGAGTTCTATTCTGGCGACATGCTTTAGTTTGACCTGCGATCCATCCGACTTGGTACGAATCGCGATTTCGCCAAACTCTGCCTCATTTTGTAAACGCTCAGGCATACGCACGGTATAGGTGAACTCGGTGCCTGGTGGCGCAGGTTCGGCACCGAATTTACCGCCGGGCACGACTACGCTTTGAGCGCGAATGGCGTCGACAATTTCTGTCACCGATATGCCCAGATAGGCCAGGCGGTCGGGCTTGATCCAGATACGCATCGAATAGTCGCTGGCACCGATGACGTCGACGCGGCCAATACCTTTGATACGGGCCAGCGTATCCTTGATATTGATTAGTGAATAATTGCCGAGGAATTGCTGATCGAAGCGCGGATCCTCAGCGGTTAGCGAGATCAGCATGAGGATGTTGGGTAGTGATTTTTCAGTGGTTACACCCAGGCGCTTGACTTCCTCGGGCAGTTTGGCCGTGGCAGCCGCAACCCGGTTTTGAGTGAACACGGTATTCTGGTCGGGATCAGTGAAAGGTTCGAAGGATACCTGGATCGTCATGGTGCCATCATTGGCATTGGTCGACTTCATGTAGATCATATTGTCGACGCCATTGATTTGCTGTTCTAGCGGCGTAGCCACAGATTGCTCGACGCTAATTGAGTCGGCACCGGTATAGGTAGCCCGAACCTCGACAATTGGAGGTGTAATATCAGGATACTGTTCGGTGGGTAGACCGCTCAAAAACACTACCCCTAAAATGACCATAAAAATCGCGATCACCATCGCGACTATGGGACGTCTTACGAAAAAATCACCCATAGCTAATTAGTTCTTATCCTGATCTATTGGTTTAATTTCCACGAGGGTAGGATTAGTGATGCCACCGTCCTTGACCTTCTGAAGACCTTCATAAACAACCTTCTCACCAGGTTTTAGCCCTTCGGTAATCATCCAGGAAGAACCAACTTTAGACCCGACCGTGATTTCTCGTGTTGCTACCTTGTTGTCCGTACCTACCACGAAAACGCTATACAGACCCTGAATCTCAATGACGCAGCGTTGTGGTATCAGGATCGCGTCTTTAACCACCTGTGACTTAATCTTTACCGTGGTGAACTGGCCTGGACGCAGCAATTTTTCAGGATTGGGAAACGAGGCCTGAACTAGCATGGCCCCGGTTGTGGTATCCACTTCCCGGTCGACGAAATCGAGTTTGCCGAGGTGGTCGTACCTGGTGCCATCGATTAGAAATAACTCGAATCTATTTTCTCCTCCCTCTTCGCGGCCATAGGCTTCCGTGGACTCATTAGCGGCTTTATGCCGTTGAAATTGCAGGTATTGGGTTTCTGTGATAAAAAAAGTAACCAGGATGGTATCCAGCTGAGAGACAGTATTTAGAATTACCGGACTTGGATCCTTGCCGACGAAATCGCCCACCTTGGCCTGGGTTTTACCAATAATGCCGTTAATCGGCGACATGATTTTGGTATAACTTAACTCAATTTTGGCGGCTCGCAGGTTGGCCTGGGCCGCCTCTAACGACGAGAGCGATGCGTCGTAAGCGGCCTGGGCTGCATCCAGGTCACTTTTGCTGACCGCATTGATCTTGGCCAGTGGCTCGATACGATCCAGATCCCCTTTGTTTTTCGCCAGCATGGTTTTCACTTCGGCGACACCGCTCATGCGTGTGGCAACCTTTTCTTCGAAGGGCTGACTTTCCAGTGTATACAATAAGTCGCCAGTTTTGATCCAGGAACCTTCCTTGAAATGAATACCCTCGAGAAAGCCTTCCACGCGGGCACGAATAGTGATGTCCTTCAAACCATGTGTCTGCCCGACAAATTCCAGGAAAATAGGCACATCCTCAGCCCTGGTTTCGACTACTGAAATTTCAGGCGGCGGTGGCGGTGGCGGGGCCTTTTTCTCTTCGCTGCAGGCGAACAGGTAAAACGACAGGCTGGTTACCAGAACAATGGTTCTAAATCTCATGGTGCCTTCTCTGCATTACTAATAGTTTTTAAAGGCTGATATTCCCACGGATGAGGCGGAACAATCGTCAGTCCAGGGTTAGTTTCGATGAGGGTGATTCCAGCACACACTCGGCAGTGCTGAGTTTAAAGGGGTAGGAGATGATGTCAACGCTTTAGGTTCAGATGAAGGTCAGCCTGATAACGATTAAAAATTGTCGCGCGGATATTTCTGATCCCAGAGTTTTTTGAATACTTCGGTGCCTGTCTCCCAGGCGATTGATTCGGCTCTCAGATAAAAATAGGCATGGTCGCAGGTTATAGTGGTAGTGGTCCTGGTAACGATCGACCATTCTTCTCGGCTGTACTCCCAGTTCCACTCGTATTCGGCTTTCGCGCTTAACGGGTTTGAGTCTTCTATGGAAAACCGATGTAAGGAGCTGGATCCCATTTCCAGAGCGCTATGCTCGAATCGGGTTTTACCATTATCCGCGCGAATTTCGAGTATATTCATGCCGGTCTCTGGATCCCTGTGCTGGGATCTTGATAAATCGACGTTGCGAAGCGAGGCAGTGGCAATTGGTTCAGGTGTTTGGCTACTACCGAATTGAGTGAGCCGGCCATCGACAGCATTGTATGACCTCAGTGGCAACTTAAGCTGGCTGCTTTGGGAAATCAGCTTGAGTCGGGTTGGGGTTGGAGCAGGCCAGGCAATGGGCCAGTAGCTAGTCGAAATCGCGAGACGCAGTCTATGCCCGGCGGGAACCCGGTAGCCAACATGATTGAGTACCACACTGACCTGGTATTCCTGGCCGGGCACTAGTGCTTCGGGACTGGATTTACCGTCTCTCTGACTGAGGTTCAGTAGTCCGCGAGTGATCAGGGTACTTGCACCATCGGGCCAGACATCACATAGTCGAACCGCGACTAATGCCTGGGGTGAATCGGAACTCAAATTGACCGAGAGTTCCGCGTTACCGAGAATCGCAAGATCATTATCCAGAGGTGATGTGTCAAATACTAGTGATCCGACATCTTCGCTTTGTTGATCGGCGGGCAATTCGTCCGATGGACCAAATGCAAACCAGGGCATGTATTCTCCCGAAGCAAAACCAACAGATTGCGGTGAACAAATCTCGAATTGCTGGTTGCTCTGTGGCTCAGATGCCAGGCCTTCGTCCGTGAGAAAAAATAATTTGTTGTCGACCTGATCCGAGGGCCAGCTTGCCTCTCCGACCCATCGTCCCGGCCGGGTTTCATAGTATGGCTGGGGCCGAACACTGTCCTGCAGGTAAACCTGGTAGGCAGCTTCATCGAGGATTCCAGTATCCTCGCCTTTTAGCCATTGGTCGAACCAGCGTGCGGCGTCGGAGAGAAAATCGACCCTGGGACCGGGAATACCGAGATGGGGGTAACGATGTGACCAGGCGCCCTGTAATCCTCGCGTCGGAACCGAGAGTTTTTGCAGTAAGCGCGGCACCGTGTTGGGCCAGCAATCGGCATGACCGCTAACCGCATACACCGGAATTTTAATCGCATCGTAATCGACCGCCACGGTGTTGTTGAGCCAGTACTCGTCTTCGTGCTGATGTTCAAACCAGCGTTCCATATAATGCGGTGCATTTTCGAGTCGATCGAACCAGAGTTCGCGCCAGTCGTCACCGACCAGTTCCGGGTCGGGCGGCCTGGTATTATAGCCAAACATGATTGCCGCCCAGCCGATGGTTTGTCCGACCATGCAACCCATGTAGTAAGCACCGTCATCATAGTAGCGGCGATCGGTTGCGCCGAGAACGATTATCGTTTTCAATGCCTTGGGTGCGCGCTGTGCCAGCTGCAGGCCAGTAATACCACCCCAGGAAATACCGATGGTGCCAACCTTGCCATCACACCAGTCCTGGTCGGCGATCCAGTTGATGACTGCGACGCCATCGTCAATTTCCTCGTCCGAATACTCGTCGTAAAGCACACCATCGGAGCTACCCGAGCCACGCATATCGACCCGTATGCAGGCATAGCCCTGGCTCGCGAACCAGGCGATAGTGGTTGAATCTCTTAGCGCCGAGTAGTCATCCTTGCGGTAGGGGATGTATTCCAGAATTGCAGGGACCGGTTCCCTGGTGTTGGGCAACCAAAGACGGGCACCTAGACGAGCCCCATCGGGCATGGTGATCCAGCAGTGGGGAATGCAGCGAACTTCCATACTCTTTTCAGCTATGCCTGTCGGGGATAATGGCAGGTCAGGTTGTGAGTCTCGCTTACCGTTTGTAACGGCGGAAACTGGGTATCACAATGGGTACTGACGAATGGGCAACGGGTATGGAATTCGCAGCCGATTGGTCGATTCATCAGGCTTGGGACTTCGCCCTTTAGTTCGATGCGTTGGTCGATAGTGACATCAGGATCTGGTTCCGGGTTGGCAGATAACAGGGCCAGTGTATAGGGGTGACGGGGGTTGGCAAAAATATCATCGGTTGGACCCTGCTCGACAAAACGTCCCAGGTACATGATGGCGGTCCGATGTGAAATGTGTCGAACGATGTTGAGGTTGTGGGTAATCACGAACATGCTCACCCCGAGTTCGTCCTGGAGCCGGTTCAGAAGGTTGAGGATTTCCCCCTGCACCGAGACATCAAGTCCGGCGGTCGGTTCGTCGGCAATAATTAATTTTGGATTGAGTGCAAGTGCACGGGCAACGCCGACACGTCGTGCCTGACCTCCGCTGAGCTGATGTGGATAGCGATCAACGAAATGATCCGGTAATCCAACCAGTTTTAGCAGTCTTTTACCCTCGGCCTTCAAATCCCGTTCTTTTAGGCCGTGTATCTTGTATACCTCGGTAATTAAGGATCCCACGCTCATGCGTGGGCTCAATGAACCCACCGGATTTTGCCACATCATCGAAATCTGTTTTCGGTAAGACATGCTTTCCTGCCGGGACAGGTTAGTGACATCCTCACCATTGAACAGGATGGAACCTTCTGATACCGGCAACAAGCCGGCAACTGCGAGGGCGAGCGTCGATTTACCCGAACCGCTTTCACCGACCAGGGTAAAGGTTTCGCCTTCGCCAATTGATAACGAAACCTGGCGCACAGCATCAATGTAAGGGTCTTCGATTTTCTGCAACATCGCCTCGATTGACGATTTGACGCGGAAACGGACGCGGAGGTCTTTGATTTCGAGGACCTTACTCATGCTTGCACCAGGTGGCAGCTGACAAAATGACCTGCATCAAATTCGGTCCAGGCGGGCGTGATGCTGTCGCAGGATTCAATTGATCGGTCGCAGCGGTTCTTGAAAACGCAGCCCTCGGGTATGGATACCAGGTCGGGAATTTCACCGGGAATGGTTGGTAATGAGCGCGATTTTTCCGAAATCGCCGCCGGATCACACTCGAGTAGCTTAATCGTGTAAGGATGGGTGGGGTTCTTAAAAACGGCCTGCACCGTGCCCTGTTCGACCACTTCTCCTGCATACATGACGACAACGTGATTGCAGAGTTCCGCGATCACGCCTAGATGATGCGATATGAAGAGTATCGAGCATTCCATATTGGCCTGTAGCTCTTTCAGCAAATGAATAATTTGAACTTCGAGCGTTGCGTCCAGTGCGGTGGTGGGCTCATCGGCAATCAATAATGATGGCTCTGCCTGTAGTGCCATGGCGATCGATATACGCTGTTGCATGCCGCCGGAGAATTCGTGTGGGAACTGCTTTAATCGATTTTCAGGATCGGGGATACCCACGCGCGAAAGCATGTCGATCGAACGCGCCCTTTTTTCCGCCATGGTTTTCTTATCGCGATACTGTATATCGGTCATTTGCTTACCAATAGAAAGAACCGGATTGAGCGTTGACATCGGGTCCTGGAATACTATCGATAAGCGCGTTCCCCGAATTTTTCGCATTTCATCCTGCGATAACTTGAGTAAATCCTGCTCTTCGAATTCTATCGATCCATTGGGTACCGAGGCATTAGGTGCGAGTAGCCGGATGATCGACGAAATCAGTGTTGATTTACCACAGCCACTTTCACCGACGACACCAACAATCGAGCCCCGGGGAATATCCAGGTTGACATGGCGCATGGCTTTCAAAATACCGCGGTCGGTTTGATACTCTATCGAAAGGTCCCGGATAGTGAGTACATTTTCACTCATAAGGACTTCCTCAGTTTAGGATCGAGCTGGTCGCGCAGCGATTCACCCAGGAAGGTAAAGCCGAGAGTAACCAGCACCAGCGGGATACTGCCAGCGATGATAGGCCAGGGGGTATTTCTGATTAGCGTATAACCGTCGTTGAGAATACTGCCCCAGGAAGGTGTCGGCGGTTTCACGCCCATACCCAGGAAACTCAGTCCGGCTTCGAGTGCGATTACCGTGGGGATATCCATCGACGCCAGTATTAATAGCGGGCCGACCACGTTGGGCAGGATGTGTACAGCCAGTATTCTTATAGTTGATGCACCCATGACGATTTCAGCCTTGACGAATTCGTTGGATTTAATAATCAGCGTCTGGGTTCGAACCACGCGACCATAGGTCGGTATCGAGGTGACGACAATGACGACGATGACCGTGCTTAACGACGGGCCAACCAGGGCCACAGTGGCAAGCGCAAACATGACTGTCGGGAAGGAGCGGATGGTATCGAAAAAGAGCATGATGATATTGTCGAGCCAGGCCGGGCCAAAGCCAGCAATCATGCCGAGTACAACGCCAATACTAAGGGCCAGGCCGATAGATACCAGTGCTACCTTTAATGCGACCTGGCCTCCGAACAGCACTCTCGAGAACAGGTCTCGGCCGAGCTGATCGGTTCCGAGCAAGTGGCTCCATGAAGGACCCTGCAGGCGATCCATGATATTTAGCGCAATCGGGTCGTAAGGTGCAATCAGGGCGGCAAACAGTGCGCTGACTACCATCAGGGTAACCAGCACAAGTCCCAGCAGTCCCAGTGGATCGGCGGCAATTCTTTTTATCATATCCTTCATGATGAAATCACAGCGAGGCGCGGATCCGGGGATCCAGCCAGGCATTGACCAGATCGGAAAGGGTGGTACTGATCACGAACAAGATAGTACTGATTAAAACAGAACCCATCACCACCGGGTAATTGCGCGTGGTTATGGAATCGTAAATGAGTTTGCCGATGCCTGGACGGGAAAAAACGATTTCGGTAAATAAAGCGGCCGATAACAGAAAACCCATACCGACACCGATTACAGTTACGGTGGGTAGCACTGCGAGCTTGAGCGCATACTGGTAGACCACGGTGTTTTCGCGAAGGCCGTAGGCACGCGCGGTTCGTATGTGATTGTCACCCAGAACCTCGAGCATCGACGCGCGCACCAGTCGCGATAAATAACCGACCCAGGAGAGCCCGATCGCAAAAGCCGGCATTACCAGGTGACTGACCTGATCCCAGAATTGACCTTTCTCGCCCGCGCCAACGGCAGGGAACCATTTCAGTGTGACAGCGAAAATGAGTAATGAATAGAGTGCGACCACAAATGCCGGGGCGGTAATACAGGCAACCGAAATCACGCCGGTAATTCTGTCGGCGAGAGAGTTTCTGTGCAGTGCGGAGTAACAACCCAGTGGAATTCCAATCAGCATGGCACCGATAATGGCAGTGAAAATCAACCACAGGGTATAAGGCAGCTGACCGAAAACGATAGTGGCGACAGGCCGATTGGTAATCACGTCCATGCCCATATCGCCACGCAGCAGATTAGCAAAAAATTTGAGAATCTGAACGGGCAGGGGTTTGTCGAGACCCATTTGAGCGGAAATGGTGGTTATCATTTCCGGTGTTGCGCGCGGTCCCAGCAGGATTCTGGCCGGGTCCCCGGGCACCATGTGGATCATGCAAAATAGCAGGGTAACCGCCAAAACGACAATTAGAAGCCCGAGCAGTACACGTTTTACCAGGTAAAGAAACAAACTATTTCTCCTTCATGTGAATACATGGATCGGAAAGGCGAGGGAAGGTCTAAATCATCAGACCCTCCCCGTTTGCATTCAGGCGCTGGCGAATTTGCGGAACAGTGGCAAACCATCGGGTCGAAACGCCGGCTTGATACTGTTGTTGAATATCACCGGTGTCGCCTCATGGGTAATGAAGCGGTAGGCTCCGCTATTCTCCATGATATCCTGCATTTTTTCGTACATCTTGGCACGCTCGTTTTTATCGGTTTCAGCCTTGGCTTTAGCCTCGAGCTTGTCAAACTCGGCATCGCTAAAGCGTTCCCAGTTCCAGACACCTTTTTGCGCAGTGACAAACCAGGCGGTTGCATAAGAAGGATCGGGGGCCATTGAAAAGCGATTTAAAATTAACTGGATATCCTTGTAACGTTCGCCGCCACTCGAATCACCCAGTGACCAGAAAGCACCGGACTCGTGCAGGTTAACTTCGACATTGATGCCTACCTGGGCGCAGGTAGCCTGGATGACCTGGGCAGTTGTGACATTCGCGGGCTTGTTCAACACATCAAGGGTAACATTCACACCACCCGACATGCCGGCTGCGGCCAGGTGTTCCTTTGCTTTTTCAAAATTTGCCTGCGGTGGAATCAGGGGGTATTGTCGATGACCAATTAATCCGGGTGCGATAATGCCAGTTGAGGGTTCGGCGGCGCCAAAGTATGACGCCTGCATAATCGAAGGTACGTCAATCGCATATTGAATCGCCTTGCGCAGATCAATATTTGCCATTTGTTCATTTTCAACATTCATACCCACCCAGACGTAAAACAGGGATGGATATTCCTCTATGGTTGAGTTTGCTGGAGGTGAAGCCTTGAGATTACCGACCGAACTCAAGGCCACACGGGTATAGTCGATATCTCCCGCCTCGTAAGCGATTTGCGCGGAGTTTTCGTCATCGATCGGCAGAATATGGATTTCATCAAACTCGGCCGAGCCACCAAACCATTCAGGGTTGCGTGCCAGAATTGTTTTTTGCTTGGGTTGCCATTCCTTGTGCATATAGGGACCGGACACGCTTGGAGTTGTGGTAGCGACCTTGCCACCCGCTTTTTCCCAGGCTTTTCTACTGACGATATTACCGACGATATAAGGTAAGGCGATGTTCCAGGCGGGGGGATAGGCCTCGGCAAACTCGATTGTGCCCTCGTATTTACCCCTGAGTACAACGCGTTTCAGGGTTCCCCAGTCGGGCTTGTTAGTTGACTTGAGACCTTCGTCGAGAATTCTTTCGAAGGAGTATTTAACATCGTCAGAGGTCAGTTCGCCAAAACCGCCGGAAAACATGATGCCTTTCTTGAGCCTGAAATCGATTTTGGTTTTACCGTTTTGTTTTATAGATTCAGCTGCATCGAGTTCATATCCCCACTTTCGACCCGGTTTGTACTGGATCAGTTTGCTATAGATGCAGCTTTGTATCTCTTCATCGACCACACCCTGGGAGAAGGCCGGATCGAGGCTGCGCAGATCAGCGTAGGAGCGTACTTTTAGTATTTTTTTGCCATCAGCGAAAACGACTTTGCTCATACCGCCTGTCGCGGTCGCGAGGCCAATGGCACCAGATGTCTGCAAAAAACGACGTCGACTGATAGCCGACAACTGTTGATCTTCGGGCTTGTTTGACATTAGCTTATCCTCCAGGAAATTTATGTCGCCTTAAAAAAACGGCTTTTATTAATTTGCTACTCGTTAACCTTAACTTAAACCATATGGATCATTTCCACAATTTCGCAGGGCAGGGGTCAGATTGACGCAATTTCGGTCATTAGTGCTTCATATTGCGTCACTTTGATGAGTCCGACAAGCGGTATTGGAGAACTTTGTATCCAGATCGAGTGGATAAATCGGTTGAGGTAGATGTTTAAACTGGAATTGCGAGTAATCCGAACTACAAACACCTGGGCCGGCAGCGAGCACGATGTGCTTTGCAATCGGTTCGAAACCGGCACGGAAGTGCTGGCGTGATTTAACCAGGATGTATTTTTTAGACCGTGGGTCGATACCGGCCTGGGTAAAGCAGCCAGTATCGTAGGGTTCCCAACGTTCTTCGCAAACCAGGATCTGGGCAGCGCCGATATCGAGTAGCACGCTGCGACCGAGGCTGACTTTTAACCCGGTTTGCATGGGACCCTCAATGGTGAAGCGGCCGTCGGTAATTTTTTCAACGCTTCCCTCGCAATGGAGGCTACGCCCGATCTGATTAATGGCTGGGATACTGGTTTTACCGCCAATGTCGAGGCTGACAACCGAACCCTCGCCGGCATCGATCATTTTTTCAACGGCTTGTGGGTCCCAAATAGGCCCTGCGATGATTCCGGTAAGTCCCTGGTTAAGCATTTCTTCGAGTACGGTTAAATCGTCGGCACTGCCGCCGGCACCACAGTTATCACCGTGGTCAGCTATGACCACCGGATAGTCCTTCAATTCAGCTGCGTATTTAATAGATTGGGACAGTGGCTCAGGTTCAAAAATAAAGTCCTGTCTCCGATCCCATGCCATTTCACAAAGTTCGTTCACCAGTGCTTCACCTAAATCGTGCTGCATCGACTCAACCGCTACGACACTGAGGGAGACATGAGGAATATCGGCAAGCGGAAACCCACCCAGAACTGAAACATTGAGCAGTTCGTCTGAGTCGGCTGCTTCGATAGCTCGATCCATAATATCTTTCATCGGCTGTTTCAAAGGCGTCTGTTTGATCATGTGCGTCATCATCGGCAGTGTGCGCCAGCACATTCGCGTCGACAGGCCCTGGTCAATAATCCGAAACAGTGATTTGGCGGCACGCTTGCCAGTCTCATACATGTCGATATGCGGATAGGTCCGGTAGCCGTCCAGAACAGTACAGTTATTGACCATTTGTTCGGTCAGATTGGTGTGAAAATCAAGTGCAATTGCGATAGGTAGCTTTGGCGATACGGCGCGAATTCTTTTGAGCAGTTCACCTTCACCGTCATCAAACGACCCGGTAACCATCGCGCCGTGCAAATCGAGCAGCAGGGCATCGCAACCGGCAGCTACAGCGCTGCAGATTTTCTCGGTGATGACATCGAAAGCGTCGTCATCGACCTTGCCACTGGGTTCGGCGTAGGCCGCAATCGGTATTGATACCTCGGCGCCCCTGGCCAGCGCCACCTCGATCATGGCTGCAAAGGCGAAGTCAGCCTCGCCGTAGATATCGATGGCCTGCTGTCCGCTCGGTGGCAGGTTCAAACCGACACCGCTAGCAAATGATTTCAGAGGCGTAGCCAGCGGAGAAAAAGTGTTGGTTTCATGCTGCATCATCGCAACAATACATTTCATACATCTACCTGCAGGATTTCCGGTTTCGTAACATGTTGAATTGCTGCCGGTTCATTTCCAGTGAGCGACAGACATGAGCAACAGAGCGCTGCTGATTGCAGATAGTCCTCAAATTTTGCACGAAATTCTGATTAGGCATAACAACTTATTTTATACAAAATTTATCATACCTGTTAATAAACCCTGGTAATCGTTTACGGCGATAAAATAAACTGGCAAAAACTCTAGTGCGTCAGCTTGTATGCAGTTGCGAAATTGCGTTCCTGTTCTGTTTGAGTCAATCTTACCAGTATAAAAAACTATTTGATTAACAGGTGAACAATGTCAGCTAAGATCGCAGTCGGTGGTTTTCAGCACGAAACCAACACATTCGCACCCCACAAGGCAGAATATGAAGAGTTTGTTAAAGCGGATGGCTGGCCCGGTCTGACGCAGGGTGATGCGCTTTATGCGGTGATGGCTGGGCGAAATCTTCCGTTATCGGGGTTTATCG
>JBGUEB010000070.1:0-14335 GCA_041821565.1 Gammaproteobacteria bacterium | reverse complement strand
TTTGTCGGGTTGGGCGCGCTGCTGATTGTGTCGTTCGCCGACCTGTGGCGCCAGGGTGCTGTGAGCCAGCGCACGCTGCTGCGACGGGGGCTGCCGATCTGGCTGGTGACCATGATGGCATTCCCGACGATGCTGGCCCTGGTACTGGTGCCGGTTGCCTCGGTGGCAGCGCTGGCGCTGGCTTTGGCTGGCAAGACATGACCATCTACAAACTGGGGTATGAATGGGCTTCGAGTGATGCCTGGACCTGGCGGGTTGGCTACAGTGTCACCGACCAGCCGATCCCCACTACAGAGACGATGTTCAACATTCTCGCGCCCGGCGTGATTGAACAACATGTCACCTTTGGCTTTACCCGAAGTTATAGTAATAACAATGATTTCAATTTCGCACTGATGTACGCGCCCAGTGTAACCGTTTCAGGTCCCAATCCTATGCAACAATCCAGCGTACAGACAATCGATCTCGAAATGTACCAGTACGAACTGGCGTTCAGTTATAGCAAACACTTCTAAAACAGGACAGCTCGTTAACAGCTTCAGCTGCAAGCTATCTCCTTGCAGCTGAAGTAGTGTTGCCATCGAATTAGGAATTTGTCATGAATATCAAGCGTTTATTTACAGGCCTGGTTCAGTTGCTGGTTGTAGCGGCTGTTGCCACGCTCACGGTGTCGACTCCATTACAGGCGCAAGAGGGTGTTAAACCTTTTATACTCGTCGCAAAGATTGCAGGTGAAGACATCTCGGCGGTTGTTACCAGTACAGGTGCTAAACTGCAGCAGGCTGGCTTTGAAGTAATCGGGCAGTATTCTCCCTATAATGGCGCGCAGGTAATCGTCTTCACCAATGACAAGTTACGCAACACTGCCACCCGGTCCGAACGCGGGGGCTACGGGGCCGCTTTACGCGCCGCGGTGACCTCGAACCAGGGCATGATTGAACTGGCGTACACTAATCCTGTTTACTGGGCCAATGCCTACCGCCTCGGTGACGACCTCGACGATGTTAGTGGCGCTTTAAAATCCGCGCTGGGATCCCAGCAGAGCTTTGGTACTGGTGATAAAAATCTGAGCGCCAGTGATATGCGCGATTTTCATTATACATTTATGATGGAGTACTTTGATGACCCGAGTATCCTCGCATTTTTTGATTCCCACGAGGCCGCGGTCGAGACGGTCAACAGGAATCTGAGCGAGGGCGTTGCTGCGTCTAAAAAGGTCTATCAGTTAGACCTGGGAGCCGATAGTACTGGTAAGCCAATGACGCTAATTGGTGTCGGTTTGGGTGGTGTGAATGAAGATGACTGTAGCGGTGACGCTTATATCATGGGACGAATTGATAAAAGCTCACCACGCCATACCGCTCACCTTCCTTATGAAGTCCTGGTATATGGGGATAATGTTGAAGCACTATTCGGCCGCTTCAGAATTGCGATCAGCTGGCCGCATTTACCCATGATGGCGAGCGAAACCGGCGCCACCTTTTTCAGTATCATGTGCGCACCAGGTGCAATCGAAGATTCGTTGACCCAGGTGGCTGGTGGGTCATCAGAACAGGAATTTAGCAACGAAAAATAATTTAGACCGGTATCAAAGGCAACCCGGTTTGAGCCCCACATACGAATGACCCGGAATTAATCAAACACCCCCTGGACGATAAACTTTATGAACTTAGATTTGTATACCCAGGCCCTGATTTGGTTCTTCACCTTGTCCGTTATATTTGGCGCTGTCGCCAACAAGGCGAATTTTTGTACCATGGGTGCTGTATCTGACTGGGTTAACATCGGTGATTTAAATCGCCTTCGATCCTGGCTACTGTCGATCGCGATCGCTGTAATTGGTGTCAGCATACTAGAGTACAACGGCACCATCGACATGGCATTGACCAGCAGTAACGACACCTCCAACCCGCCCTATCGGGTGGCCAACTTCGTCTGGCTTCGAAATTTAGTTGGCGGACTAATGTTCGGTATTGGCATGACACTTTCCAGCGGTTGCGGTAATAAAACGCTGGTGCGGCTGGGAGAGGGAAATTTGAAGTCGCTGGTGGTTTTGATCATCATGGCTCTCGCTGCCTCGCTCATGTTGTTTAGCAGTTTTGACTTCTGGGTATTTTTGCAGTGGATGACGCCAGTCAGTATTGATTTTAGCGAATATGGTATAAGCAGCCAGGATCTTGGGTCGGTCCTCGCAGGCTTGGCCGGAGTTGAGCCCGGGCCACTAAACCTGTTTATCCCGGCGCTGTTACTGGGCGGGGCGATTTTGGCATGGGTATTACGTTCCAGTGATTTTCGTTCTAATCGCGAGCTATTACTGGCAGGCATTATTATTGGCACGATCGTCATAATCGGCTGGTATATTACCGCGGGTCCGATGGGCATAGCATTGCTCGAAGAACTCGAATTTATGGACGAACGCCCCTATGCGGCAGGCGCGCAGTCGTTAAGTTTTATCGCCCCCACCGCGCACACCGCCCAGTATGTTTACCAGGGTTTTTCTCCCGTCTTTTTAAGTATTGGTGTTGTCACTGTGTTAGGCGTGATTGTCGGATCATTTCTGTACACGATCATATTTCGGACCGTCCGGCTCGAGTGGTTCGTCAACTGGATGGATTTCCTGATGCATGCGATCGGCGCTATTTTAATGGGGATTGGGGGAGTATTGGCGATGGGATGCACCATAGGACAGGGAATTTCCGGGGTTTCGACCATGGCACTCGGTTCCATCCTGACGATTTTATCCATCATTGGCGGCAGTGCGGCGACGATGAAGTATCAATACTATTTAATGATGCGCGAATAAACCTGAACAGTATTCAGGAAACTCCGCAAAGGCAGAGCTTCGCAAATTAATTCTTCGGAGATATAAATAGTCTGGAAATACTCTCCAGTGGGGATATAGCTGGATATATCAGTATTTGATACGATGTTTCCACTTAAAGGAGCCTCTGATCAATTCGTCATTGCGAGGAGCGAAGCGACGTGGCAATCTCTAACTCACTGATATTTAGCATAAGATTGCCGCGCTGCGCTCGCAATGACAGTAATCTACGAATTAGTCAGAGGCTCCTTAACAAATTTGAATCAATAGCCCTGACCGTACGCCATGTTGCCAAAATCATAGCAGCCGGAAAAGCATACGAAAATTTCAGGGTGCACAATTAACCTTATTATGACCACATTCGGGAGAATAAAATGAACCAGGAATATCGCGACGCAATAACCAAAATGGAAGATATGACAGTGAATCCCGAATACATACTGGGATGGCAAGGAGGATTTCTTGGACATCCAAAGCGGGAAGAGCAGCGGTTAACCGAGGCTTATGAAGCTGGGTACGAAGACGGCGAAGAAAAAACAACCGAGAACTTCTCCAACTGGGTAGCTAAATAGTACAACACTTACGATCCTGGCAGCTGAGCGTTCAGCCAGGATTCGTCCGTTCAGGAAAAACAGCCCTCCCTACCGATAAGCTATTAATTTATAGCCGATTTATACCATGTACCCCCTATTCCATTCATTTTGCGCCTGCCGTCCTACCCATTATAGGTATATTAGCAAATACTAATTTAAGCTAATATTTACCGTGTATTTTAAATCACTTTTTACAATTTAATTAATGAGGAAGACAAAATGAAGAAAACCCTTTCAGTAGTATTCGCTTCAAGTTTGATCGCAGCGTCTGCTATCTCACTTGCGGCTGAAACCACAGAAATCCAGGCGCCTGCAGTTCAGGCACCGTCAGTTACTCAAGCGCCTGCAGTTGTGATGAACCCTGCTAGCCCGGCATCTTTCATGGGATTTATCAACCCGGCTACCCACCAGGCTTATCACTATACGGCAATTAGTCCCGCCCAGTGGGGTCAATTCATGCAGCCACAGTTTTATAGCCAGATGGCGGATCCAGCCCAGATGGCCCAGTGGATGAATCCTGCCAGCTACCAGGCGATGATGAACCCTGCTACCTACATGTACTGGATGAACCCCCAGGTCATGATGAATGAAATGGCCACTGCTCCAGTTGCTGCTGCTAACGTCATGAACCCGGCAAGCTATATGGCGATGGCCAACCCGGCTACTTTCACCGCCTGGATGAATCCGGCAGCCTATACTACTGCTCCCGCACAGATGACTGCCCCCTTGGGACAGAACTAGTTCGACATGAGCGCCTGGACAAATATGTTTCAACCCGCTCCCCAACAGGTTCCCCAAAAGGACGAAGGTTAAATTTACCTCTCCAACCAGTCCTTAATTAGCCGGTATTTTTATACCGGCTTTTTTTTGCCTTAAATTTATTAGCATTGCTGTCCGGTATCCATCCGAAAGAGGCCCAGGCCGGGATAACAATAGTGGTTAGCCCAGTTTGATTTCACATTCTCAATTTCCCTACCAGGCATAGCAGCCCCCTTCGTCATTGCGGCCCCCGAGCCGCAATCCATTTCAGAAGCACCTGGGGCAGTAATCGTAGCTCCGATTTAAATGGATACCGGCCTGCGCCGGCATGACGGTCTTTATTTTGATTCTATATGTCAGATCACGTCCGGCATGATGATCTTCGTCCTTTTTAAGCCCATGATAAAATCCAGTCGCTCTACCACCCTCATGATTCGATATCGCCAGTTCACTCAATCTGATTTCCTAAATCCCTAAATAGAATCATCCCTCTTCTGCTGAACTAGGTTATTATGTCCATGCGGAAGCAGCATCGATAATAATAATTTCGAATGTCCCCGGTCAGACCTGGATTCGGCAAAATAGATCAATATCGCTGATATGATAATATTAAACCGGCGACAATAATATGATATGAGATAAATTCTGATGGCGTTAAGAACCCTGTTAATCGATGACCATATGCTTTTTCGCGAAGGTTTAACCAGCCTGCTGCAGCGACGAAATATAGAGGTGCTTGCTGCCGTCGGTGATGGATACGAAGGTATCAAGCTAGCCCAGGAATTGAACCCTGATATCATTTTACTCGATAAACGTATGCCTATCCTCGACGGCATAAGCGTGTTGAAGCATTTGCGTAAACTGGAACTCGATATTCCCATTGTAATGTTGACAACCAGTTCAAATGAGGAAGATTTATTGGGCGCGTTAAAAGCCGGCGCACGTGGATACCTGTTAAAGGATATGGAACCCGATGCCCTGGTCACAGCATTAAGGGAAATACAATTTGGGAAAACCGTGGTCGCCCCTCACCTGACTTCCGTACTAGTACGTTTTGTCAGGGGAGATATGACAGACTCGAAGACTTCAGGCCCTTTTAGCGAGTTAACGCCGCGCGAAAGTGAAATTCTTGAACTTATGGCCGCAGGACAGGGCAACAAGGTCATTGCACGCAATTTAGGTATTTCTGATGGAACTGTTAAATTACACGTAAAGGCGGTTTTAAGGAAACTGGGTGTACATTCGCGTGTCGAAGCCGCGGTAATGTATATCGAGTATAGTCACCAATCGGCCGACCAGATAGAACAGGACTAAAATAACATTTTCACAAACAGGATCAGGCAACAGGTCCCGGTTTCTTGAAATCTACCCTTGAAACATTTATCAGACCCGCTGAACTTTCAAGAAAATCCTTATGCCTGAGTTCATCACTATTCAACGCCTATCGCTTACTCATCAGTCGTGATGCTGACCGGTTCGTATTTTTGCCACTTCGAAATATACAGTTTCAGGCAATCGCAAGTTCTGACGAAATTCTATTTGTCGATAGCTTTGGCCCTTATTATAGTGATGTCACGACAGGAGGCCGCTGCATATCTTTTGCCTGGCAGTTTGCCGATATTCAGCAACGGGATTCAATAACTCACCCTGCCGATTACGAGTCTATTCGCTACTGTAATCATGGTGATGTTGACAATAATCGACTCGTCACTGAATTTTCGTTTGCACTCGAATATTACAGGCAAAATCAGTTATCGTCAGAACATCAAAAGCGTAACGCAAATATCATAAACCTCAGCCAATAGCTGCTAACCTGTATTTCTCACCACACTTCTACTGCGACGATGCTATGCCGCACCCCACCTGGTTTTCACTCGGTCAGAGCGCTCAACATAGAGTTGACTATGCCTGTGCACTCTTCGGTCGCGAAAACCAGGTGGGGCACGACCTTTCACCGTCTCGCTACTAAGGGTGGTGAGAAATGCAGGTTTGCTGCGTTGAAATCAGGATGTCAAAGCTGAAAACACCGCGGGAAGCCGCTCTGGCAGTCGCTCGACATTATCGACGATCGAATAATTGTTCGCCCCGAATATCCTGGACACGTAGCTGTCTGCTTCAGGATCGAGAGTCAGGCAATAAGTATATATACCCTGTGACGCCAGCTCATCTACGGCCTTTTTCGTATCATGTCGCAGATACTGCGGATCACGTTCGTCAATATCGGCTGGCTCGCCATCGGTAATCAGCATTATCAATCGTTTTTGACTACTCTGCTGGCTAATATGCCATCCAGCGTGTCGCAGCGCCGCACCCATCCGTGTCGACAACCCCCCCGACATGCCGGCCAGGCGAGACTTTGCCTTGTCGCCGTAGGCTTCATCAAATTCCTTGAAACGATAGTATTGCACATCGTGCCGTCCATCGGATGCAAATCCATGCACTGCAAAATTATCACCTACCGAGTCTACTGCCCAGGCTAGCAATCCCGTGGCCTCGCGTGTCAGATCGAGAATACTGGGTTGCTCTTCGTATCCTTCCTCGCCCTGCTTGATCAAGCCGATTTTATCGTTGGTAGATTCGGATAAATCCATTAGCACGATTAACGAAAGATCGCGCAAATGACGCGTAATTCGGATATTTATGCGTGGATCCGGCATGATGCCACGGCGGATATCAGTCATCGCCCGAACCGCCGCGTTAATATCGATTTCATCGCCATCTTCATACCCACGGCGGCGTACTATGCCCTGCGGTTGTAAGGCATCGATCAGGTGACGAATACGACTAGCCACGGGTTTATATTTTTCCAGGATGCGATCCATAATTTCCGGATCACCTTTTTCATGGCGTCTTTCGATCACCGTACTCCAGTCGGGTCGCGATAGCTGTACATGATAGTCCCACTCATCATAGTGAAACGGTTCCGAAACAGGTTCCTTGCCCCACATTTCGTTGAAACTAACGCCCTCATCTTCATAGGGAAACAGTTCATCAGCACAGATCCAGATTTCCTGGGCATCATCCCCGGCCAGTTCGCAGTCCACCTCGTTGGCCATATCGATGGCCGATACATACTTACGAACCTGTTGCTGGTTTTGCGGAATGTAATCGACGCCTTGCGTGATAAACATGTTTTCATCGAATTCCCAGCTAAAGCGGTTATCGTCACGGTAGGGAATCGGCCATTGGCTCAGTACGCGGACACTCGGGATTCGGACCATTTCGATTAGCTGGTTATAAAATTTCACCCCCGCCTGCCAGGATAACAATGGTTTAAAGGGGTCCGCCTCGAGTTGTGCAACATAATCGTCCGCGATTGTGTTCACTATTGCGCTCTCATCGCGATAGTCCCTGTCCATCATGGCACGTGTCAGACGCAACATTAATACGATTGCCTCGTGTAATTCTTCGTTATTCTCCGTCGATTCGAGTGCCTCGATATAAAACGACAGCCAGAGCTTGCGAAGACCCGGAAATTCACGGTAAGCCAGGTACTCGATGCGCGCATCTTCAAATAATTCAATGCAACACATCTGCGCCTGCGACAATGACTCTGCGTTCAGGCGTTCAACCGTGTAAACCAGGTGTGCTGCGCTATGCGCCACCGCTGCGCGGTATATTTCGATACCACTATTACCGGCAAGGGTATCAAATGCATCGGGTAGATGAATCTGAAAGTCTTCGATATAAGGTTTCAGGCCATCCCTGTTTTCGTAATCACCCGAGGTAGGCCGCATCAGGAAAGCCCTTCCCCAAAGCGCCCTTAGATAAAAATTTAGCCTGCGTTGGTTGTCGACAAACAGGGTACCACGGCGCTCCTTTTGCAGTACCGATCGGGAGGAATCAGATTGCAGTGCAAAATAAGCCATTTGTCCGTCAAGATCACGCGCATGCGCCTGTGCACCCCATAAGGCCCAGCGCCGCAATCCGCCAAGCGTTAGTTTAGACAGCAATTCTTCGAGGTTTTCCATCATCGGACGCAGGCCGCGAGGCGCCTTGCCAGCGAGTTGATGTAAAAGTTTGAGATAACCGCGCACAACATCCGCGTCTCCGAGGCGCTGCGCGGCGAGCGGCATATTGCCCAGCATCAGGGTGACGACAGTACCCGAGGTATGTGAGGCAATCTTCATCATCGCCTCGACGATATCCGGGACTATATCCTCGCCTACTTCGCGCGCGACCCCCGGCATTTCCTGGACATAAGTTAAAACCAGGTCCTGGCCCCTGCCGAGGCTACACATGGCGCGCATGCCTTCGAGGTAGTTTTGCAGGCCCCGCGGCGACATCACACGACCGGCCTCATGATAGGAGGATTCCAGCGCTTCAACATGCGCATGATCGTCCTCGTCGAGGTAATTAACGTAGTCGGAAAAATCGATGCTCATTGATGCTTAACCAATGACATAAAATAGCTAAAAATAGGTGTTTACTGCGGCGCTGAGGGTGTCGCGCATATCGGCATCGTCGGTAAGCGGTGCTACCAGGGCCATCTGGCAAGCTGCCTCGGGATGAATGCCTTTATTCATCAGTTGCGCGGCGTAAACCAGTAAGCGTGTCGACATGCCTTCATCCAGACCATGCCCCTTTAGATTGCGCGACCGATGGGCTATTTGCACCAGTTTTTGCGCTAACTCCGCGTCGATATTACCTTCATGCCGCACGATTTCTACCTCGATATCGGTTTCCGGGTAATCAAAATCCATCGCACCAAAACGCTGCTTGGTCGACTGTTTCAAATCCTTCATCAGCGACTGGTAGCCGGGGTTATATGAAATCACGATTTGAAAATCATTGTGCGCCCTCACCAGTTCGCCTTTCTTTTCCAGGGGCAGTTCACGCCGATGATCGGTTAACGGATGAATCACAACGATAGTGTCCTGGCGCGCCTCTACCACTTCGTCCAGGTAACAGATAGCGCCTATGCGGGCCGCCACGGTCAAAGGGCCATCCTGCCATTTAGTGCCATTGATATCGAGCAGGAAGCGACCCACCAGGTCGGACGCGGTCATGTCTTCGTTGCAGGCAACGGTAATCAGCGGCCTTTGCAGCTTCCAGGCCATGTACTCGACAAACCGGGACTTGCCGCAACCTGTCGGCCCTTTTAGCATCACCGGCATGCGCGCCTCGTAGGCCGCCGTATATAAATCCACCTCGCTACCAAGCGCAAGGTAGTAGGGTTCGTTTTCAATGAGGTATTGATCTTTATCGATTTCACTCATTTGAGAATTCCTTCATTAACACGACTTTGTAGATCGAATTTGAGAAAAAATTGATGCTTTCGTCCCCGAAGGGATACAAAGCACGCAATACCAACCGCCCAGAAGATGTTTAAACCGATTTCCCACGATAAACGACCATTTCAGCACCCTTCGACTGGGTGAAATTGTCAAATCCTACCAGGCGAACATGGTTTTTGGGATGGGCCGCGTGACAGGCATCGACCTCGGCCAATATGGCATCGACGTCCGATTCACCGAACATCGGTAATTTCCACATATACCAGTAGGAGCCGAAAGCGTTCTCCGGCTCGGTGTGTTCAACCGCCGGATTCCAGCCTTTGCTCACTATATACTCTACCTGTCTGCGGGTCCGGCTAGCATCCATTTCAGGCAAATATGAGAAGGTTTCAAATTTCCGGCTCGAAGCATCGGCCAGACTTGACGCATAATCTTGTACATCGCTCATAATGGTTTCCTCAAAATTCTCTATTTAGTCAAAGCCTATTTGTGGGCTACGTCGAGCTTATCGACAGTATCAAACTCAAATTTTACTTCTTTCCAGGTTTCCATCGCAGCCGCGAGTTCAGGACTGGATTTAGCCGCATTGGTAAGAATATCCTTGCCTTCTTTTTCAAGCTCTCGACCCTGGTTACGGGCTTCCACACAGGCTTCGACCGCGACCCGGTTAGCGGATGCTCCGGCAGCATTACCCCATGGATGGCCAAGTGTGCCACCACCAAATTGTAATACTGAATCATCTCCAAAAATACTAACCAGTGCCGGCATGTGCCAGACATGAATACCACCCGATGCGACCGCAAATACGCCCGGCATAGAACCCCAGTCCTGATCGAAGAAAATACCGCGTGAACGGTCCTCTTTTATATAAGATTCACGTAAAAGATCGATCCAGCCCAGGGTCGCCTCTCTATCGCCTTCCAGTTTCCCCACGACGGTGCCGGTATGCAGATGATCACCACCCGACAGTCGTAGAATTTTGACTAACACACGAAAGTGAATACCGTGATGCGGGTCCCTGTCGATAACCGCATGCATTGCGCGGTGGATATGCAGCAGCATACCGTTATTCTGGCACCATTGCGCCAGGCCTGTATTGGCACAAAGCCCACCGGTTAAATAGTCATGCATAATAATCGGCGCACCGATTTCTTTTGCATATTCTGCACGTTGCATCATTTGGTCCGGTGTCGGCGCGGTAACGTTGAGGTAATGACCCTTGCGCTCCCCTGTTTCTGCCTCGGCTTTTTGAATCGCTTCCATGACAAAATCGAAGCGGTGACGCCAGCGCATGAATGGCTGGGAGTTGACATTTTCGTCATCCTTGGTGAAATCAAGGCCGCCGCGTAAACCTTCATAACAGGCGCGACCGTAATTTTTTGCCGACAATCCCAGTTTAGGTTTGATTGTGCAACCCAGTAGCGGGCGTCCATATTTGTTCATGATGTCACGTTCTACCTGGATACCCTGTGGCGGTCCGTTGCAGGTCATCACGTAAGCGATTGGAAAACGGATATCTTCAAGGCGCAACGCGCGTAGGGCTTTAAATCCAAATACATTACCAACCAGTGATGTGAGAACGTTAACTACCGAACCTTCTTCAAACAAATCGATCGGATATGCAATGAAAGCATAGAAGCAGGTATCGTCGCCCGGTACATCTTCAATCGCGTAGGCGCGTCCCTTGTAGTAATCCAGGTCGGTTAACAAATCTGTCCAGACTGTTGTCCAGGTACCCGTAGATGACTCGGCCGCCACCGCCGCAGCCACTTCCTCGCGCGGAATACCTGCCTGCGGAGTTATTTTAAAACAGGCTAAAAGGTCAGTTGCCTTTGGAGTGTAATCAGGCTCCCAGTAAGTTTCACGGTAATCTTTAACGCCCGCGTCGTAGGTTTTTCTAGAACTCATTTCTTTATCTCCAAAATAATTAGGCTGCACTCTGGCTGCTTGCCAGTTTCGGGTCGAGTGCACCACTGCTATACAAGCTTGCCATTTCGGCAACACTGATCGGCGTGATTCTTGATGCCTTGCCCGCGGTTTCAAACTGCTCGAAACGATCACGGCAAAGTTCCTGCATCGCATCCAGTGCCGGCTGTAAAAATTTACGCGGATCAAACTGTAATTTATCCTGTTGCGCGATCTTGCGGAACTGGCCGGTCATCGCCAGGCGGCAGTCGGTATCGATATTGACCTTGCGCACCCCGTATTTGATTCCGCGTACAATTTCATCGACAGGTACTCCATAGGTTTGCGGCATTTCGCCACCGAACTCGTTAAAAATGTCCTGCAACTCCTGTGGTACCGATGACGAGCCATGCATAACGAGATGAACCTCGGGAAGCTTTTGGTTGATTTCCTGCACCACGTTCATCGCCAGAATATCGCCATCGGGTTTGCGGCTGAACTTGTAGGCGCCATGCGAGGTACCCATCGCTATCGCGAGCGCATCGACTTTAGTCCGGGTGACGAAATCGACTGCCTGGTCCGGGTCGGTGAGTAATTGATCCATGCTTAAACTACCTTCAAATCCATGCCCGTCTTCCTTTTCGCCTTCACCGGTTTCGAGGGAACCGAGACAACCCAGTTCGCCTTCGACCGAAACACCAATATCGTGTGCGATGCGCGTTACCTCGGCAGTAACATCGAGGTTGTATTCATAACTGGCAGGGGTCTTAGCGTCGGCCTCGAGGGAGCCATCCATCATCACCGAGGTAAAGCTTGCCTGCATTGCAGAAACGCAGGTCGCACGGTTATTGCCATGGTCCTGGTGCAGGCAAATTGGAATCTGCGGATACATCTCTTCCGCCGCCTCGACCATTTTGCGGATCATAATATCGCCTGCATAACCTCTTGCGCCACGACTGGCCTGTAAAATAACTGGCGCATCGACGGCTTTAGCCGCTTCCATGATCGCGAGTACCTGTTCCATATTGTTAATATTAAAAGCGGGTACCCCATATCCGTACTCGGCTGCGTTGTCGAGTAACTGGCGTAACGTAATTCGGGCCATTGTAGTAATCCTCTTATCTGATTAAATATGTAGTAAACGACGAACTTCATCGTGAATGGCATCGGCGGTTATGCCAAAGTGGGCATACAGTTCATTTGCCGGGCCCGATGCGCCAAACCCTTGCATGCCAATAAACCCTCCACGCCTGCCAATCCAGCGATCCCAGCCCATCGGCGATGCCGCCTCTATGGCGAGTCGGCAAACACCACCAAGTACCGATTCCTGGTATTCAGAGGATTGTCGTTCGAACAGTTCCCAGCAAGGCATGGATACCACGGCAACTTCCAGGCCAAAGCGGGCAAGCTTATCCGCTGCTGCAAGCGCGATCGAGACTTCCGAGCCTGTCGCGAGCAGGGTTGCCTTGCGTTTACCATTCGCCTCGCGGATGACGTAGGCGCCGCGAGCACATAAATTTTCTTCGCTATGGCTGGTACGCAGGGTCGGCAATCCCTGGCGGCTTAAACACATCACCGAAGGTGATTGTGTTTCGCCAAGCGCACAGGCCCAGGACTCGGCGACTTCAACCGCGTCTGCTGGGCGGAAAACGAGTAAATTGGGCATTGCCCGCAGCGATGCAATCTGTTCGATCGGTTGATGCGTTGGGCCATCCTCGCCAAGTCCGATTGAATCATGCGTCATCACGTGGATTACACGTTTCTTCATGAGGGCGCCCAGTCGAATCGCAGGGCGGCTGTAATCGGCAAAAACCAGGAAAGTCCCGCTCAGCGGGATGTAGCCGCCGTGCAGGGAAATACCGTTCATCGCGGCAGCCATGCCGTGCTCTCTCACACCGTAGTGAATATAATTTCCACTAAAATCGTCAGCCTTGATTGATATAGCATTTTGGGGGTGTGTACCATTGGATCCGCTCAGGTCAGCCGAACCGCTGAGTAAGCTGGGCATCGCATTCATTAATGATTGCAATACCAATTGAGACGATTGACGCGTCGCCAGATTCGGTTGTTCCTCGCTGAATTTTCGTTTAATTTCATCAATACTACTTACCAGTTCATCACCAGGTTCACCGGCGAGCATCGACAGGAACACCTGCTTACGCTGCGAGGGCATTTTATCAATACGGCTTTGCCACTGCTGTCGCGCCACTTCACCCCGTTTTCCTGAATTTCTCCAGGCTTGCATAATTTCTGCGGGAACATCAAAAGCAGCACTTTCCCAGCCGAGCGTGGCACGTGCAAGTTCAATTTCCTCCGCACCGAGCGGAGCACCGTGAGTTGCGGCGGTTCCCTGCTTATTTGGGGCGCCAAAGCCGATAATAGTTTTACAGGCAATAAGCGATGGCTGTGCTGATTTCTGTGCCTTCGAGATAGCCTCTGCGACAGCGCCTGAATCATGTCCATCGACATAACTAACATCCCACCTCGCGGCCCTGAAACGAGCTAACTGATCGGTCGAGGTGGATAAACTGGTTTCGCCGTCTATCGAGATTCCATTGTCATCGAAGAGTACGATCAGTTTCGATAAGCCAAGATGCCCGGCAAAATCGATGGCCTCGTGGCTAATGCCTTCCATCAGACAGCCATCCCCAGCGAGCACATAGGTATAGTGATCTACTATGTCTCCACCAAATTCAGTTTCCAGCTTTTTCTCGGCGAGGGCCATTCCTACCGCGGTGGCGATGCCCTGCCCTAGCGGTCCCGTGGTCATTTCGATACCACCTGCATACCCGTATTCAGGGTGGCCAGCAGTCTTCGCGCCAAGCTGGCGAAAGTTTTTAATTTCGTCGATCGTCATATCTTCGTAACCACAAAGATAAAGCAGGCTGTAAAGCAGCATCGAACCGTGACCGGCAGACAGGATAAAACGATCTCGATCAGGCCAGTCGGGTGCGGCCGGATCAAATTTCAAAAACTCGGTAAACAATACACTGGCGACATCGGCCATTCCCATGGGTAGT
>JBGUEB010000069.1:0-14451 GCA_041821565.1 Gammaproteobacteria bacterium | reverse complement strand
GCTACAGCTTCTTCGGCTACAGCTTCTTCGGCTACAGCTTCTTCGGCTACAGCTTCTTCGGCTACAGCTTCTTCGGCTACAGCTTCTTCGGCGGGCTCTGTAGTTTTACCGGTAGCAGCCGGGGCTGATTTTTTAGTTGAAATTTTGACCGCCGGCTTGCCAGGGATACTGGCTTCTTCATCCTTGAGTTCGATCATTTCATCGTCGCTATTGAGTTCAGCGACAATACTTTCCTTGCCAATCAAAATCGCGTCTGCAACCACCCTTGTATACAGCTTGATAGCACGCATTGAATCGTCATTTCCCGGTACGATGTAATCAACATTGTCCGGTGAATTATTGGTGTCAACAATGCCTACCACTGGAATCCCAAGCTTGCTTGCTTCTAAAACCGCAATATTCTCATAGCCAACGTCGACGACAAATAGCACATCCGGCAAGCCACCCATATCCTTGATGCCACCGAGAGTTTTTTCCAGTTTGTCCTGTTCACGTGATAATTGCAGGATTTCCTTTTTGTTAATTTTTTCGTAGGTTTTGCTCTGCGACATTTCTTCCAGCTCTTTCAATCTTTTGATCGAGGCACGCACGGTACGGAAGTTGGTCAACATACCGCCTAACCAGCGGTGATTAACAAAAGGCATGCCACAACGAGTCGCTTCTTCCTTGATAGCGTCGCTGGCGGCGCGTTTGGTACCAACAAACAAGACCTTGCCTTTTTTAGATGCTACCTTGCCCAGGTAATTGACCGCATCGTGGCACAGGGGCATGGTTTGCTCGAGATTAATAATATGGATTTTATTGCGCTCACCGAAAATAAAGGGAGCCATTTTGGGATTCCAGAAACGGGTTTGGTGACCGAAGTGCACGCCCGCTTCCAACATTTCACGCATGGTGACGTTAGACATAAGATTCTCCAGATGTCAGTACTTGGATGATTGATACACTTCAAACCACCCGGGGTTAAGCCTCCACATATCCGACAATTACGACCTGCACTCTGGTAAGATACAGGCACCCATAAACGCGTGATGATATGTGTGTGTAATATTTAAGCGTCCTTCACCATTGAAAGATGCTAAAAGTTTACTTTCGAAGTTGCCGAAAGCGCGCGCTTTATACCATAATCCCCGGAATTCAACAACATGACAGTGATATATTTATGGCTGTAACGATCAAATCTCCAGATGAAATAGAAAAAATGCGTACTGCAGGTCGCCTCGCAGCCGACGTACTACACATGATCGAGCCCCATGTAGCGCCAGGAGTCACTACACATGAGCTAGACGAAATTTGCCATAACTACATGGTGAATGAGCAGGATGTTATCCCCGCACCTTTAAACTACCGTGGTTTTCCCCGTTCAATTTGTACATCGGTTAACCACGTGGTCTGCCATGGCATACCCGCCGATAAAACACTCAAATCTGGCGATATTATTAATATCGATATCACCGTAATCAAGGAGGGTTACCATGGTGATACGAGTCGAATGTTTATGGTAGGCAAACCGACTATTCAGGGGCAGCGCCTGTCGAATGTGGCTTACGAATGCATGAAAATCGGTATCGAGATGATCAGGCCGGGCATACGCCTCGGAGATATTGGTCACGCTATTCAAACACATGCGGAAAAAAACCGCTGCAGTATCGTTCGTGAATACTGTGGACATGGCATAGGCCTGGTGTTTCACGAAGAGCCCCAGGTATTACACTACGGCAAACCGGGTACCGGCCTGGTACTCGAGCCGGGAATGACCTTTACCATCGAACCAATGCTTAATCTTGGCAGACGCCACGTCAAATTATTGCCCGACGACTGGACCGTGGTTACCAAGGATCACAGTCTTTCGGCACAGTGGGAACATACCAACCTGGTGACCGATGATGGCTTCGAGGTGTTAACCCTGCACCCTGAATACGGATTCTAAGATACGCCCGGATTCAGATATTTACTGATATGTCGCAGACTATAAATGACCTTTTAACCCAGGCCATAACCCCACAGGGCCTGCAAACCACACCGTTTATCGAAGGCCTGAGGCAGTGTAGCGTTGAATTGTATACGGAATTTGATTCACAGGTGCCGGTTCAGGATTTAGTGCATCGAAAATCGGCCCTCGTCGATGAAATTCTGGGTTTTTGTTTCGAACATTTCATCGACCCTGACAACAAGGCAAATTTTGCCCTGGTAGCAGTTGGTGGTTACGGCCGCTGTGAGCTATTTCCTGGTTCCGATATAGATTTGATGATCTTGCTGGACATGAAAGCCGGCAAAGAGCTGCAACAGCAACTATCCGAATTTCTCACCTTCCTGTGGGACATAGGTCTCGAGGTTGGACATAGCGTGCGTACTATCAAGGACTGTGTACGTGAAGGTAAGGCTGACGTTAGTGTAATTACGAATATGATTGAATCGCGATTAATTCATGGCAGCGACAGGCTCTACGAGCGTTTTCAAAAGGCCATTGCACCCAACAAGATGTGGTCATCGCGAAAATTCTTCGAGGCCAAGCTCGAGGAGCAGCATAACCGACATCTTCGCTACAACGACACCGCATACAACCTCGAACCCAATATTAAGGAAGGTCCAGGCGGACTGCGTGACATTCAAATAATCGGCTGGGTCGCGAAGCGTCATTTTGGTGCAAAATCATTCCAGGAACTGGTAGCACACGAATTTATCACGGAGGCCGAATACGAGTTACTGACCGCAAGCCAGAATCACCTCTGGAAAGTACGTTTTGCCTTACACAGGCTTGCTGGCCGACGTGAAGATCGCCTGTTGTTCGATTACCAGAACCAACTCGCAACCGGGTTTGGTTTCGAATCCGGTGAGCACAACCTCGCGATCGAACAATTCATGCAGCAGTATTACCGCACTATCATGGAACTGGAGAGACTAAGTGAAATGTTGCTGCAAATATTCAGGGAGGAGATCTTGCTCACCGCAGCGCAAAAAAAAGTGACGATTATTAACGATCGCTTCCTACTGCGAAATCGATTTATAGAGGTACGCCACGCCGATATATTTAAACAATACCCACCAGCGCTAGTTGAGTTATTTCTGCTGGTTTCGACTCACGAGCAATGTGAAGGCGTTACCGCCTCGACGATTCGACTGGTGCGCGAGCATTTGTATCTGGTGGATGACAGTTTCCGCAATGACGATGAGGTCAATCACCTGTTTATGCAACTGATGAGCGCCCCCGCTGGCATGACCCACCAGATGCGCCGTATGAACTCCTATGGCTTTTTAGCTCGCTATATTCCGGCATTTGGTAAAATTACCGGACGTATGCAATATGATCTGTTCCATGCATACACCGTCGATCAACACACTATTTTCGTGATCCGAAACCTGCGCCGTTTCGCGCTGGAAAAACACGAGGATGAATTTCCCTTCTGCAACCTGGTTTATAGCAAGCTCGAAAATCCGTGCCTGCTGTACCTCGCAGCCCTGTTTCACGATATTGCCAAGGGTCGGGGTGGAAATCACTCGCTGCTGGGCGCAGAGGAAGCAACCCGGTTTTGTCTGCAACATAAGCTCAACCGTAAGGAAATTCGCATCGTTTCACAACTGGTACGCGATCATTTGTTAATGTCGGTCACGGCGCAGCGTAAGGATATTAGCGACCCGGATGTAGTGCGCGATTTTGCGCGCCAGGTTGGCAGCATGAATATGCTGAATTACCTGTATTTGTTAACCGTTTCCGATATTCGCAGCACCAATCCCAAGCTATGGAACAACTGGAAAGATGCACTGCTCCAGCAGCTCTACAATGCCACCAAGCACGTGATCCGCCTCGGCATTGATAATGCCCCCGACATCGACGAAATAATTCAGGAAAACAGGGATGCAGCCTTCGAGGCGATGGCTGATTTGCCCTATAGCCGGGATGCGATCAACTCCATCTGTGAAGACTTGCCAGGTGACTATTTTTTACGTCACCATCCGCTCGAAATCAAATGGCACGTCAACACCATCCTCGGTAATCCGGGGCAGCAAACCCTGGTCAATATTCGTCAGGCCCAGGTCACGAAGACTACCAAGGTATTCGTTTATTGCGACGAAAGTTCAAATGTTTTTTCGCAGGTAACAGGTACGCTCGGTTCTCTTGGCCTGAGCATTTTGAATGCAGAGATATTTACTACCAAAAACGACAAGGTCATGGATACCTTTATCATCCAGGACCATAATAACGAGGCGGTCACCGATCCACTCGTTATTCGGCATATTGAAGAATCGCTAATACAGGCGCTCAAATCGAATTCAATTTATCAACCTGTAACCAACAAACGCATGCCCCGGCGTCTGAAGGCATTTGACCGACCGACTGAAATTCACTTCGAACAGGACTATCTGAACAGTCGCACAGTGATGGAAATCAGCGCGATGGATAGACCGGGCTTGCTGTCAATTGTCGCTAATGTGATCGCCACCTTGCATATCAACATCACCCACGCAAAGATATCTACGCTGGGTGAAAAGATTGACGACATCTTCTACCTGAGCACTCCCGAAGGAAACAATATCACCGATCAGGCAGTTCTCGATCAACTCGAAAAGCGCATGATCAAAGCCCTGCAAACCAGCAAAACCGGGATGATGGATTTCGCCCAACCTACACGCTAACCAGGCATTATTTAACTTCCAGTAATTTGCCTAGCTGCGGCAAGCTTAGCGCCGGGTGAAATCCAAGTTGTTTCAGATCTTCAATCACCGCAACTGGTAGCGTCGCATCGGCGACTTTTTGATTGAGCACACCGCCAAGCACCACTGGTAGCGCAATCTGGTTTGATTCCATGGCTGCTTTCAGTTCACGCGCATATTCGAGTGCCATACCATTATGCGTACTCAGTAAAACTGCATCCGCCGATCGCCTTATTAATTGTTTTACCAGGTCTTGCGGGGTCTGTTCAGCGCCCAGGTTGATCACTTCTGCGCCTGCTTCGGAAAGCAATTGTGCGAGTGCACCAATCGCGTGTTCATGTACATCGCTGGATGCCAGCAACAACTGCTTGCCCTGCATTTTCAGTCGCATTTCTGCGCTTTCAAACAAGGGCCGGTAATCATCAAGCACAGATTGCGAGAGCAGGAACATATCGGTATGAACCGATGCGGCCACGTTCACATCATCAGCAAACAGGGTTTCAAAATCCTGTGCACCCAGGTTTTTGAGCACATATAGCATTTGCAATGGGTTGCGGCAGTCGACGCCGCACTGTTTTAGACCCTGCAGGGCATTTTCATAGATACGATTACCGTCTTCACATACCGAGTCGGCAAAGGTTTGCGCAGCGGAAAAATCAACATGGGGATACAAACGTGTAGCGGTTTTTTCGACTTGTCGGCCAAAACACTGGGCCTCAAGAATCTCTTTGGCCGAGGGTATGCGAATCGCCTCAGTAACCGGCAGGGGTAAAACCGCATGTCCGCTCGGGCAGTGCATTTGTACGAGTATGTCCCACAGCAGGTATTCAGCCGTGCGTGCGCGATTTTTATCAAAATCCGTCCCGAATGAAATCGTGTCACCATAAATCATCGAACCCACATGTTCTCCTTTATGGATTCGTTGCAATGCCAGCACCCAGCCTGCACGCTTGATCGGGTCACTAGTCAGACCGCCAATGCAATGGCTTAATTTTGCGCCCAACAACTCCTCGACAATATAGTGCTCGAGCATCGCCCAGGCCGCTACTGTCGAACAATGTTTGAACAGGGCACCGTAACCATCTTCGAGATATGAATGCAGCATCGTGCCCTGCTCGCGAAACCAACCCAGCACCGCGATAGCTTTAACCGTTTCAACACTGGTCGCAAGCCGGTCTTTCCATCCCGGTGCTTCGAAAGTAAAAAACTGCGATAAATTGCCGATCGTGGTACAGCCTGTTCGCAATGCATTCACGGTATTCGCCAGGGACGCGGGCTGGCCGATCATGAAATCGCCCAGATGAGGTTGAATCGGTGCCGCCCATGCGAGTAAAGACCAGTCCTCCCCCGAGGTCAGCATCGGGCCTGTCTCGGCCGCAGCACTGCTTTGAAGCTCCCGGGGTAATCCCATGCGGCGGTCGACTGCAAACCCGGCCCGGTCCATACGAAAGCCCTGCGCGTCGAGATGAGTATAAATATGTTGCAGCGCCCGTGCAGTGGTTGGCATATCGTTCATACCGATGTGGGCATGGTACATAATGCGGCCATCTTTCATGCACTGGCGTTTATATTCCTGTTCAGAACTGCAACCGTATTTTTCCAGGAAAGCCGAGGTGCCCGGCTCGATCTGCATGGCGCTATCGCGTCCACTACGAGCAACTGTATTAAAGCCGGGTAATTCTTCAGCCACAAAATCAATAATTCGCTGTTCGATTCGATTCTTATTCTTGCTGATACCCTCGTTCATGTTTGCCGATCCATATATAAAAGCAGCCTGTAGTCGATTAATGAAATACCTTTGGCGGTCCAGGCATGAGGATATGCCCATCACTGATTCGATTCAAATACGAATCAATTCAGGATAAATATGATAATTATCGAATCCATTACCCCAATTAGCTTTTTATCAACCCAATCTCAGTGCTAGAATTCGGCCTCCGATTCCAGAACAAGAGAGAGTTAGATGAGCAACGATCGCCAGGCCGATTTTAAAACCCGCGAGGTACATGCTGGCGTTAGTCCAGATCCCGTTACCGGTGCCATTTTGACACCGATTTACCAGACGACCACCTATGTCCAGGAATCAGTCGATCAATACCTGGAAAAAGGCTATTCCTATAGCCGCTCGGGAAATCCGACGGTTACCGCGCTGGAAAACCGCATTACGGCCCTGGAAGGCGGTGCTGGCAGTTTATGCTTTGCAACCGGTATGGCGGCAACCAGTTCAACCCTGATGGCACTACTCAATGCCGGAGACCACGTCATTCTTTCAGATGTTGTCTATGGTGGCACGCACCGGGTAACGACAAAGGTGCTGTCTCGATTCGGCGTTGAAGCGAGTTTTGTCGATACCGCCGACCCGGCCAATGTAAAGGCTGAAATTCGCGATAATACCCGGCTGATTTTTACCGAAACGCCGGCGAATCCAACTTTGAAATTAACCGATATTGCCGCAATTTCTGAAATATCTAAAGCTGCCGGCATACCGCATGTGGTCGACAATACTTTTTTAACCCCCTACTTCCAGCGTCCGCTTGAGCTCGGTGCAGATATCACCCTGCATAGCACTACCAAGTTCATGGAGGGACACAACGTCAGTGTTGGCGGTTCCATCACGGCTGTGACCAGGGAAATGCTGGATGCGATCATGTTCGTGAGAAACTGCCTGGGCAGTAATATGTCTCCCATGGTGGCTTTTTATACCCTGCAAGGCATTAAGACCATGAGCACGCGCCTGGAAGCACAATCGGCTAATGCTCGGAAAATAGCCGAGTTTTTAGAAACCCACCCGATGGTAGACCGTGTCGCATACCCTGGCCTCGATTCATTCCCGCAAAAACAGCTCGCGGACAGCCAGGCCAGTGGTCATGGTTCCATGCTCTGGTTTGAAGTCCACGGTGGTGTCGAATCCGGCAAGAAACTGATGGACAGTCTGGAACTCTGGAGCCTGGCGGAAAACCTCGGTTCGGTTGAGTCACTAGTTACACACTCGGTGACCATGACACATGCAGATATGCCCCGGGAGGAACGTTTGAAAGCAGGTATCACCGATGGACTGGTAAGGTTGTCAGCAGGCCTTGAATCAGCGGACGATTTGATTGCCGACCTCAAACAGGCGCTAGACGCATTGTGAGTTACAATAGATCGAGATTTTAACCATTATTTAAACATGCTGAGGTCGAACCAAGCTTGATAATACCCGCACATGAACCAGGAACTTGATATGACTATATGCGACAGTGTTCTCGATATGATTGGCAATACGCCCATGTTGAAATTGAGCAAGTTTGACACCGGACCCTGTGAATTATTCATAAAACTGGAAAGTCAGAATCCAGGTGGCTCAATCAAGGATCGGATTGCGGTAGTGATGATCGATGCTGCTGAAAAAGAGGGGAAAATCAAACCGGGTGGCACCATCATCGAGGCCACCGCGGGTAATACCGGACTGGGTCTTGGACTGGTTGCAGCGCAAAAGGGTTACAAGCTAATCCTCGTTATCCCGGACAAGATGAGTCCCGACAAGATACGCCATATTCGTGCCATGGGCGTCGATGTTCGCCTTACACGCTCCGATGTGCAAAAGGGTCACCCCGAGTACTACCAGGACTATGCACGGCGCCTGGCGCAGGAGATACCGAATTCCTTTTATATCGACCAGTTCTCCAATCCAAATAACCCACTCACGCACGAAACCGAAACCGGCCCCGAAATATTTGAACAAATGGAAGGCAAAATCGATGCCATGGTAGTTGGTGTCGGATCCAGCGGTACAGTCACGGGCCTTGGACGCTTCTTCAAAAAGAACGCACCTGGGTGTGAGATGGTGCTCGCCGATCCCGAGGGTTCGGTGCTGCGCGAACTCATCGAAACCGGTGTCATGCCAAAGGCAGGATCATGGCTAGTCGAAGGCATTGGTGAAGATTTCGTACCCTCGATTTGCGATCTTGACCTGGTGCATAAAGCCTATTCGATAAGCGATGGCGAGGCTTTCCAGACACAACGCGAATTACTCGAGCGCGAAGGCGTAATGGCGGGATCCTCTACCGGCACCCTGCTTTCGGCCGCACTGCGATATTGTCGTGAGCAAACCTCGCCAAAACGAGTAGTCACCCTGGTTGGCGATACCGGCAACAAGTATTTATCAAAATCATTCAATGACTCCTGGTTGGCTGACCAGGGATTGCTTGGACGCGAGCCGGTTGGCGACCTGCGCGACATAATCGCACGACCAGCCGATACTGGCGACATCGTCACCGTCTCCTCCGAGGACAATCTGATTACCACCTACAAGCGCATGCGTATGTTTGACGTCTCACAGATTCCTGTCATGGATGACGGTAAAGTGGTTGGTTTGATCGACGAATCGGATATCCTGCTCGGTATTTATAATAATGAAAAGAGTTTCGATCAACAGGTTTCATCAATCATGGTGACCGATTTGAAAATTGTGTCTCCTTCAGCCAGCATCGATAGTATTTTACATCTGTTCAAGGAAGACAAGATTGCTATCGTCGCAGATGAAGATACCTTTTACGGCCTGATTACACAGATCGATTTGATCAACCATTTACGTAAGGCCACCATGTGAAACAATAGATTTACAGCTTCAGGAAGGCATGAAACACGCAGGAAATGAGGCATATTTCCTGCTGAAATTAAAAATTTATTCACCTGTTTTGACTTCCATCACAAAAAGCTATTAAATGAGTTTGTCTGGAGATTAATGCATGACTGTAGCCCGCCGAATAATGCAACAGTCATTAGAATATCTTCCCTTTTAGCCCAGGACCCGATCCATGGATACACAACGCCTTCTCACCAGTCTCAGCCTCAAAATTATTATCCAGTTTGGGATTGTTGTAGGCATGCTAGCCTTTGCTATTGCCTGGAATTTTGATTTCATCTATCGATTCTATTTCGAAAATCAGCAAACTCAGACCGGTATTTTAATCAATACTGCAATCGCCAGCTTAATGGTTGTTGGCATGGGAAATATTCTTTACCTGCTTTTATGCTATAAGTACGAAGAAGACTCGATCGCGGGATTTGTTAATAACATCGATTCATTAAGACCCGACCTGTTACAAGGTTTGCCGCGAAATGCATTGGTTGTTAAACGCTATGCGACCATGCAATCAATACAATCCGCGGCAGGTGAGATTAACCATAGCGCTCTCTCGGCGATGCTAACTGCTGATGAAGGCACCCGTTTCGGCCTGGTCAGGTTTATAAACAATATCCTCATACTGACTGGTGTGTTCGGCACCATTGTTTCGCTTTCAATTGCCCTGCTTGGCGCTTCCGACTTGATCGATTCGGCTGCCGGCAGCCTTGGAGGCATGGGCCTCGTGATTCATGGCATGTCAACTGCGCTGTCGACTACCATAACCGCGATTGTCAGTTACGTAATCTTCGGTTATTTTTATACGCGTCTAAGCGATGTGCAAACGCATTTGATCAGCGGTATTGAACACCTGACTTCGGTGTACCTGATGCCGAAGTTTGTGAAAACAAGCGAAGATATCACCAATAGAATGGCGGGGCTGATCAAGGCAGTCATTATGGCCGGTGATAAGCTGAATAGCACCCAGGAGGTTTACCAGGAAACGGCACTAACCCTGCAACAATCCATTTCGTCAAACCAGCAACAAATGGGAATATTGTTTGACGACATGGCAGATATTAAATCGTTGCTGAGAGAAGGTTTCCGGCTGCCTCAGCCTGAAGATAATTCCGAGCAATAGCGAAGCAAAAACATGCACGCGAGTTTCGCACCCATCGGACAATCCCAGGCCAGCCATAACGGGGAAAATAGCTTCTGGCCGTCTTTCACCGATATCATGATGGTCATCACCATGATCTTCCTGATGGCGACCAGCCTGTTGGTGGTACGTAACTGGCAACTGGTGGCCGAGTTGCGTGAAAGTCTTGCAGCAGAGCAGATCGCAGCCCAACTGATCGAATTCACGACACAGGAAAACGCGACGCTCGACGAACGCCTGGCAAACGCTGAGCAAAGCAACTCAATTTTACGCCTGCGTCTAATGAAAAAAGATGAGGAACTAAAACTCGCCACCGACGCACTGCGCCAGCAGGAATCGAATATCGTCGCCCTCGAAATTGAAAATGTCGATGTCAAAAGGTCTCTCGAGCAGGCGAATACGGCGGTCGTCACCGCGAATCTGGAAATTGAAAAGGTAACCACCGACTACCAGGATTTGCAAAGCCAACTGGCGAGCCTTCGTGCACAGCTCAGTGCGCAACAACTCGAGAACGAGCAGACTGAAGTGCTACTTGGCAGCGCGCGCGCAGAAATTGAGGCTCTCAGGCAGTCCAGCCTGGGCCAGCAGGAAAACATCGCCAGCCTGAAGCAGGAAAAGATTTTACTGGATCAGGAAATAGAGGCCTATAACCGCCAGTTGCTAAACCTGAAAGGCGATTACGAAGTGGTTAAATCCAAGTATGAGGAACTAGTCAAACCCGCTCGCTCGGCAAAAGGTAAAGTCATTGCCGAGGTGTATTACATCAAGGGTGAAAATGGAGAAGTAATTCGTTACAAGCAACCCGGGGACACCAGATTTGCTAATTTACCACTGGCTGAAGTTGAAAAGCGCCTGTCAAAACTCAAGGCCGAGAATGGCAAGAACCTGTACGTTAAGATCATCATCCCGGAAAATAGTGGACTTTCTTACAATGAAGCCTGGGATTTCATGCGTAACTTGCTGGTGAAGTATGATTATTACTACCAGGGAAAATAACCAGGCCTTCTTTAAATAATTACATCCTTATCTATGTGGGATGGGTGCAACCCATCAAAAATAATTATATAAGGCAATATTGTCGCAAATCCAGGATGATGGGGCGCACCCATCCTGCGAATAGTTGTGCCAATATTGAATTTAATCATGAAGCTGAACTATATCCTGAGCTCATGAGATCCGTTACCGGGGGACTGATTGCGTTCAGTCATATATAACGCATTTAATTCGTGAAAAGCAGCTGCTACAATCGCGCGGCATTGTCCCCGTGGCACAATTGGATAGCGCGACGCCCTCCTAAGGCGTAGGTTGCCCGTTCGAACCGGGCCGGGGACACCATTTTTTGATAAGCATAACCTGTTCCTGCCGGGACGGTTCGATGGCGTTTAGGAATTTACAGGGCAGACGACCCGGTTTCGCTGGTTCTAATGCGCACTACGCTTTCGAGATTGGTAACAAAAATTTTACCATCGCCGATTTTTCCGGTTTTTGCAGATTCGATTATGGTATCTATGACCTGGTCGACCCGGTCGTCGTCGACGGCGACTTCGAGTTTCACCTTGGGGATATAATCGACCACGTATTCTGCACCGCGATACAACTCCGTATGCCCCTTTTGACGCCCGAATCCCTTTACTTCATAGACTGTGAGGCCAGTGATACCGATATCCGACATTGCTTCTCGAACATCATCGAGTTTGAATGGTTTAATTATTGCGCTGACTATTTTCACATTGCCTCCAAAGCTGCCAGGAAAAATTATTACATTTACAGCGCTTAATTGGAATGCTTGTGTTCCCGTTCAAACACAGCCATCGATTCTACATGCGCGGTTTGAGGAAACATATCCATGACACCGAAATGGGTGAGCCGATAGCCGCTGTCGCAAATAATTTTACTATCACGCACCAGGCTGGCTGGCTGGCAGGATACATAAACGATAATTCTGGCCCGGAATCGAGAAATGAGTTGTACTATTTCGAGTGCGCCCGATCTCGGTGGATCTAGCAATATCTTATCGTATTGCTGCCTCATCCAGGTAGTATCAGGGTCCGGCTGGGTCAGATCGGCGACAAAATAATCGCTATTATCGATACTATGCTCGAGCGCATTTTCTTTTGCCCGTGTAACCATCGCCTGGTCACCCTCGACACCAGTCAGGGTTGCACACAGACGTGCTATCGGTGAGCTAAAGTTTCCAAGACCGCAAAACAGATCGAGTACCCTGTCCTGTTTGTTCAAGTCGAGAAAACCCAGTGCCTGCTTGACCATTTGCTGATTGATGCCCGCATTCACCTGGGTAAAGTCAACAACCCTAAACCTTATTTTGATGTCGTCATTTTCCAAAGGTGAGAAATACAGCGACTGTTTTTCGGGATACAGGTTGGTAATACTGTCGGGTCCACCAGGCTGGAGCTGAATCCAGAAGCTGTTCAATTTGGCAAAATCGATCAACTTTTCAGTGTCCTCGCTGGAAAGGTCCTTGAGATTACGAAATACCAGGGCAACGTGGTCGTCGTCGCAGGCGACTTCTATCTGCGGTATCGATTCCCTCGCCTCGAGACTCTCGATCAAACTGGCAAGTGCCTGCAGTCGGTGGCCAACCTCGGGTACTAACACCTCACAACGTGACATATCCGCCAGATAGGGCGTGTTTCTTTCACGGAATCCAACCAGCACCCTGCCCTTTTTCTTAACATACTTAACCCCTAACCGGGCTTTTCGGCGATAGCCCCAGGCGCTTGATTGCAGCGCTGGGATCACCTGGCCGACATTAATCCCTGCATGCTCAAGCATCTCCAGCAGAGATTTCTGCTTGAACACTACCTGATCTTCATTTTTCATATGCTGCAGGCTACAACCCCCGCAGACATCGAAGGCATCGCATTTCGGCTGTACCCGCATAGCCGATGCCTGAATCACGTCGAGCGTAACGGCCTGATCATAATTACGGTTGCTTTTCCTGATCTGGATTCGCACTTCTTCACCCTTGAGAGCACCGAAAACGAACACTGTCTTGCCATCGATATGGGCAATACCGCGACCTTCGTGCGACATCGCCTCGATTTTCACAACCGAGGGTTCGGGTAGCTGCCTGCGACGGCGCCGTCTGGACATGGGGAAATCTAGATCTCGATCCAGGCTTTTTCGAATTCGGCCAGGTGTGCTTGACCCGATTCGGCCAGAGATTTGCGTACTAACTGACATTCGTCGAGATATTGCTGTTGATCAAGCTGGCCTCGATTACGTTGGTGGTTGAGATAGACCAGATAGGTATTTAGCACGTCGGTTTCACAATAATCCCTTATCGACTGTATATCTCCCCGCGCATAGCTATCCCAGACTTTGGAACCATCCATTCCCATCTTGCCGGGGAACCCGCAAAGGCTGGCTATTTCGTCCAGGGGTGCGCTAGCTCTGGGCTGGTAAGCGGCGAGTACATCCATCAAATCGGTATGTCGATCATGGAAGCGGCTCAGATAATTGTTGTAGCGAAAATTAGTATCATTCTGACCCGTCTCCCAGTAATGTTCGGCATTGACTGGATAGAGTAGCGAGCGATAGTGAATAACTGGTAGATCAAAACCACCACCATTCCATGAAACCAGGCGAGGTGTATAACGCTCGATTCCGCTATAGAAACGTTCCAGCAAATCCTGCTCGCTGGAATCGAGATCACCCAGAGACCACACCTTGAAATGATCACGAGTACGCAATACTGCTGAGATGGCGACGACCCTGTGCAGGTGATGGCGTAAAAATTCGGTATTGGCCTGTTGCCTGCGCTTGTGGAAAACCGCTTTTGCGACATCATCATCGGAGAGACCATGCAGGTCATAAAGCCGCCGGCAACCATCTATATCCGGAATTGTTTCTATATCAAATACGAAAATATTCATGCAAGGGGCCTCTGATTAATTCTGAGTCATTCAGATGTGAAGCTAGAACCGGAACGCCGGACCGCCGCAAATCAAGGCGCCAATCGCAGCTAATAGCCAGCCTATTGGTAAGATTGGCAACAATGAGTTGGACGGTC
>JBGUEB010000068.1:0-14520 GCA_041821565.1 Gammaproteobacteria bacterium | reverse complement strand
ACATTTCTGGTCCAATTTAAAGTTAATTGCCGCTTCTAACCCGGTTTACATGCGTGCTCACGGTTCAGGAAAATTTTTCGTAAGCGTTACGTAAATCGACCATTGGGTGGCCTTTCGCCATCTGAAACTTCACCAGCAACTCGCGCGCAATCATGTCGCGGTCCTGCTGATTGTCCGGTAATTCGATATTTCCGGGAATGGTTACCCAGCCATTAATATTACGGTCGAATACTGCCGGGTTGCCTTCTTCGTAACCCATGTGAACATCTTCCAGCCAGTTCAGATCGCTCCAGCCCATGACTTCCATATACCTCTTCAAGAAAGGCGTGCAACGTTCCATATCGGGTACCAGGTTTACATCGTAGCGATAACCGATATGTTGGCCGATAGTTTTTTCACGCTCTGAATCGAGGCCATCGCCTTCAAGAAAATGATTGATATCTTGTTCAGCCCCAGTTTTGTTAGCCATATCTACGTCCTCCTTAAAATCGTGTCATGTCGGGTCGACCGACAGTATGTTGAGTGCCCGCCATCGGTACCTGGGCACAGGCCGACGCTTCCAGGGTCAATGCAGCCAGATCTTCAGGCTCGAGTGAGTGGATGTTGGTCTTGCCGCAGGCCCTCGCGAACAATTGCGCTTCGATAGTTAGGGTATGCAGAAAATTGTAAACCCGTTCCGCCGCCGCATCAGGATCGAGACGCTGACGTAAAACTGGATCCTGCGTCGCTACGCCCACCGGGCACCGACCCGTGTGACAATGATAACAATACCCGGCTTCGACACCCATCTCGGTCGGATAGTCCGCCTCGGGAATATCTTTATTACAGTTCAGCGCAATCAGGGCCGAATGCCCTATGGCTACCGCGTCAGCACCGAGAGCAATCGCCTTGGCCACATCCGCACCGTTACGAATACCTCCAGCATAGATCAATGTAATCTCGCCAGACATGCCAACATCATCAAGCGCCTGGCGTGCCTGCCGAATCGCGGCTATACCCGGTACACCGGTTTCTTCCGTTGCCAGATGAGGACCAGCACCGGTACCACCTTCCATACCGTCGATATAAATCGAATCTGGCCCGGTCTTTGCCGCCATACGCACATCATCGTAAACGCGTGCCGCACCCAGTTTTAGCTGAATCGGAATCTGCCCATCCGTGGCTTCACGAATTTCCTGGATCTTTAACGCCAGGTCATCCGGGCCCATCCAGTCGGGATGGCGCGCCGGTGAGCGCTGATCGATACCGGCTGGCAGTGAACGCATTTCAGCCACCTGGTCGGTTACCTTTTGTCCCATCAGGTGGCCACCGAGACCAACCTTACAACCCTGGCCGATGAAAAATTCAACCGCATCAGCGAGTCTCAAATGATTCGGATTGAATCCATAACGCGACTGAATACATTGATAGAACCACTTACTCGAGTAACGACGCTCATCAGGGATCATACCGCCCTCGCCCGAACAGGTAGCAGTACCCGCCATGGTTGCGCCACGTGCCAGGGCCGTTTTCGCCTCGTAGCTTAGTGCACCGAAACTCATGCCAGTAATGTAAACGGGGATATCGAGTTCCAAAGGCTTTTTCGCGTTAGGACCGATGATGGTCTTGGTCAAACATTTTTCACGATAGCCCTCGATAACGAAACGCGTCAGCGTACCTGGCATAAAGGTGAGGTCGTCCCAGGTTGGAATTTTCTTGAACAGTGAGAAACCGCGCATACGGTAACGTCCCAGTTCTGCCTTGATGTGAATATCATTCATCACCTCGGGCGGGAAAATGAAGCTCTTACCCAGGTAATAAGGATCTTTTTTTGCTTTTTCAGACATCTTTAAATTCTCCAGGAGTAGAACCGGCGCCTAAAGCACCAGTTTCTTCTCTGTAGGTTCGAGGTTATCGTAGTTCCACAGTTGCTTACCGGAGGTAAGCTTGACCAGGTTTTCTACCCCGTTAGGCGCTTCCATACCGTAGAGTTCGAGCTTTCCACGCAGGTACCTGAGATCTAGATCAGTCATTTCGGTCTCGACACAGTCAACACCGAGACTGGCGATCTTGCCGCCAACATAGATAGTTCCGTCGTACATGGAATCACCCAGATTATCGCCGGCATCGCCGAGAATAATCATGCGTCCGCGTTGCATCATGAATCCCGTGAAAGCACCGACACTGTCCCCGACTATAATAGTGCCGCCCTTCTGGTCGATACCTACTCGTGCTCCGGCCTGACCCCTACACACCAGGTCGCCGCCACGAATCGCAGCACCAAATAACGAACCCGCGTTTTTTTCGATAACCACCGTACCCGCCATCATATTTTCAGCGCAGGACCAACCGACACGACCCGAAATGTGGATATTCGCGCCGTCGGTTAATCCGCAGCCGAAATAGCCCAGGCTGCCTTCAAAGTTCAGATTCAATCGATTCAAAATTCCGACGCCGAGCGAGTGCTTTGCACGCGGATTCGTCACCGTAATCGTGCCGTGACCCGATTTCATCAAATTACGAATCTTCAGGTTAATATCGGAAATCTCCATATCGGCCGCGTCGAATTCGGCTGATTTTTCATAATCAACTTCGTAGGACCAGGGATAAGTGAAATTCTCTTCTTCAGTAGCCGAGAAAAAACGCTGCTGGGTACGACCACCCAGTTGCTCCTCGTGCAAACCCATGTCATGGGATGTACTCACGCTGCCCATACCATTACCTCCCCTTGATAAGGATCCCAGGTGTCAATTTCACGCGGGAAAATACTTCGAATGGCCACTTCTTCCGAAGCAAGGCCTACAAATTCATCACTCTCATAAAGCACCATCGGTTTTGCGCCCATGACGTCTTTTGCCATTCCCAACTGGTCGCTAGTTGCCACCAGGTATGTGAATACGCCATCGAGTTCGTTTATCGAACGCGTCATCGCTGCTTCAAGCTCGTCGCCCTGATCGATACGATCGGCAATATAGACAGCGATCAACTCAGAATCACAGTTGGACATGAATCTATGCCCACGACGTTCCAGGTCACGGCGATAGGTCCAGTAATTGGTTAACTGACCGTTATGAACCACCGATACATCGTTAAACGGGTAAGCCCAGTAGGGATGCGCGGACCGAATGTCAACATCAGACTCGGTTGCCATGCGTGTGTGACCAATAGCATGGGTACCGACAAAACCATTGATTCCATATTGCTCGGAAACCACAGCCGCGTCGCCAAGATCTTTGATTAACTCCAGCGCGGTGCCAACCGAGAGGATTTCAACGCCGTCGATATCTTCGATGTAATCGATCAAACGCTTCAGATCGCCGTCAAATTCGAAGTGATAGCGAAACGCATATTCAGTCGCGTCTTCTTTCTCGGTAATTTTTGCGCCCATTTCCTCGAGACGCGCGTCTACCGCTGCTTTACGCTCGACCACCTGACGGTGAATATCGAAACCGGTATTCATTTCTTCCTGCTCCGCCACCTTAAAGCGCAACACCTGCACCCCTTTCTGTGGTTTACCATAGAGTGCAAAACCGGTTGAGTCTGGCCCGCGGTGCTTCAAAGCCTGAAGCATCTGGGTCATCTCGCTACCGATATCACTGCTTGCACCACCTTTCCAGATAAGTCCAGCAATACCACACATAAGCTTTTCCTCTTAATATTAAATAGTGATTTTTAGTTGTGCCTATGGCAGGCAATCGAGATAGGTTTCCACATCCCAATCGGTAACTGTGGCGTTGTATCTCTCCCATTCGTCGCGCTTGTAATGTTCGAATACCCTGTACATCTCTCCCGGCATAGACGACTTGATCACTTCGTCGTTACGCAGTTCTTCAAGCGCCTCACCCAGTGACATCGGCAGCTTCTTGACGTTTTTACCCGCATCGATCGCCTCGTAAATGTTGCGTTCTTCAGCTTCACCCGGGTCGAGTTTGTTATCGATACCATCGCCCATCGCTTTCAATAAAGCGGTACCCATCAGGTAAGGATTTACCATCGAGTCAACCGACCGATATTCAAAACGGCCCGGAGCTGAAACACGTAACGCACAGGTCCGATTCTGATAACCCCAATCGGCAAAGATAGGCGCCCAGAAGCCGGTATCCCAGAGGCGGCGGTAAGAGTTAACCGTCGAAGAACCAATTGAAGTCAGCGCGCCGAGGTGCTTGATAACACCGCCAATAGAATGCAGACCGATTGGTCCCGGTGCGCGTTCGTCGATAGATGGATCAGGCATAAATGTATTTTCCCCACCCTCAATATAGGTAAATGAGCCTTCCATGCCCGGCAGAGATTCGAAACCCAGCTTGTTGAGCTTATCTTCACCACCACGCCATAACGACATATTGTGGTGGCAACCAGAAGCTGACACACCCATGAATGGCTTCGACATGAAGCAGGCAATTAAATTGTCTTCACGGGCAACCTGCGCACAAATCTGCCGGTAAGTAGTCAGTCGGTCTGCATTACGCAGCACGTCATCGTATTGAGTATTCAATTCCAACTGGCCGGGTGCATCTTCGTGGTCACCCTGGATGATATCGAGACCCATTTGCTGTGAGTATTCGATAACCTTCATGAAAGTGGGACGCAATTCTTCGAACTGGTCAATGTGGTAACAATTCGGCTTGGTCACGCCGCCGTTGGGCTTGCCATCTTCCCCACGCTTCAACCACATCATTTCAGGCTCGGTACCACAACGCATGTTGAGACCGTGCTTATCCTGAAATTCCTGATGAATGCGACGCAGGTTTCCGCGGCAATCCGAAGACAGTGCACCGCCCGGGTTCTCACGCTCTTCACGATTACGAAACAAGGTGCAGAATACCCGCCCGACGCGTTTGTCCCAGGGCAATTGACAGAAAGTTTCCGGATCAGGAATACCGATTAGTTCCCATGACTCGGCTCCGTAGCCAATGTAATCCCCGTGACGGTCGGTGAACAGGTTTGCGGTTGAACCGTATACCAACTGGAAACCCTTTTCGGCGAGGCGCTCCCAGTGCGCAGACGGGATACCTTTACCAACAATACGACCGGTAACCGAGATAAACTGGTAATAAATATAGTCGACACCGGTTTCCTTTATTTTTTCTTTGACCTGCTTAACCAGATCTGCTCGGCCTGGCGCTTCGACGTGTGCTTGTAAATCAGTCATTTTATTCTCCAATCGTTATTAGGAATCTCTATTGAACACTCTTCGCTGTAATTAATCCGTCCCTGCCAATGACGGCTCCTCATTTATTCCTGTTATCGCGATGGCCTTTGAAATTTTTTACTTCGGACAATTTTACAAACAGTATCGAAGCAGACATGCACTATAAATTGTCGCGCTAGTCGCCACCTATTAATCCCCTACGAAGGCAATGGTATACCCATACATTGATCCATTACAATACCTAATTCATAATTTTTTGTACAATTTAGTAAAATTCTTATCCATGCAGTAGACCAATTTAAAAACCCCGCCTTTTCGAACCACTTTTGAAGCCATCCCGGACAAGCCCGTTAAATTAAAATTCAGTTTATTTCCTGCCGCTTTATAGCACAATTTAATCTAGATTAAACAATAAGTTATGTTAACAAATCACAATAAATATTTATCCTGATCGAGAAATATACGGCGCCAGCATCGCTTGACCAGACCATCTTTGTAAAATCTGGCTTCCTGTCACCGCTGGAGCAGAAAAACGACCTAAAAAGACTTGATTTCGAACTCTAAAAAGGGCAATATTGTACCAATTCATAGTACCAAATTTGTTGGTTGGTTTTAAAGGAGTTACTCCATGATTTCAGACGAATACGGTAACCCAGCTGCGTTTGGCATCGATTTCAAAACAGGTGCAACAAGCGGCACTGGCCGTCTGGGTGTAACTGCCAGTAATGTAGTCTCGCAATTGCGTCGTATGATTCTTGAAGGTCATTTTAGCCATGAGGAACGCCTGCCGGCGGAAAGAAATCTTGCAGAGGAATTCAAGGTATCCCGGGGCACCATCAGGACAGTACTGCAAACCCTCGAACAGCAAAACCTGGTTACCCGCAAAGTTGGCAGCGGAACCTATGTCACACATAGAGAACCCAGCAATCAACACGATATTTCTTCCATTACCAGCCCGATCGAAATGCTCGAAGTACGTATCGCTATCGAGCCGCAAATAGTGCGACTTGCGATTACCAATGCGAGTCACCGGGATCTGGAAGAACTGCGAACTGCCTTACGCCAATGCGAAGATTGTGGAGGTGACCCGGAAAAATTTGCCAGCGCCGATACAGCTTTTCACATAGCTCTCGCTCATTGCTCTAAAAACAAACTGATGTTCTGGATTTACGAAAGGATTAGTGAAGTGCGCCGTTATTCTCAATGGCGAGTGATGAAGGCGAAACTGCTAACACCCGAACGAATTGACTACTACAATAATCAACACCGTGAACTTTACGAGGCTATTGCTTCGCGTGATGCAAACGTGGCGATTCGTACGATTAAAAACCATTTATACGGCGTGCAGGACGACTTGCTTGATACCGATGAGTAAATATTGATGAATGCACCGCTATTTATATCGCCAGTTCGGACATTGGAGCCAGGATTAAATACCCTGCCCCCGAATACCGAACGATACGTGGTACGCGCTGGAGGCATTACCGCTATCGAACTGTTTGCCGGTGACGAATTCCAGTTAGTCAATCCCGAGGGAATGCAACCTGGCGAGATTGCGGTGTTTGATCAGCACGGGAGTTGCGATCCCGGCTTAATTGGCGCCAACGCGGATGGTCAGGCCGAGGGGCTTAAATACATTCTGGGTGGCAATGGTGCCAGTGCCGTGAAGTTAGCGCGGACGATCGAATTTCGCAATATCTCACTGGATTCAGCACAAAGCATCAATGTATTCAATCCTGAGTCTCCGGCCGGTGACTCCGTCAGTTATACCGCAAGCGAAGATATTACTTGCATCGTTGCCGCACCGGGTAAGCCTATGCTGGTCGATCTTCAGAATACCATTACCGACCTGACTATATTTGTGCATCGACAACCCCGCGAAGCAGGGCAACCTTTGCTGCGTCTGCCTGACCCGCTCGCCGACCCCCTGTTCGATCATCGCATTGAGGCCCGCACCGCATTTGCTTATGAAGTTAAAGCCGGGCAATACCTCCAGATTATTGATGTCGAAGGCCGTGAGTGTTCCGATTTCCAGTGTTTTGATATGGCAGCGCTTGACAAGGGTCTTGAGCGATGTCTGGATGCTACCAGCACTCGCCATGTTATCGGTGCCTCTTATCCGGCTCCCGGCCTGCTAGCTAAATTTTACACCCAGGATTTCGAACCGATGGTCGAATTGGTTCGCGATACCTGTGGACGCCACGACAGTTTCGGCACCGCCTGTACCGCCAAGTACTACGATGATTTGGGATACCCGGGACATATAAACTGTTCAGAAAACTTTAACCGGGCCCTGCATCCATTTGGTATTCAACCGCGGCCTGGCTGGATGGCAATTAACCTGTTTTTTAACACTAATATTGACGACGCCAACCAGATGTACTTCGATGCTCCCTGGTCCCGCCCAGGTGACTATGTATTGTTGCGGGCACTCAAAGACATGATATGCGTATCGTCGGCCTGCCCCTGTGATGTCGATCCAGCTAACGGCTGGAATCCAACCGATATTCACATGCGTATTTACTCAGACCAGAATTTATTTACCAAAGCGATGGCCTATAGGATGACAACTGATGCAGAAAAGCAATTAACCAGGGAGACCGGATTTCATCCCAGAACCCTGGAACACACCCGCAACTTTACCGAGTATTCCGGCTATTGGCTTGCCAATAATTATACCCAGCACGGTGCTATAGATGAATACTGGGCTTGCCGTGAAGCGGCGGTCGTTATCGATCTATCGCCACTACGCAAATACGAAGTGCTCGGCCCAGATGCCGAGTTATTGATGCAGACATGCGTAACCCGTAATATTCGTCGACTCGCCATAGGCCAGGTCGTTTACACCGCGATGTGTTATGACAACGGTGGCATGATCGACGATGGCACCGTGTTCCGGCTCGGACAGGATAATTTCCGCTGGATCGGTGGCAGCGATGAAAGTGGCATCTGGCTGCGTGAACAGGCGCAGAAACTGAATTTAAATGCCTGGGTGAGAAACTCTACCGATCAATTGCATAACCTCCAGGTCCAGGGCCCTAATAGTCGAGATATTCTCAAAGATATCATCTGGACGCGACCAGACCAGGCAACCGTTGAGGAACTCGAATGGTTCCGATTTTCGATTGCCCGTTTTGGAGATGAACTCGGTATTCCGATCATCATTTCCCGAACTGGTTATACCGGAGAACTAGGCTATGAGATTTTCTGTCATCCGAAAGATGCGCCCACGGTCTGGGATAAGGTCTGGGAGGCGGGCAAACCTTACGGCTTAACCCCACTGGGTCTTGAGGCTCTTGACATGTTACGTATAGAAGCCGGTTTAATCTTTGCCGGCTACGAGTTCAGCGATCAGACCGATCCCTACGAAGCCGGCATAGGCTTTACCGTACCGCTGAAAACCAAGGAAGATAATTTCATCGGCCGCGATGCCCTGGAAAAACGCAAGGAGAACCCGCAACGGGTACTGGTTGGGCTTGAGCTCAACGGTGATGAGCTTGCAGCCAATGGTGATTGTGTCAACATTGGCCGCCACCAGGTTGGTGAAATTACCAGCGCTGTTCGATCACCGATACTACGTAAAAACCTCGCCCTGTGTCGTATTGCAGTCGAGCACAGCGAAATCGGCACGGAAGTTGAGGTCGGAAAACTCGATGGAAAACAGAAACGTCTACCGGCGAAAGTGGTTCCGTTTCCTTTTTACGACCCGACCAAATCCCGGGTTCGTGATGTTCCAATGCCTGGATAACGAGTGATACTCCTTCTCCCCTTTGTGGGGGAGAAGGCAGGGATGAGGGGGCCGTTCATAAATCTACACCCTCACCCCTGCCCTCTCCCTCAAGGGCGAGGGAGCACAACAGTGCAGACTTTGAGTTTACTGATGGCCGCCCGTATGCAAAATAAAATAAAAAATATCCCGTCTAGCGAACAATAAAACAATTGGCCTCGGCGCTATTCGCAACCTTACGCGAAACACTGCCCATTAGTGTTTCCCTGACCTTACCCAGGCCCCGCGTACCGAGGACTATGGTGTCGATATTTCTGCGCTTGGTAAAACCGATAATACTGGAGGCTGGATCACCACTACCGATTGCGGTTTGAATCTTTTTCGCATCGCCTTTTTTTGCGCGAACCTCAGCCTCTTGCAGAATGGTTTCCGCCACCTGTCTCAGAATATCTTCCCGGGTGTTGGCAAATTCCTCCAATTCAGGGGCTTTTTTCATTAGTGTGGGTAATTGCATATCCCTGATAACGTGCAGTATTAACAGTTCAGCTTCGTGACATGCAGCCATGTAGGCCGCCATGCTTACCGCACGATTCGATGCAGCCGATGCGTCGGTTGCTACCAGAATCCTTTTAATCATTCAGATTTATTGCTCTTTTGAAATTAGTAAAACAGGTATCGGCATACCTAACCTTGAGCCTCTGATCAACACTGAGTCAGGTCGAGGCGTTAATGGTCGGGATAGTAACTCTATTCGGAAGATTTGCAAAGCAACCGATACCCAACAATTGCACAGGAGGGCTTGAATGATCCTTTGGAAAGCCTGGTTAAAGAGGGTAGTTTTAACTAATTCTCGGCATTTTTTCTAGTGCTTGCCCAGGTTCGTAAATTTTGATCGACGGCGAGCCCTATAAAGGCTCCACTACCAGTGATTTGATTTGTAGCGCCAGGTTATCTGACAATCAGGCAACTAGTCTCAGCATTGTTGGTGACCTTGCGCGAGACACTGCCCAAAATCGTGCCCTTCAGCTTGCCCAGACCTCGAGTTCCTATCACGATCAGGTCCACTTTCCGTCGTTTGGCAAAGCCGAGGATACTACTCGCAGGATCGCCAGTTCCGATCGCGGTTTTAACATTGGTAGCTCCAGCTTTTTCCGCCTTTTCCTTGGCGGCCCTTAACACAGACTCAGCGACCTTACGCAATATTCCCTCACGGGCTTCGTTGAACGATTCGAACTGATCGGATTCCAGTTCGGGAATTTCCTTGATATCAAAGGGTATTTGCATATCGCGAATAACGTTAATTAAGAGCAATTCAGCATCGTGCTGTATGGCAAATTGAGCTGCCATTTTCAATGCGCGATTCGAAGCCGCCGAGGCATCGGTTGCAACTAAAATTCTATTTATCATACAGTTTTGGTTCCATAGGAGATAATAGAGCAGGTATTTAACCTAAGTAGTGTTCCAGGCTGCAAGTATAAAAAGTCATCCTGGCACGGCCGAAAAAAACAAGTAGTGTGTCATCTCCGGGCATATATAAAAGAGGAGGTTCAGTCTGCCGGTCCCCTGTTTCCTGATCGTTCATTGGGACAGCTATGTTACTCCAATCCCATAGCCCGTTTTTTATCATATGCCCAGGTACGTAATATTTGATCAACTGCCAAACCAATAAATGCGACACACAGGCCAAGCATAAGTCCATTGCCGATCCCAAATTCATCCGATAAGGATTTCAGAATTAATTGCCCCAAATCATCGGTTCCAATCATGGCGCCGATGATTACCATAAATAAGGCGAAAACAACGGTTTGATTAATACCCAGCATGATGTGGGGAAACGCAAGCGGCAATTCAATCTGGATCCATCTCTGCATTCGATTGACGCCCGACATCGAACCTGCATCCTGCAAAGCCTGCGGCACGTTGCTGAGACCTTCCACCGTGTAGCGGGTTGCTGGGATAGTGGCATAGATTATAACGGCGATTAACACAGACGTATCGGTGACACCGAAGAGCATGATAACCGGGATCAAATAGATGAATGAGGGGAAGGTCTGGAAGGTATCACAAACCAGCAATATGGCCTTCGTCGCGAATCTGTTCTGAGCACACAAAGAACCGGCAATCAGACCAATTGTAGCCGATACAATGACTCCGAAAGTTGCCATATAAGCCGTAATCAGGGCTCTGTCCCACCATTCTGTAGAAGCGATGAAAAGCAGCAAGCCACCGACAACAAGTGCTGATCGAATGCCACCGACGATGTAGGCAATTCCCATCACCAATACAAAGGTTGCTGACACCGGCATACTCAAATAGGCATTTTTCATGGGTACCAGCACATTTACAATTAACCCCACATTGAAGATTTGCAGGCTCGAGTACCAATTGTCCACGATCCAGTCCACGCCTGACTGCCAGAAGTTTTCAGTGGTTAATCCCTGGTTGTGGGGAATCAGGTAGAAATAATTGATGCCATCTTTAAAAATAAGACTTCCAATGGCCGCCAATATCACGCCTACCACTAAAATCCCAAGCATAATTAGGGAATACTTATGGCGATCGACAAAAGAAAGGTCAGCAAAATAGTCGATTTGCTTGTTTGCCCAGCCCAGAGACAGCTTATCCAGAGCCACGGCAATTAAAACAATACAGATACCCAGTTCAAGAGCCTGCCCTATTCTAAGCTGATTCAGTGCGAGCAATAAATTGAAGCCAAGGCCTTTCGCGCCGATAAAAGAGGCAATTACGGCCATCGCCAGACATTGCATAATGACCTGGTTTACGCCAACCAGAATATCGTGCCTCGCGGTTGGAATCAGTACTTTGAACATCAACTGCAGCTTGTTGCAACCGTTCATCTCGCCTGCCTCAAGTACTTCCGGAGATACCCCCTTGAGACCCAACAAGGTCAGGCGAATCATTGGTGGCGTTGCAAAAATGACGGTTGCGATGGCGCCAGCATGGTCCCCCACGCCAAAAAAGACGGTTACCGGCACCAGATAGGAAAAATGCGGCATGGTCTGGGCAACGTTGAGCAAGGGCATTAATGCGTTTTCAAAGGGTTTACTCTTAAAGGCCAAAACAGCCATGAAAACCCCGAGTACCACGGATAGCGGCGCTGCAATCAAAACGAATGAGAGCGTTTCCATCGCGGGTTGCCACTGACCGAAGATAGCGATATAGCTAGTTGCGCAGCCGACCAGAATGGCGAGTCCGCGCCCACCGAGTGAGTAGCCTAGCGTAATCCCGACTCCGGCAACGACGGTCCAGGGCAGTGCGGGCCAATAAGCCCACTCATTTTCACCAATCCAGTCCCAGCTCGTGAAAGCGACGATGGTTTTTTGGCCACCGACAAGAATTTCACGAATAAATTCAATACAGAAAAGAACAGAACGCGATATAGATCGGGTAATTTCTATCATCAGTGCCGATTCTTCGTAGTCTTCGATTTCCGGGTTATAGGTTTCAATCGGTATCCATTCGAACATGACGAATTCGACCGAATTATTCAGCATCTCCGGAACAGCGGCCAAAAACGCAGGCAGGCGCCAGAGGAAATTGCTTTCCGATGGGCTAATAGCAAAACATAATATGAAAAACACAACCAGCAAGGCTGCAAATTGTGCGAGTTTTGGATGCCTGGAAATATAATTCATAGGTTATGCACCTGCCGCTTGACTGGTACCCTCTGTCGCTTCTTCATCCTTGCCAAACAGTATATGAATGATTGACTTTCTATGGAGGACACCGACCGTATTGTTATTGCCGTCAACAACAGCGACGGGTTTTGGATCGTTTAAAACGGCTTCGGCAACCTTTTCGATGACCGCGTCATGAGGTACCTTTAAATCGCTTAAGTCCGATTCGCCATCGATTTCATCCATTACATTCGCACAGGTCAATACCCTTTCGCGTGGCACTTCATTGGTAAACTTGGCAACGTATTCGGTTGCCGGATTGAGGACAATATTGGCCGGCGTATCGCACTGTTCGATCACACCATCTTTCATGATTGCTATTCTGTCCGCAAGGCGTAGGGCTTCGTCGAAATCATGCGTGACAAATAGAATGGTTTTATTCAACATTTCCTGCAAGCGCAGAAATTCATCCTGCATTTCTTTTCTGATCAGTGGATCAAGTGCTGAAAAGGGTTCATCGAGGAACCAGATATCTGGTTCTACCGCAAGTGATCTGGCGATACCAACGCGTTGTTGCTGTCCCCCGGAGAGTTGCCTGGGGAAGTAATTTTCACGTCCGGTTAGATCAACAAGATTGACCATATCCATGGCTCTTTTCATACTATCTTCTGTACTTGTACCCTTTACCTGCAAAGGGAAAGCAATGTTTTCGAGTACGGTTTTATGCGGCAACAACGCGAAGCTCTGAAACACCATGCCCATCTTGTTGCGACGAAGCTCCATCAATTCCTTAGCGTTCATTGCGAGTAAATCCTCGCCATCAATAGATATATTTCCGTCTGTGGTGTCAGTCAGTCTCGAAATACAGCGCAGCAGGGTTGATTTTCCGGATCCGGAAAGACCCATGACGATGAGCATTTCACCCCTGTGAACTTCTAAAGATGCATTGTTGACACCAAAGATACAGCCCGCCTCCTTGAATGCTTCGACATCGATATTACCTTTCGATTTCGCCATCATGTCTGCGGCGTTGTCGCCAAATATCTTGTAAACACCATCGCACTTGATGACGGGCTGAGTGTCGTTTTCGATAGAGGTATTGCTACTATTGTTGTTATCGCTAATCATTTTTGATCCTGGGAGTCATCGCAAATCGCTGTTGTCGTGAAACTGGCCGTTTCAGCATCCGTTCAGAACCAGGACAATTTTAAACAAAGCGTGTACGCACCAAAGTGAAGTTCTAATCCCCCGCATAGCCCGGGGGAGTAACCAGAAACGCCTTCCCCGGCTTGTAGCCAGGGAAGGTGTCATATCTCTAAATTACTCCTTCCTGTAAGGGGAATTCAGGAGCATCGGTTTATATTCTCTAACTTTACATTGTGAAAGGCTTCCAGACATCCTCATTTTCAGCCAGCCATTTTTTCGCAGCATCTTGATGGCTCAATTTCTCGACATCAACCAGCGCGGCCATTTGACCAATCTGGGCAGTCGTGAATGACAATTTGACAAACGCTGTATAGGCGGCCGGGTGAGTTTTCGGAAATTTATAGTTAGCCGCTTTCTTTAGCCAGCCTTTTGGCGACCCACAGGATCCGTCACCACCATCCGCGGTACGGCAACCATCGGTATATTCAGGAAACTCGATGAATACAAAACCTTCCGCATCGGTAAAGTTTGGTGTCCAGTTAAAGGTAATGATACCGCGGCCTTCCTTCTTGGCCGACGACAGTTCTGCCCAGATCGCATCTGCGCCGCCTGCGAACTTAACGACATAATCGTCGCCCAGTCCAAGTGCTTTAACGCGAACCGGCATCAGGTCTCCATGCCAGCTTTGCGGGCCTTCCAGCCAACGGCCTTTGCCACCGGAATCGGCAGTTGCAAAGACATCTTTACAGTTTTTCAACGCTTCCCAGTTTGGCAGACCTGGGCAAAGATTTTTGTCAATCACGTACTGCGGAACACCCATTTCTTCGAGGGTTGTTGCAGCATGCGTGCCGCCGTCGATAACGCCGCCTTTTTCCATG
>JBGUEB010000067.1:0-14561 GCA_041821565.1 Gammaproteobacteria bacterium | reverse complement strand
ATTAATCAATCATTTTCTTAAAAGCTTTCGTGCATATTGGAGGTGAACATGATAAAATCATTAAAAAGTTTAAGTGTATTAACTGTTATGTTTTTATTTGTGCCGATGCTAGCATTGTCGCTGAAATGCGGGCCCAGAGATAAATTCGATGAGTTATAGCGAGCAGTATAATGCCCAGGGATACCTCTCGGGTATCGATATAATCAACGCCGATGAAGTAGCCGAACACCGCGGGCAACTCGAGCATGCGGAACAGCAAATTGGTTCGATGCATTACCTGGCGAAAGTGCATACCATTTTATCGTCAGCCGCAAAACTGACGTGTCATGCAAGCCTACTCGACGTCGTCGAAGAGCTGATTGGCCCAGACATACTGATTTATAACGCGACCTATATCATCAAGGAACCAAATACCAGATCACACGTAAGCTGGCACCAGGATTTGACTTACTGGGGACTGGACAGCGATGACCAGGTCTCGGTCTGGCTGGCCTTGTCCGATGCCAGCGAAAGCAGCGGTTGCATGCGCATGATTCCTGGAAGCCACCAGCTTGGGCAACAGCATCATATACTCGGCGAGCAAGATGAAAATAATGTTTTGTTTCAAAGCCAGCGGGTAGCCGATATTGACGAGTCGAAAGCTGTCAGCGCTGAACTGAAACCCGGTCAGGCCTCATTCCATCATGGCTGGTTATTGCATGCGTCATCACCCAATGTGGGTGCGGACCGACGTATTGGACTCAATATTCAGTATATAGCACCCCATGTGCGGCAAACAAAGTTACCGGGTTTTACGGCTTTACTGGCACGCGGCGTTGACAGATATCGAAATTATGAAACAGATGTGGCAGCGACTAGCGACCTCGATACGGACGCGATGCGTCGACGCGATGACATGGAGCGACTGCATCGAGGTATTGCCGGGCGTGGATAGTCTGGGCCTGAATTGCAGATAACTGACAGATAGTACCTACGAAACGGAGAAAAAATGTTTAACGAATCTCTCTTGAGTGAAATTCGCGATCGATTCCATCATGTCGATACCTGTCCTTACCAGGGGCCACGCGTCTTTTTTGAAAATGCGGGCGGCTCGCTGACCCTGAAATCGGTAGTCGAGGCGAATACCAGGTTGGCTTCTATCCCAGATAACCAGGGTCGTGACAATCCAGCCTCGCATGAACTGGTGCGGATAATCAACCAGTCTCGAGAAGATATGCGTACCTTCCTGGGTGTTGAAACTGGGCCGGTTTTCATCGGTGAAAGCGGTACCGAACTGTTATTCCGTCTGGTACGTGCCGCGATTATGGGATCGCCCGCCGGCGGTAATGTCGTCGGCAGTACGCTCGAACATCCCGCCACGGTTAGTGCGGGTAAACGCTGGTCTAAGGTCGCTGGCAAGCAGTATCGGGCAGTGCTTCACGATAACGTTACAGCCACGGTGACTGCTGACGATTATCGTCCAGTTGTCGATGCCGATACCCGTGTGGCAACAATCATTCACACCAGCCCGGTGACCGGCATGTCGGTCGATATCAAGGCAGTGGCGGCTGTAATTCGAGCCGCATCACCCGACTGCATCATCGTCGTCGATGGTATCCAGCATGCACCGCATGGTGATCTCGATATCGACAGCTACGACATCGATGCCTATACGGTTTCGGCCTACAAGGTTTTTTCCCGACATAACTACGGGTTCGCCTGGTTGTCACCGCGTTTAAGTAACCTGCCGCACGACCATCTGGACGGCACCCCGGATGATTTCTGGGAATTGGGCACGCGTGATACCTCGGCATTCGCCTGCTTTTCCGAGGTCGTCAATTACCTTGACTGGCTGGGATCGAATTTTACTTCGAGCGAGCAGAGACGCGTGCGCGTACTGGCGGCTGGCAAGGCCATCAAAGACCAGGAAAACCACCTGGTCGATGTAATGATCAATGGTAACGATGACCAGCAAGGATTGAGAGAGATGCCCGAAGTCGCTGTCATAGGCGGTCACGACAATCCTCACAGGGAAGGACTAGTGTCGCTGTACGTCGAGGCGATTCCATGCGCCGATATCGTTAGCCAGCTCAATGCCGCGGGTGTGCGCACCCATGTGCGTAAAAATGACTATTTCTCGGGCAACATCCTCGAGCCATTAAAAAGACCCACCTGTGTGCGTGTATCAATGTGCCATTACAATACAAAGCAAGAGGTTTTACAGTTTTTACAGGCGATAGAGACCATTATTGCGAGCAAGCCCCAGTTACTATCTGCCTGAACGATAGCGGTAATCCATTACAAATAAGCGAACCCTGGAAACAATATGAAAACCCATGCACAGGCCGTAGTCATTGGCGGCGGGCTGGTAGGATGTTCGATTCTATACCACCTGGCAAAAATGGGTTGGACCGATTCCGTATTACTCGAGCGCGATGAATTGACGTCCGGGTCGACCTGGCATGCGGCGGCAGGCATCCATGGTTTGCACGATCACAATAATATTTCCAAACTGCAATACTACACGATGCAGCTTTACGAAGAGCTCGAGGCGATTACCGGCCAGGGCTGCGGTATTTTTCAACCCGGTTCACTCTACCTGGCGCAGACGCGGGATCGGGAACACCAGTTGCGCATGCAGGCGGCAAAGGCGCGGTATTTCCAGGTCGAGTTCGAGGAATTAAGCCGTGACGAGGCCGAGCGCCTGCATCCGCTGGCCAATTTCGATGGCATCCGCACGATCATGTATGAACCCGATGGCGGTAATGTCGATCCTTCTGGGGTTACCTATGCCTACGCCAAGGGGGCGCGTAATCTCGGCGCCGAGATAGAGCGATTTACCCCTGTGATTGCCACTACGCAGCGAACTGACGGTAGTTGGGACGTTGAGACCGACAAGGGCGCTATTCACGCGGATGTCGTCGTCAATGCGGCCGGTTTGTGGGCCAGGGAAGTGGCGGCGATGGCTGGATTCGAGCTACCGTTAATACCGATGGAACACCAGTACTTCGTTACCGAAACGATTCCGGAAATAGCCGCACTGGAAAATCGCTTACCGGCGATTGCCGACCGCGACGGCGAGTATTACATGCGCCAGGAAGGGCAGGGCCTGCTGGTCGGCGCTTACGAAAAAGGTGGTAAATTCTGGGCTGAAGATGGCACGCCGATGGATTTTGGTCATGAGTTGCTGGATGATGACCTGGAGCGTATCGAGGAAAACCTGATACGTGCCTTTGATCGTGTACCAGTATTAACCGAAGCCGGGGTCAAGCGCGTAATCAACGGCCCGATGATCTGGTCTCCTGATAGCTCGGCCCTGATTGGGCCAGTGCCCGAGCTTAAAAACTACTATTGCTGTACCGGCATCATTCCTGGATTTTCACAGTCGGGCGGTCTCGGCCTTGTGATGGGGCAATGGATTACCCAGGGTGAACCTGAAATGGATTTATTCCCCTGGGACCTGGCACGTTTTGGCCACTGGGCGGGTAAGCCATTTACCAGGGCGCGGGCGCTCGACCAGTATTCACACCGCTTCAAGATTCACTTTCCCTACGAGGAGCGTACTGCCGGTCGACCGGTCAAAACACGACCCGTTTACGAGCGACAGAAGTCGATGGGTGCGGTATTCGGTTTTAGTTATGGTTATGAACATCCTTTATGGTTTGCCGGTGAGGGGGTCGAGGCAAGCGAAGACTACGGTTTCGAACGACAAAACTGGTTTGAACCAGTTGCGGCTGAGTGTAAGGCTTTGCGCTCGACGGTCGGCATCATCGATGTTTCCAACTTTGCCAAGTATGAAATCCGTGGCGAGGGTAGTGAAGACTACCTCAACAGGTTAGTCGCCAACAATGTGCCAACCGAAATAGGACGCTCATGCCTGACGCCGATGCTCGGTGCACGTGGTGGTATTGCCGGTGATTTTACGATTACCAAGCTTGCACATGAGCACTACCTGATGATCGGCTCCGGCATTGCCGAGCGCTATCATCAACGTTATTTTAACGCTATCTCACGACCGCAAACCGTTAGCTTCGAAAGCCTCACCGAGGGCTGGGGCGGGTTCAATGTGGCGGGGCCAAATTCGCGGGAGCTGTTGTCGCGTTTAACCGATGCCGACCTCTCTGATGATGCATTCAAATTCATGCGCAATCGTGCAATTAATATCGCTGGTATCGGTGCCCGCGCCATACGCGTGTCCTTTAGCGGTGACCTGGGCTGGGAAATCTATGTGCCGATAGAACACCAGCTTGCATTGTACGATGCATTGCTCGAGGCGGGCCATGACCTGGGGGTTCGACCGGTAGGGGGGCGTGCGCTCTTATCGTTACGGGTGGAGAAGGGTTATGGTAGCTGGAGCCGGGAGTATTCACCCGAATACTGGCCGCAGGAAGTCGGGCTCGATCGCCTGATCAAGCTCGATAAGCCCGAATTTCTGGGACGCGATGCCTATCTTTCGATCAAGGATAATGCGCCGCGCGAAAAGCTGGTCCTGGTCGAGGTCGAAACCACGAATGCGGATGCAAATGGCGGCGAACCGGTATTCCTGACCGACGGCGCCCCGGTAGGGCGTGTCAGTTCGGGCGCATACGGACACAGCGTCGGTGCTTCGCTCGCGCTTTGTTTTATCAAAACAGATCATGCTAATCCTGGTACCGAACTCGATGTCGCGATCCTGGGTTTGCCCCATCGCGCAAAAATTCTCGAACACGCCCCCTTCGATCCGAAGGGTGAACGCCTACGGAGTTAATTATGTCTAGCAATCCATATTCCATTCCAGACCCAAAAGTAAACCCCGCCAGGGCGCCGCGAATGCGCCCGGATAATACCCCGGATAATGATGACCGCATTGAAATCGGGCCGACACCTTTAGCCTATGCTGAATGGGAAAAGGCTGGATTACACTGCCCGGATCTGCCGGCAACGCGCCAATATCGGCTCGATCGCATCGTCGAGAATCTGAAAACACGTAATCTCGATGGCGTACTCCTGTTCGACCCACTGTCGATTCGATACGCCACTGATACCACGCACATGCAGCTCTGGAACGCCCATAATCCGTTTCGTGCCTGCATGGTGACAGTCGACGGTTACATGGTGCTGTGGGAATACGGCGGTTATGCCTATATGTCCGAATATAATCCACTCGTAAAAGAAGTACACGCCGGCGCATCCTTTTTCTATTTTGCCACGGGTCAACGCACCGAGGAAAAAGCCGAACTATTCGCACAGAAAGTGCTCGATATGCTCAACCAACGCACGGGTTCGGGGCGACGTCTCGCGGTCGACAAGATCCAGATTGCCGGACTACGGGCGCTCGAGGCCGTGGGCATCGAGGTCATGGATGGTGAAGAGTTGATGGAGCGCACACGTGCGATCAAGGGTGCGGATGAAATTCTCGCCATGCGTTGTGCCATACACGCCTGTGAGAGTTCCATCGCAGAGATGCGTGAATTTGCGCGTCCCGGTGTTACCGAGAACGATGTCTGGGCGGAGTTGCACAAATCCAATATACGCCGGGGCGGCGAATGGATAGAGACGCGTATCCTGTCGTCCGGACCAAGAACCAATCCCTGGTTCCTCGAATGCGGCCCGCGTATTATAAAAAATAACGAATTGCTTGCATTCGACACCGATCTGATCGGTTGCTATGGCATGTGCACCGATATATCGCGTACCTGGTTTATCGGTGATGGCCAACCCACGCAGCGCCAGAAAGACATGCACAAACTTGCCCTCGAACATATTCAAACCAATGCATCGTTAGTTGCACCCGGTGTCAGCTTTCGAGAGCTGAGTGAGCGCGGGCACCATATGCCCGAGATCTATGTGACCCAGCAGTATGGTTCACGCTTCCACGGCGTCGGCCTTTGCGACGAGTGGCCCGCGATCAAGTACAGAAACGACTGGGAAGAACGGGGTTATGACGGTGTGCTCGAAGTCGGCATGATGCTTTGTGTCGAGGTCTATATCGGCGAAGTTGGCGGTCCCGACGGTATCAAGCTCGAAGACCAGTTACTGGTAACTGAAGATGGGTTTGAAAATATGGTGTCCTGCCCATTCGATCCCCTGTTGATGGGCTAGATGAAACCTGGATTGTCGAATAAAAACAATCGGTTGGTGTAATTATTTTTACTTGAACAATAGCGATTCATAACTATTATTTGGGTTAATTACTGGTTTTAAGGCTTTCGTGTATACGAAGGGGCTAGTTTAGATGAATATACTCTTTATAACTGCCGATCAATGGCGCGGTGAGTGTTTGTCGGCACTTGGGCATGCAGTGGTGAAAACCCCCAATTTGGACGCACTGGCAAAGGAAGCCACGCTATTCAGGCAGCATTATGCGCAGGCCAGTCCCTGCGCACCGAGTCGTACCTCGATCCATACCGGCATGTATCTGGCGAACCATCGCTGTGTAGTCAATGGTACACCGGTCGACAGGGAGTTGAGCAATTGGGCGCTGGAAGTGCACAAAGCGGGATACGAGCCGTCATTGTTTGGTTACACCGATACCGCAATGGACCCCCGGGGTTTGAACGATGATGATCCGCGCCTGACGCACTTTAGTGAACCCTTGCCCGGCATTGGTAGCTACACGGCTTATAAGGCAGATGTGTCGTTAGACTGGGTCGAATCGCTGACAGAGAAGGGATATACCCTGCCCGATCCTGTCAAAGGTCTTTATGGTGTAAAGGTCGATGGAATCGAATGGGAAGACGGGGGTGATTTTCCGTTACCGCTCGCAATCAATAGCGAAGACCATGAAACTCATTTCATGGTTGATAAATGTATCAACTGGATTAAGCGGCAAGGGCAGCCCTGGATTACGCATTTGTCCTTGCTGCGTCCGCATCCGCCATTCGTCGTGCCGGAGCCCTATAATCGTCTTTACGACCCGGCTTCTATGGAACCGCCTGTGCGTTGTGAAGATCCCGACCAGGAAGCGCAACAGCACCCGTTCCTGGATTACTACCTGAAGTATACAAATTATACGGCGCCCGAATCCGAACTCGAAATCCTTAGAGCCAAAGCCAGTTACTATGGTTTGATGAGCGAGGTGGACGATAACCTGGGGCTTTTGTTCGCCGCGTTAAAGTCATGTGGACAATGGGATTCGACCTTAATCATTTTTAGTTCCGATCATGGCGAGCAAATGGGTGATCACTGGTTAATTAACAAGTTGGGTTATTTTGACCAGTCGTACTACGTACCTTTGATCATCAGAGACCCGAGGCCTTCATCCGATGCGAGCCGGGGAAAACAGCTCGATGTGTTTAGCGAGAATGTCGACCTGATGCCAACCATGCTTGACTGGCTAGGACTCGAGATTCCCGCGCAATGCGATGGTCGTTCCCTGATGCCGCTATTACATACCGGCGAAGCACCAGGATCCTGGCGGAATCAAGTTCATTGGGAATATGATTTTCGGAATTTACTGAACGACGAGATCGAGAAAAATCTCGGCATTAGCGCACATCAATGCAATCTGAGTGTTATACGCGATGATCGCTATAAATACGTGCATTTCACCGCGTTACCACCCCTGTTTTTTGACTTGCAAGAAGACCCCGGAGAATTTGTTAACCAGGCAAACAACCCGGAATATCAATCCCTGGTGCTGGAGTACACGCAAAAGATGTTGTCCTGGCGTATGAATCACGCGGACAGGGGTTTAACCGAAACCTTCCTCAGTTCGAGCGGACCTGTTACACGTCGATCATCCCTTTACGAAACCCTCTAATCTCAAAAGGAGATAATATTCAGGTATCATCTGGATCTCATTAAACAGACCGGAACAGGTGGGGATAAATGAGTAACGTTCATATGAGTCTTGAAGAGGCACACGTACTGGCGATGAACTGCCTGCTCGCCAATGGCTGTGATGAAGCCAATGCCCGTGCTACAGCAGATCGAATGATCCAGGCGGAGGGCGACCTCTGTCATTCGCATGGATTGTTTAGATTGCCCTGGTATACCGCTGGGGTAAAATTGGGCAGGGCAAACGGAAAAGCGAAACCCTGGGTCGAGCAATTGGCGCCCGCGGTAATTCGTGTCGATGGAGACGGCGGATTTGCGCCACTAGGGCAGGCGATGGCCCACCAGCCTCTGGTCGACTGTGCACGGGAAAATGGTATAGCTGCTTTAGCTTTTGTGAATATGTTTCATGTGGCGGCGATGTGGCCGGAAGTAGAAAAACTTGCGATGGAAGGCCTTTGTGCTTTCGCATTCACACCATCATACCCCTATGTTGCTCCAGCGGGCGGTATAAAACCCGTTTTTGGTACTAACCCGATGGGGTTTGCCTGGCCGCGACAAGACGCGCCACCGATGGTGTTCGATCAGTCTTCTGCGACGATGGCACGTGGTGAAATTCAGATAGCTGCACGAGACGGACATAGTGTGCCAGAGACCGTAGGTATTGGACCCGATGGCGAACCAACCACAGATCCCAATGTGGTGCTAGAGGGAGCTCAACTCGGCTTTGGTGGGTACAAGGGTGCCTCCCTGGCAATGATGGTTGAATTACTGGCTGGCGCCATGATTGGAGAATTTTTGAGTATCGAATCGGTACTAGACGATGCTGGCAGGGGTGCTTCGCCTAAGGGTGGTGAGTTAATTATGGCGCTCGATCCGGCCAAATTCGGCGACCCTGATGGTTTCCTGGCCCACGGCGAAAAACTATTCGAAGCCATACTGGCGCAGGAAGGCACACGCCTGCCAGGTGCGCGGCGATTCGAAAACAGGCAAAAGACAACCGAAACTGGCATCGAAATCCCGCAGAGCCTGCACCAGTCTATCCTGGATTTGATGTAGTTCGATGCAATGCTATCCGTTAACTCGTAGGGACATGAATTGGGAATACCCAACTGAGACACGCCGTAAACCCTTCCATGGGGGCTCGGCATCCGCATCCATGCGGATGACGGTCTCAGTCGGGTATTCCCAATTCGTGTCTCGGACGCATCGATACACACCAAATACTGCTACATCACCGGTTGCGTGCAATATTTCATTTTGTTAGTGGGATAGCTGTGAACCTGATGCTTAGCTCGATTAATTTTCCACCTCGACTTCAAGGCTAATGAAGCAGTCAATCTTTACCGAAGACTTTAAGGCGCAACCTTTCTGGTGGGACCAAACGCCTCGTCCGGCAATTGACGAACAGACGCTACCCCGGCAGGTTGACGTGTTAATTATTGGGTCGGGATATACAGGTCTAAACTGCGCGCTGGAAACATCGGTGGGTGGTATGGATACGTTGGTGATCGATGCCGAGTCCGCGGGCTGGGGTTGTAGTTCGCGCAATGGCGGCCAGATTAGTGGTGAAATAAAACCCGATTATGCAGAGCTGAAGAACAAGTTTGGCGAAAAACTGGCCTTCGATTTGCTAAAAGGCGCGCGTAGCGCGCTCGAATGGATGGACGAATTCATTCACGCGCAAACCATTGATAGTGACTTCAGACATTGCGGCAGGTTTCAGGCGGCTCATAATCCCGCGCAGTTCAGAAAGCTGGTGCATTATGCCAACAATCAACCTAAAGGGCTTGAGCAACCGCTCGTCATTGTCGAGCGCAAGGATCAGGCGAGCGAAATCGATTCCGAGTTTTATCATGGTGGCCTGGTTATTCCAGGTCATTGCTCGCTCGATCCGGCGAAGTATCACCAGGGTTTGTTGCAGTTAGCGATTGAAAGGGGTTGCCGGATAGTTTCCGATTGCGAGGCGTTAAATATCGAGCGCGGGATCAGCGGATTTAGTGTAACTACGAGCAAGGGTGTGGTCAGGGCAAACAAGGTTGTGGTCGCAACCAGTGGCTATACCGGCACGGTTACACCATGGCAGCGCAAACGCATTGTTCCGATCGGGAGTTACATGTTAGCGACCGAACAGATTGAATCCGAACGCATGAGCAAGCTGATACCGAGAGATCGAGTGTTTAGCGATTCGCGGAAACTGGTCGTTTACTTTCGCCGTTCTCCGGATGCCAGGCGGTTGTTGTTTGGAGGGCGAGTCTCAGTTTTTGAATCTGATCCGGTTAAAAGTGCCCCTGCGTTACGCCGGGAAGTGTTGCGTATCTTTCCACAGCTTGAAGACGTCAAACTCAGCCATGCCTGGATGGGTTTTGTAGGGTTCACTTTTGACTACCTTCCGCATTTGGGTGAGCAGGATGGTCTTTTTTATGCAATGGGTTACTGTGGATCGGGTATTTGCCTGGCGAGTTATTTTGGCAACCGCCTGGGTCTACAGGTACTTGGCAAAGCCGAAGGTAAAATCGCTTTCAATGATGTCAAATTCCAGACCCGGCCATTTTACTCTGGAACTCCCTGGTTCCTGTCGTCAGCGGTTCGTTATTACCAGTTACGGGATCGTCTCGGCTAATAATCCCTGGAAGTCTGTCGGACTTAATTGCCTTCGACGATACAAAGATCGCGCACCGAGGCGCCCTTCGCATAAGACAGGGCTTCCTGGTAGGCATCTGACTGGTAGCATTTTTCGGCATCCTCTACACTGGGGAAGCGAACCACGACATTGCGCGCACGATCTTCGCCCTCAAGCCAGACTGTTCGGGTAGCGCGTGCGAGGAACTCGCCACCATGCGCTTCGATTGCGCCGGTAGAGCGTTTGGCATACTCGCCGTAAGCATCGGCGTCTAATACGTTAACATGGGCAATCCAGTAAGCGGCCATTTGGGTCTCCTTAAAATAATTTGGTGGAGTTAATTGAATCAGAAACAGATTAAAAAAGATATCGACAGCATAGCTCGTATCGATGCCGATGTTGAAACTGCATTGCACACTATCGGTTATCCAAAACCGAGAATTCGCCCGCAAGGTTTTGAGACCCTGTTGTCAACAATTGTCGGTCAACAGATTTCGACCGGGGCAGCAGCAGCGGTTATGGGTCGGGTCCGTGAACTGTTACCGCGCATGCAAGCAAGTGAATTGCAAAAGCTTTCACCCGACAGCCTGCGTGCGGCCGGATTATCCGGACGCAAGGTCGAATACGCATTTGGGTTGGCGCACGCGATCGTCGATGGAAGCCTCGATACAGCAGCATTAATCTCTCTGGACGATGAGCAGGCCATTCGGGCAATAACGGCTTTACGCGGCTTCGGCGACTGGAGTGCGGAAATTTACCTGATGTTCTCGCTGCAACGACGGGATGTTTTCCCTGCGAATGACCTCGCCCTACAGGTTGCGTTGCAGCGCTTAAAAGGACTGGAGCAGCGTCCTGGCGAAAAGCAGGCGCGTTCACTGATTGAACACTGGTCACCCTGGCGCAGCGCGGGCAGTCTTTTCCTATGGCATTACTATCGAGGAGCACCGACCTGACCTTTTCCGCAGTCGGGTGCTTTTTGTTGACAAATCCCAACTTGTTAAATTGATATGCTGTTCATAGTATTAGCACTGAAATCTTTGTTGGTACTGTTTTTTAATATTAGTTGTGGGTGAGAAAGCGATGAATGAGTTGATCGACCTGGAGCATTATCCGCTGCATGAACCGGGCTCGGCTGCCTGTAAAAATTTGATTGGAAACTGTATCGCAGATCTTGATCGTCAGGGTATGTTTACCCTGCCGGGATTCGTCCTCTCTTCGGCGCTAACGGGTATGCTCGACAGGCTGTTACCGCAATTTGGCAACGAGGCTTTCACACACGAGCGAGAACATAATATTTATTTTAGCAATGAACCGACCGACGTTGAACCTGACCATCCGGCACTGGCACTGCAAAAAACAATCAACCATACGCTTTGTGCGGATCAGTTGGCAGACAATGCGATCAGGCGAATCTACGAATGGCCGGCACTGGCCAGGTTTCTGGCCCGCGTGATGAAAAAAGATGCGCTATTCGTGATGGACGACCCACTGGCAAGATTCAATGTAATGGCTTATTACGAAAACGAGGGGTTGAACTGGCATTTCGATCGCTCTGAATTTACCACGACACTATTACTACAATCACCAGTTGCCGGGGCTGAGTTTCAATATCGCCCGAATCTTCGCAGCGATGGCGACCCGAACTATGATGGTGTTGCGAAACTATTGCGAAACCGGGACCCAGCGGTGGAGACGATTGCACTGGGTGCCGGTGATTTAAATGTATTTAAAGGTAAGAATACAGCCCACAGAATCAAACCGGTAGAAGGCGACAGGCCGCGTATCATTGGTGTTTTTACATATTATGAAGCGCCTGGCAGGCTGTTTACTGCAGAGGAACAACAGGGATTTTATGGGCGTGTGGTTCAGGGTCGGGTCTGAATCGCATTGCCAAACGATGATAGCTGGTCGAATCTAGTTCTCGGCTAGTGTGACCTTTAGTGGTCGGGATGTTAATCGGTTAAAACGCCAGCACAACAGTGAGGCTGTAACTGACAATCCCAGGGCCAGGCCCCACCATAGTCCTGTGCCCCCCAAATCGTAGTAAAATGCAAGCAAAGAACCACCGCCGATACCGAGTATCCAGTAGCCAAAGCCGGCTATCCACAGGGGCGCAAGATTGTCCTTAATCCCGCGTAATGCACGCGCCGCAATTGCCTGTAAACCATCGAACACCTGGAAGATTACCGCGATCATGAGAAAACCGGTCGCGAGTTCCGATACTTCTGCAAATCCGGGATCGGCCGGGTTAATGAAAATTTGAACGATTTGATCGGTAAATCCAAGCGGCACTGCAATCAAGGCAATTAGTATTCCAACGCCCAGGGCCATACCTATGTGGCCTGCTCTGCGCACATCGCGAATTTCATTTCGCCCGACCGCGTAGGCTACGCGCACCATGGTAGCCTCGGCCATACCGAGGGCGATAACGAATGGGATTCCAATCCAGGCGCCGACGACTTCGTAGGCCGCGAGTGATTTGGCGCCGATAAAGCCGGAAAGAATTGCTACAGCGGCGAACAGACCCGCCTCGAGAAAAGTGAGTCCCGCGACCGGAATACCGAGTCGCATGATTTCGCGACAGGTTGGCAAATGCATGCCCCAACCGGAACGGAAAATTCCATAGCCACGTAGATAGGGTTTGCGGTAAATAAAAATTGTCAGGCTAATAAACATGAACCAGGTGACCAGGGAAGTCGAGAGCCCGGCACCAAACAAACCCATCGCAGCTAGTCCGAGGCCCCCGTGCACAAACCAGACGGTCAGCAGATAGTTCAGGAATACGGCTATAACCGTGATGACCATGATCGCCGCCGGTTGGGCCAGGGCGGCAACGAAGTTCCTGAAAACTGCAAACCAGAGTACCGGTAGTACCATGGCACTTAGGGCCCTCAAGTAAGGAATTGTATGTTCGATGACAATCGGATCCTGGCCTGTTGCACCTAATATCAGGTCCAGGTTCCAGATAAATACCATCGACGGTATCCCCAGCAGGGTGGCGACAATCATTCCCTGACGGACCGATTGACCCACCTCTGCCTTGTTTCCCGCGCCTTCGGCCTGTGCCGCGAGTACGCCGATTACTGAAAGCAACCCCATCAGTATCACCAGAATTTCGAAAGACAGATCGCCAGCAATACCGACTGCGGCGAGTTGATGATAGCCGAGCTTGCCAACTACCATCTTGGTAGTGATAAACATCGCGAATTCGGCCAGGTAGGCAGCCGAAAGCGGCAAAGCTATTTTCAGGAATTGTCGAATTTCAGTATTTAGAGCTGGCAAGGGATTTCTCGGGACTACTAATTTCTCAGGACTGCTAACAGTGATCGGCCGCCATTCTACTCGAAAATGATTGCTACAATAGTGAAATTATTGATACCTGGAAGGTAGCGTCATTCGGTAGCAATCCTGTAACTGACGTTGGTAAATCGTTGTGTATTATCCAAAGCCCTGCTGTCGAGTTGACTTTAATGTCCCTAAACCTACAATGGGCGAAACCCTCCCGGGTTTTTTTAAGTGGTACACGGGTTGCCGAAGCCTTGTACCACCATAACAACAATCAATCGGCCCGAAAAGCATAAGGAGAAAATTATGAAAGTGTTAGGCAAGATCGCTATTGCGTCACTGGTAGCCACGTCATTTAGTACGGGAACCGTAATCGCCGCAGATCAGCTATTTGTTACCATAGGTACCGGCGGAGTCACTGGTGTTTACTACCCAACCGGTGGTGCAATATGCCGATTGGTAAACAAGGGACGTAAGGAACACGGTGTTCGTTGCTCGGTTGAATCGACTGGTGGATCCGTTTATAACATCAACACCATTCGCGGCGGTGAGCTGGACATGGGCGTTGCCCAGTCAGACTGGCAGTATCATGCATACAACGGTACTGGCAAACAGGCGTTTATCGATGCGGGCCCCTATAAGGAATTGAGAGCTGTATTCTCAGTACACCCGGAACCGATCAGCATCGTCGCGCGTAAAGATTCCAACATTAAGCATATTAGCGATCTGGTAGGCAAGCGTGTCAATATTGGTAATGCAGGATCTGGCACAGAAGCGACCTGGAATGTTGTCTGGAAAGCCATGGGCCATACCAACAAAGATCTTAAACTCGCCGCGCAGATGAAGTCTTCTGAAACTCCCGGCGCACTATGCGATAACAAGATCGACGCGTTTTTCTGGCTAGTTGGTAATCCCGCGG
>JBGUEB010000066.1:0-14682 GCA_041821565.1 Gammaproteobacteria bacterium | reverse complement strand
CGTTGAAATCGGGTAATGCCTCGACACATTGGTCATAAATCAGTTCTTCTTCACCGGGTTTAAAATGAGTAAGCCAGACATCTGGACGATGATTTAACTTTTTCATATCTTCGCCCAGCAACTGCGGACAATAATGCTTCGAAATTTTGCTGATTTCGATGTCATGATTAGAAAAAGCGGCCTCGACGAACAACATGTCAATATTTTGATAACTGTTTAAGACCTCCCACAGCGTTTCATTAGTGGTGGTATCACCGCTAAAGGCAACGGTGGCTTTCGGTGCAGATATGCAGTAACCGACACCTGGCACTGTATGATTAACTGGAATCATTTCAAATACCCGATCCCGTATGGTGAGCTTGTCGCCAGGATTCATTACCTTGAAACAAATCGAGGAATTATCTTTGGTAGGTAACTCAGAAAAGTCAGGCCATATGATCCAGTTAAATATATGTGCTTTCAACGCCTCGATTGTTTTTTCCTGGGCGTGGACGATAATCGGTTCATCGTGGACTCCGAACATGCTGTCCACAAGCAGGGGCAACCCCGCAATATGATCCATGTGGGAATGGGTTAAAAAGATATGCCGAATCCCTGTCATTTGGTTCAACGGCAAATCGCCCAGTCCGGTACCGGCATCTATCAGCACATCGTCATCGATCTGGAAACTGGTGGTTCTTAGATTTGCCCCGATACCACCAGCCCAGCCTAATATTTTTATCTGCATTTCAATCCATCGATAATTTTGATTATTGTACGCATGGCAGGCCAGTATAACTGCTAAATTACCCTAGTTTTATAGCAAAAATTGACAATAAATCCGGATAAACCTGCCAAAATGCCCACAAGGTTATTTATTTACTATCAAAAGATTCTGTAACCCGCGTCACGATAACGTATTTCTTCGCGAGTTTTACAAAGTCTGCAACTAACCAGGACTGATGATAAAGCAGGGCCTGTGATGATAGTGCGATACGTTCAATTTTCGGTTACACTTGCCTGCCTGAGTCCTTGACTAATTACGATGTTCCCCACCATAGCCAGCATTCTCGCCTCAGTTTTATATTGCCTGTCTGCTTATCTGATATTCAAACAACTGGATAGTCAGGCCCAAAATCGGTGGATACCATTAGCTCCCGCCCTGGCCGCGATGATATTGCATGCGCTGCTACTCAACCATCTAATCTACCAGCCTGTGGGGTTAAACCTGGGATTTTTCATCGCATTTTCACTAGTAAACTGGCTAGTCTCGGTACAGATATTACTTAGCAGCATTTTCCGTCGAATCGAAAGCCTCGGAATAGCGGTCTTTCCGATGAGTGGCCTCGCTAGCATCTTCACTATTTTCCATTTTAGTGATCCAGTAGTAATTATCGGTGACAACAGCTTGCAAGGACATATTATGATCTCTGTTGTCGCTTATAGCCTGATTATGCTTGGCGCAATCCAGGCCCTGCTGCTTGCCTACCAGGACTATTCAATTCGAACCCATAACCCCGGCGGCTTTATTCGCTACTTACCACCCGTGCACGACATGGAAACCCTGCTATTCCAGTTCCTGGGATTTGGTTTTGTCTGCCTGAGTGCATCTTTATTAACCGGTTTCCTGTTCCTCGAAGATATTTTCGCTCAACACCTGGTGCATAAAACCGTGTTATCTATTGTGGCATGGTTCATACTGGCTGTTCTATTATTTGGCCGGTTTCAGTTTGGTTGGCGGGGAAAAACTGCTATACGCTGGACACTTTCAGCTTTCGCCTTTTTAATGCTCGCCTATTTCGGCAGTAAACTGGTGCTCGAGTTCATTCTCTGAATAGTTCACAACTACTATCCCGGCAACAGCCTTGAACGAAATTCCTCTCTATATCCTGTTTTTAATATTATTCGGACTGGTTCTGTTATCCGCCTTTTTTTCGGGTTCGGAAACAGGCTTAATGCGCCTGAATCGATATCGCTTAAAGCACCTGGCAGATAAGAATCACGGTGGTGCGAGGCGGGCCCTCGAACTGCTCAGCGATCCTGATAAATTGATTAGCCTGATCCTGCTGGGTAACAATTTTATTAATATTTTAATCACGCAGCTAGCGACTTTTATCGGTTATCGAATGTACGGCGAGGCCGGCATCGCGATTGCAGCAGGTTGCCTGATTATAATCCTGTTGTTGTTTGCCGAGGTAACACCAAAAACCCTGGCGGCAAACCATCCTGAGAAAATTGCCTTTCCAGCGGCTTATGTCTACAAGCCGCTGTCACGTATACTGGCGCCATTCGTGTGGATAATCAACTGGCTTTCAAGACTAGTGCTGGCCCCATTCCAGGGCTATGCGAACCCCCGGGGCACCGATGCCCTGACTTCTGAAGAGCTTCGCGTAGCAGTCAGTGAAACCAGTGGACTAATACCGGATACCCACCGCGAAATGTTGCTCAGCATACTCGACCTCGAAAAAGTAACCGTGGATGACATAATGGTCCCGCGTAATGAGATTATCGGCATAGATCTGGAAGACAACTGGAACGATATCCTGAAGCAAATTACCAATATGTCATATACCAGGATTCCAATCTATGCGGGCAACATCGACAATCTAATTGGCATCGCACAGTTGCGAAAAATACTACCCCTGTTAATGGACGATAGTTTTGATCCCGATGGTCTTGCGCGTTTAACCCGCCAGAGTTACTTCATTCCGGAGGGCACACCTCTCACTACCCAGCTCATCAATTTTCGCAAAAACAAGCGTCGAATGGGCTTCGTCGTCGACGAGTATGGGGATATCCAGGGCCTGGTGGCGATTGAAGATATACTGGAGGAAATCGTGGGTGAGTTTACTACCGACCCGACCGCCTTGCACCAGCCGTTTTACCAGGATGGCGATGGCAGTTATTTAATCGACGGATCGACGCATATTCGCGAGATTAACCGCCATCTGAACGTTAATTTACCGAGCCATGGGCCACGAACCCTGAATGGACTAATCCTCGAACACATGGAATTTATTCCCGAGGCCGGCACCAGTCTAAAGTTAAATCAATATCCGCTGGAGATCATGCAGGTTAAGAATAACATGGTGAAAACCGCCCGTCTTTTCCTCGACCAGATCCCTTCCCCGGGCGAAGATCAAACCGAACCACAAAATAATGGCTAAAGCACAAGCGCAGTATCAGTGCCGCGAATGCGCCTGTATTCAACCCAAGTGGTCGGGGCAATGCCCTGATTGCAAGAGCTGGAATAGCATCGAAGAGCTGCCGTCCCTGGCAGGAGTTCGTAAACCTGAATTTAACTGGCATGGCAACGATGGCTCAGCCGGGGTGATTGATCTGGACGCAGTGCCTTCTACGAAGACGGCCAGATTCAGCAGTGAGATAGAAGAACTCGATCGCGTTTTAGGCGGCGGCCTGGTTCAGGGCTCGGTGGTTTTACTGGGCGGTGATCCCGGCATTGGCAAGTCGACTATATTACTTCAATGCCTGATGAAAGTTAGCCTTCAACTTAATGCGCTTTATGTTACCGGTGAAGAATCGTTACAGCAGGTCAGCATGCGCGCCCAACGCCTAAAACTTACCAACAAACATCTGAAGTTACTCGCTTCAACCTGTGTAGAAGAAATCATCGCACAGGCCTCAGTGGTCAAACCGGTAGTTATGGTAATCGATTCGATTCAGACCATTTTCACCAATAGTTTACAGTCGGCGCCTGGCTCGATCAGTCAGATTCGAGAAAGCACTGCAATATTGGTACGCCTGGCCAAGCAAAGCAATATTTCAATTTTTCTGGTCGGGCATGTGACCAAGGAAGGCCAACTCGCCGGACCCCGGGTACTCGAGCATATGGTCGATACGGTTTTGTATTTCGAGGGTGACAGCTCGACCCGATATCGAGTTATACGTGCTGTTAAAAATCGGTTTGGCGCCGTCAATGAACTGGGCATTTTTGCAATGACCGATGAGGGCCTGAAACAGGTTAGCAATCCTTCGGCCATTTTTCTTTCACAACATGATAAACCAGTATCCGGTAGTGTCATCATGGTATCGAGAGAAGGCAGTCGGCCCATACTGATCGAAATTCAGGCACTCGTAACCGAGAGCCACGCGGGCCATCCGCGCCGAATCAGCGTAGGGCTTGAATCAAACCGGCTGGCCATGTTGCTCGCAATTTTGCAACGCCATGGGGGAATTCCACTCTCCGATCAGGACGTATTTATCAACGCCGTTGGCGGCGTCCGGATTACTGAAACCGGTGCAGACCTGGCGGTTATTCTGGCAATCCTGTCAAGCTACCGTGATCGTCCAATGAGTAATCGAACACTGGTGTTTGGCGAAATTGGCTTGTCTGGTGAAATCAGGCCTGTTCCGAATGGCGAGGAACGGCTTAATGAAGCCAGCAAACATGGCTTCGAAACAGCGATTATTCCAAAAGCTAACATGCCAAAACGAAACAACATAAAAAATTTAAAATTGATTCCTGTTAACCACTTGGCCGATACTCTCGATGCATTATAATTTCACTAAACCGAGCACTTATATTAGACCGGGTACAAAATTACTACCCAACAACCCATGAAAAAATAAAGGGAATACCAGCATGCCCAATAACGAAAACAATTTAAAAGATTTTGAAAAAGCATTGCAAAAGCTGGAAAAGATTGTGAATGCGATGGAAAGCGGCGAACTCGCCCTCGAGGACTCACTGAACCAGTTCGAAGAAGGCATTAAGCTGGCAAAAAGTTGTCAGGATACACTCAGCAATGCCGAAACGCGTGTTGAAAAATTGATCGAAAAAAACGGATTACAACAAACGATTCCTTTCGATTCTGCAGATGAAGATTGATTCGCGCGGTTTCGAATCTCTGTTAACGGAATATCAAAACAGGGTCGATAAGTCCCTGGCCCACTGGCTTCCAGCCGATTCGGTCAATCCACCAGAATTACATCAGGCAATGCGATATTCAGTCCTCGCTCCCGGCAAACGTGTGCGGCCTGTACTGGTTTATGCCACCGCAGCTGCGCTGGGTCTCGATCTGAAACTGGTTGACGGCGCGGCCGCGGCAGTTGAAATAATTCATGCTTATTCCCTGATCCACGACGACTTGCCGGCGATGGACGATGACGATTTACGCCGGGGCAGACCTACTTGCCACAAGAAATTTGACGAAGCAACGGCAATACTGGCCGGCGATGCGCTGCAGGCACTGGCATTTTATATACTCAGCCATGATCCGGATATGACCACGGACTGCCAGGCCAGATTAGAGATGATCGAAAAGCTATCACTGTTTTCCGGCTCGCGAGGCATGGCCGGCGGACAAGCAATTGATCTTAACTCGGTTGGCAAAACTCTCAATATAACCGAACTTGAAACAATGCATATTCATAAGACTGGTGCTCTAATAAGAACCTGTATCCAATTTTCGGCACTGAGTTCCAGTGAGCTGAGTAAAGACCGGTTCAACGCGCTTGATACCTATGCAAAGTGCATCGGCCTGTCGTTTCAGGTACAGGATGACATACTGGATGTCGTCGGCGACACAGAAACATTAGGAAAACCACAGGGATCTGACCGAGAACGCAATAAACCTACCTTTCCATCGATAATTGGTCTCAAGGCATCACGCCAAAAGGCACTCGAGTTGCATCAAAGCGCACTCGAAGCGCTATCGATATTTGATGAGGAAGCGGAGATTTTAAGGTATATTTCGGCCTGGTTTGTAGAGCGCACACATTAACTAATGACTCCCGACGATTTCCCGTTACTGAACGCGCTTCAATCCCCAGCGGATCTGCGAGCCCTCGAAGAAGACCAACTGGTGCCGCTGGCGGCAGAATTACGCGCGTATATTATCCAGAGCCTCGCAAAAACCGGGGGGCACCTGGCTTCTGGGCTTGGATCGATAGAAATAACTATCGCACTACATTACTTGTTTAACACACCCGAGGATCGCCTGGTCTGGGATGTCGGGCACCAGTGCTACCCACATAAGATTCTCACTGGCCGACGGCAGCAAATGTCAGGGTTAAGGCAAAAAGGTGGTTTATCAGGTTTCCCGAAGATTACCGAATCTGAATACGACCATTTTGGTGCCGGCCACTCAAGCACCTCTATTAGCGCCGCACTTGGCATGGCGATAGCAGCCGCGGCACAGGGTATAAATCGTAAGACCGTGGCGATTATCGGCGATGGTGGTATGACCGCTGGCATGGCTTATGAAGCCCTGAATCACGGCGGCGCTATTGATCCGGATTTACTAGTGATACTCAATGACAATGAAATGTCGATCTCACCCAATGTCGGCGCAATGTCCAAATATTTGACACGCATATGGTCGGGTAAGATTTATGCCAACATGCGTGCCGGCAGTAAGAAAGTTTTACAGCAAATTCCTTCCGCCTGGGAACTCGCGCGTCGTGCCGAGGAACATGTTAAGGGCATGATCGTACCCGGCACTTTGTTTGAAGAACTTGGCTTCCACTATTTCGGACCCATCGATGGCCATAACCTTAAGGAGGTAATGCGCCTGATAAAAAATCTTCAGCAGCTTTCAGGCCCACGTTTGCTGCATATCGTAACCCAGAAGGGTAAGGGATATGCCCCGGCTGAAGATGATCCCTGCAAGTTCCACGGGGTTGGTCCATTTGACCCGGAAACGGGGGAGGTGACCTCTTCCAGCAAACCCGGTGTTCAATCCTACACCCAGATATTTTCCGACTGGCTCGTTAAAAAAGGCGAAGAAAATCCGCTGCTACACGCAATTACGCCCGCTATGCGCGAGGGTTCGGGCCTGGTCGAGTTTTCACAAAAATTTCCTGAAAGATACCATGACGTCGGCATTGCGGAACAACATTCGGTGACCTTGGCGGCTGGTATGGCTTGCGAGGGATTAAAACCAGTAGTCGCGATCTATTCGACATTTCTACAACGCGCCTATGATCAATTCATACACGATGTTGCTATTCAGGAGCTCGACATTACATTTGCGGTTGATCGAGCGGGAATCGTCGGTGCAGACGGCGCCACCCATACCGGTAGTTTCGACACCAGTTATTGTCGCTGCATACCCGGCATTGTCCTTATGGCCGCCGCGAATGCCGAGGACATGTTCGAGTTGCTAAATGCCGCCTACCAGTATCCAGGTCCTGCCCTGGTTCGCTATCCACGCGACAGTACCCCCAGGCCCGATGCTATCAATACTTCTGTTGCCGCCGAAATCGGTAAAGCGATTCTGGTACGTGAAGGCACTGGAACAGCGATATTAGTATTTGGCACCCTGCTCGATATCGCACTGGAACTGGGTGAGGAACTCGACTTGAGCATAGTTAACATGCGATTCATCAAGCCGCTGGATGAATCCTTAATTACACAACTAGCCGCCACACATGACAGACTGGTAACCATCGAGGATAGTGCAGTAGCGGGTGGCGCAGGCAGTGCGGTACTGGAGTTTCTCAACCAGCAACGAATACTAATCAGCTGCCTCCGTCTCGGCCTGAGCGATAATTTCCCCGAGCAGGGAAACCGGGATCAAGTACTACAGGATTATGATCTGGATATCGCTGGTGTCCGGCAAGCGATCACTCGTTTTATCGACGAGTAGCAGTTAAAAGGCAATTCTTAGTAAAATACCCTGTCGTTAATATCGCTCACTCGAACTGGGTGAATTTTTATTCGCAACCTGATTTTTTTACCTTGCTGGCGCCAGTAAGCCGGTGTAGCCACCTATTTCCCCTTAGATTCAGCCTAAAAGTTGGCGTCTTTTTCGATATTCACATACAATCAGGCCTGATCTGATTGAGAATTTTAGTTATCAGTATCAAATCATCTTTAATTAATCGAGTATAGTTATGTCTGAATTAGTCACTGGCACTGTTAAATGGTTTAACGATGCCAAGGGTTATGGTTTTATTTCGCAAGAAGGTGGTAAAGACGTGTTCGTACATTTTAGCGTCATACAAACTGAAGGTCACAAAACTCTCCAGCAAGGGCAGACGGTAACCATGAAAGTTACCGATGGTGAGAAAGGCCCTCAGGCTGAAGATGTAACTCCGGCCTAGTCGAACAGTTTAGATTTAGTTCGGGAACCTCTGGATCAGGATACTCCGGAGCCACCATTTAGACAGATAGCCGATCGCTATCTCTTGTACAACAACGCCATGGTGGCTTGTCCGCGGGGCACCAGTACCTCGTGCCCCTGTCCAAATTACTCACATAAAGCTAATCGACTCAGAGACTGACAGGGCAACTCACTCTGGGATTCATTTACTATCGATATAATTACGCACAGAAACGGAAATCAATTCATGATTGTTTGCCTAAAAGAATCTCAACAGTATAATAACCTACCGTTCCACTTGGTTATTATAATACGAGCATTATCGGTCTATGGCCTGGCACCTGCTCCATCATCCCACTTATCGATTGCTTAGTGTTACTCAGCCAAATACAGAGGTATCGTAATGAGTCAAACTGTCCCCAGGACGCCAGGCATACCTGATGTTCAAGGCTCGGCGGATACACGCCAAATCGCAATTAACAAGGTGGGTATTAAAGATATACGCCATCCCGTAGTGGTCAAGGATCGTTCCGATGGTGTACAGCATACGATAGCCAACTTTAACATGTTCGTGTTCCTGCCCCATCAGTTCAAGGGCACACATATGTCCCGCTTCGTACAAATTCTGAATGATCACGAGAAAGAAATTTCAGTATCATCATTTCGCGACATGCTGTCCGAGATGGCGGAAATGCTGGAAGCGGATTCCGGTAGTATCGAAATGAGTTTCCCCTACTTTGTTAGTAAGAAAGCCCCAATTTCGGGCGTAAAGTCACTTCTAGACTATGAAGTCACCCTTATCGGCGAAATAGACAGGGGTGTAACCAGCACGCGGGTCAAAATCCAGGTCCCGGTCACCAGCCTGTGCCCCTGTTCAAAATCAATTTCAGACTATGGTGCGCACAATCAACGCTCACATGTCACGGTAAGCGCAAAAACCGTTGGCTTTATCTGGATTGAAGAAATTATTGATATTGTAGAGAAGCAGGCTTCCTGTGAACTTTACGGTTTGTTAAAACGCCCAGACGAAAAATATGTTACTGAACGCGCCTACGATAACCCAAAATTTGTCGAAGATATGGTGCGCGATATCGCTGGTGAACTCAACAAGGATGAGCGTATACGCCAATACGTGCTAGAGTCGGAGAACTTTGAATCGATTCATAATCATTCAGCGTACGCGTTAATCCAATTCGACAAGGACAACCAGACCAGCGTCTAAACTACCAGTCCTCAAGGGCTCGCTGGGCAATTTCGTTGGCTGGTCGAACTAATAGTCCCGCCTGGGCAATCGTAACGGTAAACCGGGCGCCGTCCTTCAACGGAAGAAAAACACTTTGCCCATAGTAAGCGTCGAAAAAAGGTAGCCTCGATTTTGAAAGGCGTTTTATATCCCAGATACTGATGCCATTGTCAGGGTCAGACAGCTGGTATGCGGTTTGCGGCAAGCTATTTGCCTGATCGATCTCGGCGTAACGTCCACTCAGGCGATGCAGTCGATAATAGCTATCCATGCCGAGTAAATTAGCCCATCCTTTCCATTTAATTATCCTCGTATCGAGTTGCCACTCATCGCCGGAAACCGTATAGATCTGACTGACTCCAGGCCGGGGGCTAGCCTCTGCATAAACTAGTTCCAGTTGATACTTTTGCACCGCTATGCGCTTAATGGCTACATCGACGATGTCTTCTTCGAAGGTCAGCCTTTGATAGGAATTTAAATTGGAAAGGACTAACAGCAACGCGATCAAAAGCGTCAATGCCAACAAACCCTGCAAACCATACAGGGTGCTACCAATTATCCTGCCGCGCTTAATCTTACGCCAGGTTAGCGTGGCCAGGATCACGGCCAAGAAGCCCAGTCCAATACAAATATAGGCAAGAGGATTCATAGATTTGGGAACCACTGAGCAAGACCTATGGGGTCTCTGCGAGCCCTGAAGCATGTAGATGCAAGACGCAGTCCGAAGGCAAGACCCAAAGCACTCGCTTCTCTCGCGGGGCCAACTTTGGCCATAGTCCTTGGTGAGGGCTGCAACGTAGCAGATGCATGCTTCAGGACTCGCCCTCCGAGGCTTTCAGCGCAATCCGGACTCGGCGTTGCGACTTCCTGGCAGGCCGCAACTTGCCTGCGCAGCCGCGCCTTGATTCCGGATTGCGCTGAAAGCCATTGATCCCCATAGGTCTTGCTCAGTGCTTCCTTAATTACGCCTTCCGGTTTGTTTAATATCAGATAATAGTCCATCCAAAGCCGCTGTCCTGGCTAGCCAGAATCGGCGATGGAATACTCTTTACTTGCCTGAGCTGTTGCTCAACAATAGTGCGAGAATTATTATTTTCAGATATGTGTGCTGCAATCAGGCAGCTCAAACTTGTAGTATCTATTTTTTGCAGCAGATATAACGATTGATCATTCGATAAATGCCCAAGGTCACCTGAAACACGTTGTTTAAGTGGGTAGGGGTAAGGACCGGTATCGAGCATATTCTGGTCGTAATTAAATTCCAGCAACAATCCGTCCAGGCTGTTATAAGCCTCGATGATATGGTTAGTGATATGTCCAGTATCGGTCAATATGCCGAGTTTTTTACCGCTATCAATATGCCTGAATACAAATTGAACCGGCTCCCCCGCATCGTGTGGCACAGTCACCGGTAATATCTCGAAGCAACCAATTCTGGCAGTTTCGCCGCCACAGACTTCATTGTATCGAAATTCCTCATCAAACACTGCGCGGGCGGTACCTACGGTAGTCCACACAGGAATATTAAATTTTGATGACAGACGGGCCACACCGTTACTATGATCAGAATGCTCATGGGTTAGCAATACAGCGTCGATATCTTCGGGATCGATACCAAGTCGCGTCATGCGTAATTCAAATTGACGCATGGAAAATCCACAGTCCACCAGAATAGTCGTTTTTTCGTGACTTACTAGAGTGGCGTTTCCCTTGCTGCCACTGCCGAGGGACGCTAAGCGCATGAACATTCCTCAAAAACCAGTGCTTTAGTCATTGTATGTTGAATGCCGTGATGATTATTTAAGGAAACCATACAAAAGGGTTAAAAATTCTACCGCTTCGGATGAATTGTCAATTTCACCTTCTTTATCCTCCATGCTTATGCGTGTTAGCTCATGTGTCTCTTCAGAAAAAATTAAATAGATTTGTTTCTTCTGGTTTTCGACTTCGCTGCTAAAGGTGAAGAACCCTGACTTTTTTACTTCGATATCAATATCGGTAACCACCAGCATTACACCTACCTCGGAGAACCCACTCCTCATATTGGATTCCAGTACTTCGAAGTTCAGACGTTCGAGCTGATGTAATGTTCGATGCCAGTTACGGCTATATTCACCTTTTAGTTCCAGATAGGCTTCATTCTCTTTGTAATCGACCTGCAAACTGGCCCTGGGGGCAAATAATTTAATATTTACCAGATGTTCATCGAGTTCAGACCGCTCCATACCAAGGTAAATCATCAACCGTGATAACATTTCCACTTCGAGTTCGCTATCTGAGGCACGGAAACCCCATTCGTTTCTAACATTTTTTTCGTCGTCCGCCTTGGTTGACAACACATGGGAGTATGCGGTGCCGCGGTGGGAAATGTACACTTGTGTTGTGCCGGTCTCTGGGTCCCTGGCGATTCGAGTTTTAAACTGGTCCTGGCTGCCAGATAACTCATCTTCCGCAAAAAATTTGACAAAGAAGTTTTTATCTTCGTCACTGATTCCCTCCTTATTGTAAATCCATTCAGTTTGCATAATGCCAATAACTGGCTCATCCATTTTCATTTTAAAACCTTCAGATGCCCAGAAGTTCTTCACCAGCTGATAAATATCGTCGACTGGCCCATCAACGGACAACCAGTAAAAATCGGCATAGCCTTCGAGTTTGATTGACTGAATATTGGCCAGCACTGGAATCTCCTTGCCGGTTTCAGTAATACCCCGGCCGCCAGCGGAAACTACCGAAGGTAGCTCTAATTTTGTATCCGAAGACTCTACTGTCAAATCGGGTGGGATTACGAGATCTGGCTGAACTCTACTATTACCATACAACTCGTCTGGCGAACTACTGCATGCAAAAAAATTGAGAGCGGTTAACACAACCAGAATCGAGACTGGTAATTTCATAATGCCCCGCTATCAATCAGCGCCTGGCGCAATGGCGCCTGGTATTCTTCGGCTAACACTGTCATCGGAAGGCGCATATTGACTTCACCAAAACCCATTTGTGAAACCGCCCACTTCACCGGAATAGGGTTTGATTCGACAAATAAAAGACGATGTAGGTCGGCTATTTCAGCATCTATCCGGCGCGCTTCCGCTTCATTGCCCTCGTAGGCATTACGGCACATGGCAGACATTTTCGCCGGTACGACGTTTGCAGTAACCGATATAGCGCCATGGCCACCATTCAAAATAAAGTCACATGTGGTTGAATCATCACCTGTTAACAGGGCAAAATTATCATCAACCTGGCGCTTGATATCAGCGAGTCGCTGCATACTTCCGGTTGCCTCTTTAATGCCGACGATATTGCTTACCCTGGCTAGTTCAGCTACCGTTTCAGCCTGCATATCACAGGCCGTGCGGCCGGGCACATTGTAGAGTATTTGAGGTATTTCAACCGCCTGCGCTATTGCCTGAAAGTGCAAAACCAGGCCCTTTTGAGTGGGTTTATTATAATAAGGGGTGACCAGAAGGCAGGCATCTGCATTGACTTTTTTAGCACAACGGGTCAAATGGATTGCTTCCGCGGTCGAATTGGCGCCAGTGCCAGCAATCATCGGTAAACGATGACTGATGATTTCAAAACTCCTGTGCAACAACTCACAGTGTTCTTCGGGGTCCAGCGTTGCAGATTCGCCTGTAGTACCAGCAATCACCAGGGCATCGGTGCCCTGTTCCACATGGAAGTTGATTAGCGCTTCCAGTTGTGGATAATCAATAGCACCATCGCCAGACATCGGCGTTACTAACGCAACTAGACTACCTTTGAACATTGTGTGCACCTCTGTGCTATTTCTAAGCTAGAAAACCCCTGGATAACTCAGCTTTGAATTCCCATGTGGATAACAAAATCGTTAGCAGCGGCCTGGGATAACTTATGCTGGCTCCGCTGGAGAAAGACCACAGGTCCAACCCCGGGTCCCCGGCATAGCTATAACATTCATTTAAACCGACCTTAGCTAATCAGTCGCGTATGTTATAAAGACTATTATCAATGTACAAGCGATAGTCACTGCTTAATAATCTGTATCGGGGATTTTTACAAAGATTTCACCCGTAGGGATTTAAACTAACGCTAAAATTTTAAGATTTTCCGCCCTCGCCTTATAACTACTGCACTATTTAAACCAAATCAGGAAACTTTTCTGGATAAGGTATTGACCTGCTGGATAGCGCTCCATCGGCAGCTGATTATTCGGTGACGATCTCGTGTTCAGGCCAGGCTTTTATGATGGCCTGTATCAAAGTGGCGAGCGGGATAGCAAAAAATACGCCCCAAATACCCCACAGGCTGCCAAAAAAAACTACCGCAACAATGATCGCTATCGGGTGCAAATTGACAACTTCGGAAAAAAGTAGTGGAACCAGCAGATTTCCATCAAGAAACTGGATAATCGCATAAATTAGCAACAGGTACCCAAATTGAGAAGACCAGCCCCATTGGGAAAAAGCGATCAAAGCCACTGGAATAGTAACCACCGTGGCGCCGACATAAGGCACGATAACCGAAAGGCCAACGAGCAAACTAAGCAGCATGGCGTAGCTGAGTCCCATTAGTGCAAAGGCAATATAGGTAGAAACCCAGACGACAATAATTTCAATGAATTTGCCGCGTACATAACTTGCAATCTTTACATCCAGATCTTTCCAGACCTTCCTTACCAGCCGACGCTCATCGGGTAAGAAATCACCAAGCCAGCCCAGGATCAAATCCTTGTCCTTGAGAAAAAAAAACACCATTAATGGCAACAGGATTAAATACACAAGGAAAGTAATCAGGCCGACTACCGAAGCCAATGACCAACTCACGACATTCTGACCAAACGAGGCTACCTCGGTGCGCATAAACGTGAGTATTTCCTCGACCTCTTGGGTCGAAAAGAAATCAGGGTAGAGCTCGGGTAGTTGCAACAACAACTGCTGGCCCACACCTAGCATAACCGGCATTTCGCGGATCAACTCGCTAACCTGTTTTGATAATAGCGGCAGTAAAACAAACAGGGCCAGGACGATGGCAGTAAGCATTAACGCAGTAGCAACACTCGCACCAACGGTACGGCTCAGGTTGATCTGCTTCATTCGTACTACCAGACCCTCGAACAGATAAGCGATAACAATACCGACGAGAATGGGCATAAGATGCGCATTCATAATGACAATCAGTAAAAATCCGGAAACTAATATAAAAGCGAATATCACCGTTTGTGGGTCGGTGAAATAGCGTTGATACCACTGCTTTAAAACATTAATCATCGGTTAAGATACTGTTCGTATTGCGCCTGGAAAATAGATTGTAATTCATCGATTACGTCAGAAGCTTCTCGTCCTTTCAATATATGTTGCCCCATTAATGCTGAGGTTTGATTGAGCATGATATCTGTATCGAGCATATAGTATG
>JBGUEB010000065.1:0-14921 GCA_041821565.1 Gammaproteobacteria bacterium | reverse complement strand
GCTGGCCTTATAGGCAGGTTTTTGGCCGACAGCAACAAAACCATTACGATGGAGGCGCTGAAGTCTCTAAACAAGTTAAAGATGGGTTTTGATGGATCTATTTTGTTGCGCCATCTCGAGAACATGTCGGCGTTAGAGCTTGATCTGGCGCTCAAAATAATTAGTAAGCAGGCTAATTCAGAGCTGGTTTCAAAACTCGCGGCCTGGACTGCCGGTAAATCAGATGAAATACGTGAAGTACTGATCAAGGTCGTAGTCGAACATGTTACCCCGGAAAATCTGGGGGAATTTCTCGAGCGTCTCGATAAACAGGAGTGGTGGGGCAAGGAGCAGGCGATTAAATCGTTACAAAAATTTGCCACCAAAGATGTGTATGCCGCGGCGCAAGGTTCGATCGATCATAAAAATGAGTTTGTACGAGACACCGCGCAACAGCTAGCGGCACAAGATGGTGACTACACAGATATCAGTATAGTAGGCGTAACAGCAAGCCACGAGGCCTGGCAGGTTCGCGAAAAAGCGATTCTGGCGCTTGGTAGTTCGGGCAAGCGAGAGTCGCTAGTACCATTGAATCAGTCGCTTAAAAAATGGCCGGAATCGGCAGTAGCAGTTCTAAAAGCTATAGTTCAGCTAGGATTTAGCAAGGGCCTCGAAATTGCCTTTCAGTGCTTGAGGATGCCAGAGGCGTTAGTGCAAAGAGAGGCGCTTGAAACCATTTCGAAATTAGCTACGCAGCAGCACGCCGATAAGATTCGCGAAATTATCCTGAAACGAGTCCCCTTGTTACAGCCTACAGTTAAAGATACCGCCGAAGAAGTCGTCAACAAGTTAACCAGTGATTTTGGCCTGAGTGAATTAAATATCGATAGAGAGGAATTTTTCGATACACGCCTGGTTAAGGCCGATCAAAGCCAGGGGAGCGAAACGTCGCCTGGTAACACGGCAGTGGTGAAACCTGTAAATATCGAGGAATTAAAGGGTGGCGATACCTGGATGGATCGTTATCGCATCAAAAAAGAAGTAGGTCGTGGTGCCATGGGCCGGGTCATGCTGGCCGAAGATGAAATGGTTGGCGAGATGCTGATTTTGAAATTCATGCATCCTGAATTAACCGCTGACAAAGATTCAATGGAACGTTTCTCACGCGAGGTAAAATACTCGAGAATGGTCAGCCATAATAACGTTATTCGCATTCATGATTTATTATCCATGGATGGCCTGAGTGCGATTTCGATGGAGTATTTTGAGAGCCGCGGAGTCGACGAAATTCTCAAGGAAGTCAAATCCTTCGATGTCAAAACCGGTCTCGAAATTCTTTACCAGGTTAGCGAAGGCATGGTGGCTGCACACAATCAGGAAGTCATTCATCGTGATCTCAAACCCAGTAATATTCTCATGGATGATACCGGCCTGGTGAAGGTCGTCGATTTCGGTATAGCATCTGTTTCCTCAAATGCCGATGCTACCCTGACCCAGGTTGGATCGATTATCGGCACTCCTGCCTACTTGTCGCCTGAACGCGCGAAGGGTAAGGAAGCGAGTTATTTATGCGATATCTATGCACTCGGCATAATTGCCTATCTTATGTTTACCGGGGATTTACCCTATAAAGGAGAAACCGTGTCGATACTATTCCAGCACATTGGGGGTAAAGCACCACCGATACGAGAACTCAATAGTTCGATCGATCGGGAGGTTAGCCTGTTAGTACAGAATTTGATGGCGGCTGAAGCGAAAAATCGCATTCAGACCATGCAAGATGTAAGTAAAGCTATTAAGGCGCTCCTCTAAAAATTATAATCAGAGACTCCATGGATATAAACCGGTGAGCATGCAACAAACTATTGAAACCAAACTAAGTGCTGCTTTCAGTCCTGAGTTTCTGGAGGTCGCCAATGAAAGTCATATGCACAATGTGGCCCCAGGTTCAGAATCACATTTCAAAGTTACCATCGTCAGTGATGAGTTTAATGATCTAATGTTGATAAAAAGACACCGATTGGTGAACTCTATCCTGGAAGCGGAATTAAAAAAGATTCATGCGCTGGCCCTGCATACCATGACAGCCGATGAATGGTCGCTACGTGGTGGCAAGGTTGTCGATTCCCCCCTCTGTCGTGGTGGTGGTAAAAATCAGTAAATCACTGATGATCCTACCGGGTTAGTAGTGTAAATAGTTGATAAAACAGACAGGTAGTCGATATCCTGTAACTCAGCCATTGCTATCGCACGCTCTATGTAATATGACATTTCTTGACGAGGGGGTGCGCAACAAAAACCATATACCAGTCTGTTTTCGAAACCATCGACCGGCAAAGACAGGATTTGCTGATTAAATAACTGGCCCAGATTTTCGAAAAACAGTTTGAAATCATGATCACTATCGATGAGCAGGTTGTAGGCGACGGCCCCCTGGTCTGTTAGCAGTTTATAAAGCTGACGCATCGTTGGCAATTCTAAAAGCCAGCCCGGCGACTGACTGCCGCTGAATATATCGACCAGAATCAGGTCGAACTTTTGCCCACAATGTTGCAGGTAGTGGGATGCATCATCGATCAGGTAAACCAGGTTTTCACTCGCTTCTGGCAATAGCATTTTTTGCTGGATTAGATCCTGTAACTCGGAATCATTGTCGACCGAGGTCAGGTGGGACCGGGGATAGTGATGCCTCAGGAAATGAATTAGCGAACCACCACCGGTGCCGAGTAAAAGAATTTTTTGCGGAGCTGGTATGAACAGTAATACGCCCATTAGATATTCGAGATTCCTGAGTGCCAGCCTCTGTGGATTTTTCAAATTGATGACACTGTGCAGGGCATTCGTATCCGAGCGCAGTTCGACACAATCGGCATTTTGTACTATAGATAGCGAAGCGTATTTTGTAGTGGCTTTGAAAGTTTTTGAGACCGACTTCATGTTACCGCCATGGTATGGACCCGCTGAGAAATTGTCATGAAATTTAATAAATCATTAATAAAAACCAAACTAAAAGCGACCGGCATCCACCTCAGCCTCAGCCTCGTGGTTTTTTTCGTGCTGGCCTACCAGATATATTATGTCTGGTATCCAGTCCCTTACTTTTCAGTGGATGGCGGCTGGCAGGGGATACGTCTTATCGCTGCCGTAGACCTGGTGTTGGGTCCACTTATTACATTCCTGATATTTGACCTGAGAAAAAGCCGACGAGCAATTATTTTTGACCTGGTGGTTATCGCAGTAGTACAACTTAGTGCCCTGATATACGGCATAAGCACAACCTACCAGCAAAGGCCAGTGGCAGTCGTATTGATTGATCAATTTATGGTGGGCAACATAGAGAGTAGTTATGGCTCTCAACTCAAGTCGCTCGATGATTTGAATCAGTTTAGTTCGGAATCACCGCCTGTCATTTTTGCAGATATGCCACAAACACGGGAGGCATTAGATGAAGTGTTGCGCATCAAGATCGAAGATGATGTGCCTGAGTCGGCACAAGTTCATTTGTATCAGCCTCCGACCATGCTGCAAAAGGGTCTTCAGGAGCGCCAGCCCAGATATTTCGGTCTGCTCGAAAAAACGGGCGTGAAAGTAAAGTGGGAGCAGTGGCTGGAAACGAATAAAAAACAGCAGGAAGATGTTTTGATCGCGCCATTTAATGGGCGCTACGGCCTGATCTGGTTGATTTTTGATGCGGACGCCACATATATAGATTATCTGTAACCGCTTCTTGACTGGCTGCATCCTAAGATATCTCATTGAAGGAGTACTAGTTCGAAGATTATTGGAAATTAACCGATACTGTTATAGAATCCTGTGCCTTTTTAATAAGTTGTAGCCCCAGTTAGATGGGGATACCCGGTAGATCAGTCTCTGTGGAGTGATACCATGCCTATATACGAGTATGTCTGTACTGAATGTGAACATGCCTATGAAGCATTGCAAAAGATGAGTGACGATCCTCTGCAGGAATGCCCTTCTTGCGGTAAGCCTGCATTAAAGAAACTGGTATCGGCTGCGGGTTTCAGACTTAGTGGTTCCGGTTGGTATGAAACCGATTTCAAATCTGACAAGCAAAAAAACCTGGTCGATTCAGGCAATAAATCAAAAGCTTCAGCGGCTAAAGACAGTGACTCTGGTAAAAAGGGGAAATCGACTACAAAAGAAGCCGCGGCATAGATCGCCAGGCTGAACGACGGTATTCAAGCTAGCCGGCCCGGTTTAGCTTGACCCAGCCAATTCCGATAATCAAAAATTCTCCAACCATTGGTACAAGATAAATATGCGCACGCACTACTGTGGTGAAATTAATCAGCAACAGGTCGATCAGACAGTCTCAGTATGCGGCTGGGTGAACCGGCGTCGCGACCACGGAGGCGTTATTTTTGTCGATTTACGCGATAAAAAAGGCATATTGCAAGTTGTCTTCGACCCTGACGATGATGCCATGTTTAGCATCGCCGAAAGCCTGCGTAATGAATTTGTCTTGCAGGTAGAGGGTAAAGTGAGGATTCGCCCTGAAGGAACCATCAACAGGGAAATGCCAACAGGAGAGATCGAGCTTCTGGCTCAGAATCTGCAAATTTTAAATGCTTCTGAAACCCCTCCGTTTCAGCTTGACGATGAAGATGTGCATGACGATATTCGCCTTAAATATAGGTATTTAGATCTTCGCCGGCCAGATATGCATTTCCGTATGCAACTACGAGCGAATGTCACGCACTATTTGCGTAGCTGGCTCGAACAACATGAATTCATGGATATTGAAACACCGATGTTAACCAGAGCCACGCCCGAGGGCGCGCGCGATTACCTGGTGCCGAGCCGCACCCATAGTGGTTCATTTTTTGCGTTGCCGCAGTCCCCCCAGCTATTCAAACAGTTGCTGATGATGTCGGGTATGGACCGATACTATCAAATCGTACGCTGTTTTCGAGATGAAGATTTGCGTGCCGATCGTCAGCCTGAATTTACCCAGCTCGATATTGAAACCTCTTTTATGAATGAAGACGGCATCATGTCGATGATGGAAGCGATGATACAAGGACTGTTCAAGACGGTCATGAATACAGATATCGATGGTCCCTTCCCGCGTATGAGTCATGCACAGGCAATGGAGCGGTTTGGTTCGGACAAGCCGGATTTACGCATTCCACTGGTATTGCAAACAATATCGGATTTGCTAGGCGATGTGGAATTTAAAGTCTTTTCGGGCCCGGCTAAAGATCCAGAGGGTCGAGTCGCAGCCTTGCGTGTGCCCGGGGGCAACGCACTGACGCGCAAGGAAATCGACGTCTATACCGAGTACGTGGGACGTTACGGAGCCCGCGGTCTTGCCTATATTAAATGTAATGATGTCGAGCAGGGTCGTGACGGGTTGCAGTCACCGATTCTAAAGTTTTTACCCGATGATGCGATCAGCGAAATTTTGCAACGCACTGGTGCAAAAACCGGTGACCTGATCTTTTTTGGCGCAGACAGGGAAAAAATCGTCAATGAGTCGCTCGGTGCCTTACGAATCAAAGTTGCCCAGGACCTGGGTCTGGTTGAAGAGGGCTGGCGTTTTCTGTGGGTTGTCGATTTCCCAATGTTTGAGCGCGATGAGCGAGAAGATCGCTGGAATGCGTTGCACCATCCATTTACTGCACCGAGCACCACCGACGCAGACGAATTAGAAGCGAATCCGGGTGGTACGCTGTCACGTGCCTACGATATGGTGCTAAATGGAACAGAGCTTGGCGGTGGTTCGATTCGTATTCACCAGTTGGAGATGCAGCAGCGAGTACTAAAACTGTTAGGAATCGATGAGCGGGAAGCGGATGAAAAATTCGGTTTTTTACTCAATGCTTTAAAATTTGGTTGTCCGCCACATGGTGGTATCGCCTTCGGACTGGATCGAATGGTGATGCTGATGGCAGGCGCCAGTTCAATTCGTGACGTCATGGCATTCCCAAAGACGCAGACGGCGGCCTGTTTGTTAACCCAGGCGCCATCCCCGGTCAGCGATCAACAGCTCAAGGAATTGTCAATTCGCCTGCGCAAACCGGCTACCACTTGAGCATTGCCGGGATTGGCAGAATCAGCCGCAAATGCTAGTATTTACGCCCTCGCGTTAGACGGATAGAACTTGATCATGGCAGCCACTGCAATAAACCTCCAGCCTTATGCATCCTTGAATGACGAGGATTGTGACAGGCGTATTATCAAGGCGAAGCAATTACTGGGTGATCGCGTAGTAATTCTCGGTCACCACTACCAGCGTGATGAAGTATTCAAGCATGCTGATTTCTCGGGTGATTCGCTAAAATTGTCACGTGAAGCAGCTAATTCAAATGCCGAGTATATCGTTTTTTGCGGCGTGCATTTTATGGCAGAGGTGGCCGATATTATTTCTCGCCCTGAGCAAATATCGATTTTGCCGGATTTATCGGCCGGTTGTGCAATGGCAGATATGGCCGATCTCGACCAGGTAGAAAGAGCCTGGCGTGAACTATCCACAGTACTGGATGCTGAAGAATCTATTACCCCGGTTACCTATATCAACTCGGCAGCGAACCTCAAGTCATTCTGTGGTAAACACGGGGGTATCGTCTGCACCTCTACCAATGCACAGAAAATCCTGGAATGGTCTTTCGCACAACGCGAAAAAGTGTTGTTTTTTCCCGATCAGCACCTCGGCCGCAATACCGGTGTCAAAATGGATATTCCGCTGGAGCAAATGGTTACCTGGGACTTCGACCAGCCAATGGGTGGATTGACGGTCGAGGAAATCAAACAGGCGAAGATTATCCTGTGGAAGGGATTCTGTTCGGTGCATCAGGTATTTAAACCCGAGCAGATAGAAAACTTTAAACGTGAAGTACCCAATGGCAAGGTTATCTCGCATCCGGAAGCGAGTTATGAAGTTTGCCAGATGTCAGATTATGTCGGTTCGACCGAATTCATAATTAACACCATTACCGATGCCGAGCCTGGCACTCAATGGCTGGTAGGCACCGAGTTAAACCTGGTTAACCGCCTTCATCAGACCCTGGCAAAGGATAACAAAACGGTTCAGTTTATGTCACCAATGCTGTGTATGTGCTCGACTATGTTTCGTATCGATCCGCAGCATCTGGCCTGGGTACTGGAAAATCTGGTTGAAGGCCAGGTGGTAAATCAAATTTCGGTTGCTGAAGATGTCGCGAATAACGCACGTACCGCGCTGCAACGTATGTTCGAGATCTAGCCCGATCAATTTATGGCAGACGAAGAAAACGCATATAGCTTTACAACCAAAGCTACCCGCCTGGTTAGCCTGACAAACCTTGGCCCTAAAGGTTTCCGTATGCGCCGCGGTGGCCGATTAGCTGAAGTCACGCTGGCCTATGAGTCCTGGGGAAAACTTTCCGCAAAAGCGGATAACGCAATACTAATATTTACCGGCCTTTCCCCCAGTGCGCACGCAGCCTCGTCCGAACAGGATTTATCCCCGGGCTGGTGGGAATACATGATAGGTCCGGGTAAAGCCATAAATACAGACGTTTTTTTCGTGGTATGCGTGAACTCATTGGGCGGCTGCTATGGCAGTACTGGTCCTGGGTCGATAAACCCCGGTACATCCGAGCCCTATGGATCGCGCTTCCCGAAATTGACGGTTGAAGATATCACCAGTGCCGGTCACGAATTAATGCGTGAACTCGGTGTCGAACGTCTGCATGCTGCCGTGGGCTCCTCGATGGGGGGGATGGCCTCGCTTGCCTATGCGATTATGTACCCGGAAAGCATCGACTACCTGGTCTCTATTTCTGCAGCCACGCAGGCTTTACCTTTAACCATTGCAATACGTTCGCTACAGCGTGAAATTATTCGTGGCGACCCGGCCTGGAAAAAGGGGCATTACAAGACTGGAGAAGAGCCATTAGCCGGTATGGCGCTGGCGCGTAAACTCGGGCTCATATCTTACCGTGCCGCGGATGAATGGAATTCGAAGTTCGATCGCAGCAAGCTGCCGAAGGAACGGCGCACCGGCAAGCTGTTTGAATACGAATTCGAAATAGAAAATTACCTCGAATACAACGCACAAAAATTCATCAACAGTTTCGATGCGAATAGTTATCAGTATTTATCACGATCCATGGACTGGTTCGATATTGCCGAGCATGGTGGTTCGGTTAACGCCGGTATGGCCAAGATAAAGGTCAACAAAGCACTGGTGATTGGTGTCACCACCGACATTCTCTTTCCATTAAGTCAGCAGAGAGAAATCGCGGAGAGTTTAGAGGCGACTGGTACCGAGGTCGATTATGTCGAAATTGACTCGGTGAATGGACATGATGCTTTTTTGATAGACGATGCGCATTTTTCACCCGTGGTAGCGAAATTTCTGGCAAGGACTCGCGCCTGATTAAATCCTGGCTCGTCTCCTGCCGGATGTGATCTGCTGCCAGGGCGACGATTCCCCGAGGTTATTTTACTGGCTGCTTGCCCCGTGCGACGAGAAACTGCTTTGTTGCACCCTGAAAAGTGGCCATCATTGCCGCAGTGGATACACCAATCATCAATACACCGTTGATGGCTTCGAGAGCGCCAAGAAGCCTATATTGTTCTGACATGACAATGTCACCATAACCCAGTGAGCCGAAGTTTACCGCGGAGTGATAAAATGCATCGTCAAATTGTTCAAATTCCCCCAGCAAATTGAACAGCCAGGCCCAAATCGCTATCTGCCCCAGGTTACCGATAACCAACAGAAGCATTATACCCTTGATTACAGCCAGACTGGACCAGAGTGTGGCTGTATTCATCTGGTTCCGTCGCTTAAGATAATAACGAACGACAACCACCAGTAATGCTGTTTGCAGCATTAAACACAACACCATGGTAGGCAAGCCAAGCAACAAATTAATTAGCATAGAAGTAGCTCCATATTATCGAAGGGGTACCAATTTTAGGCTACGCCGTGTACGCCAATGTTCCAGAAAATACACGGCAAACCAGGCATATAAGGTAACGAGGACAAAGAGTCCCAGGCGACTAAAAAATGCCGTATAAACATCCTTGCCACCGGCACTATCTTCAACTGCGGGGCCTAACAAAATCAGCATTGTCGTTGCCACGTTAAGCCAGTACGATGCAGGGAAACGGGTAGCAATAAGCTGATAGATTTTACAGGCAAAATACAGGCAGAAAGGCACCATCCACAAAAAGAACATCCACAGGTTAGTAGAAATTCCTAGCAGGCCCCAAAATAACATGGCAAAAATGCCACCCAGGAAAGTTGAGCCAAGCAGCTCCCTGCCCGCGCTTCTGGCATCAATCGTCGAGCTTTGCTGGCCCAGTAGAACCGCTTTCAGGACGATGGCCATGTAAGCAGTCGGGTTGGTCAATAACAGCCAGTACACGGGCAGTACAATCATTGTACTGCGCAGCGCAATCCAGTTGGATTGCGCAGGCGTGCTCACGGCAGGTTTCTTCGCCGCGGGTGCGGGATCTTCGGGAAACCAGGGATAAATTATCCATTGACATACAACGGCAACAACGATTCCCAATGCCAATCCCTGGATAACCATGATAGCGAGGCTGAAACTGACAGTACCCGCAGCGGAAATCAGGGTGAAACCAGTGGTAAGCAAGGTGCCAAACAACGCCTTACCCATGTTTACGGTCAGGTAAGAGCTAAAATACAGACCGACGCCTACCAGCAATATTGCGGTGAACTGATAATGAAGCAGCAGAGGGATCAGCAAGAGCCCCAGTCCCAGGGAAATGAGTACGACCACCAACAATCCAAACAGGCTTTTGGTGCCCATCGGCGGCCCCGGCATGGCGGCAAACATGAATGCAAACAGCGGCGCTATAAAGGGTAACGGTATTTGCAGGGCATAGGCGGCAGCCAGGGCCATGGCCGGAACCGTGCTTAAACGAAATATGCGTCTTGCCTGAATATGCACTTCAATTAAGTCCGTAACATGACCGTAGATCCGCATAAGGGGCGGATCCTGGATCCCGACTGGGACACCAACAGTGATGATTCCGGCCTGCGGTCTCTATCGCGAGTGCCTCAATAGGCATAGGAAAACCAACTCATCACACGCATGTACCATTTGCCCAGGGTCTTGAGTAGCTCGGCTTCTTCAGTATAAACCATCACTTCCACCTGGCCGCCAATACGCACATGGCCCTGGAGTTGTCCATGCTGTTCTTTATCAATATTTATTATCACCGGGTAGCGTTGCGATTGGCGCAACCAGTCCCGGTTGTTTTCGATCGTCGGCAGGGTTCCCGCGGGGGGCGGTTGCCCGGCAGCGACCCCGAGTCCAATACTACCGACCTTGCCGCTAAAAACTTTGCCGGGTAATGCGTCAACCACCAGTTCTACCGGAGTTCCAACCCGCATATGACCCAGGTTGTTTTCAGTGAATTCTGCCCTTATCCAGAAATCCTGGATGGCGATCAGGGTCAGTACCGGGCTACCGGCACCGGCAAACAGGCCCACATCAGCGCGCAGGTCGGTCACCATGCCGTTTGCAGATGCCCTGACCACGGTGTTCTCAAGGTCGAGGGCGGCCTTCTCAACTGCACTGAGCGCAGACTTCAGTTGCGCGTTATCCTCTCCCTCTCCACCTTTTTGCTCTATCGCACGCTGAATTTCAGCTTTGGCCACCTGAACTTTTGCCCTTGCCTGCGCCAATGTCGAACGCGAGGTTTCCAGGCGCCGCACGGATATAGAACCCTTATCTTCCTTGTATAATCGCTCCTGGCGCATTGCATCCTGTCTTGCCTTGGTTTCATTGGCCTTTGCAGCGAGCAGGTTCGCTTTAGCCGACTCCACCCCTGCTGTGCCGGCGCCAATCTGCTTTATGGTGTTCTCCAAATCGGACTGGGCCCGTTTTAGGGCAATTTCATATTGAGACCGATCGATCTCAAATAAAGGTTGATCGAGGGCAATAGTCTCATCGTTCTTGACCCACACGCTGGTAACTACACCTCCGACCTTGGGAGCAACACCGATTACAAAGCCCTGTACACGGGCCTGTTGGGTGTAGGGGGTGAATCGGTCGGCAGTCAGATACCAGGCCAGGCTCAGAATAATAACCAGCATGATGCCGGCGCTTCCTTTCTTCACCGAAGCTGGTGCCGTAATTTCCTCTTCCTTTACTTCTTCCTCTTTTGGTTGCTTCTCTTCGGTAGTGGCTTCCTGTTCATTGTCACTCATCTTGTGAAGTCTCCTGGACTGATGTTGAATTATCCTCGGTCTCAGATATTGGGGTTGTCAATAGATCTCCCCAGTCGATGCGATCTTGCATGGTTTCTCTCACCTCTGCAGGAATGAGTTGTTCGAATGGTGTTTCAGTCCATCCGCCGCCCAGGCCCTTGTACAGACCGATAAATGCGGTGATATGATTTCCCTCGATCACTATCTGACGTTCGGCCTGCAAAAACATGGCGCGCTGCGCATCGAGCACACGCTGAAAATCTGCATAGCCCTCGCGATATCTCGTATTGGCAATTTCGAGGGCGCGTTCCGATGCCTCAACGGCTTTGTCAATTATTACCTGTTGTTCTGCGGTTTTCTGTATGCTGTAGGCCGCGTCATCGACTTCCCTGGCAGCCTGCAACACTGAATTCTGGTAGGATTCGATCAACTGTTGCAATCTCGCATCCTGTACGCGTACATTGTTTTTGATACTACCGTGGTCGAATATGTTCCACCTCAGGGCCGGACCGACGATTAAACCACTCGAATCCGAACTTCCACTCAAGTTGCTACCAGTCAAGCCTATGCTTCCCAGCAACGAAATGGCCGGATAGTAATCAGCCTCGGCAATACCGATTTGAGCAGACTGAGTGGCTATCTGCCATGCCGCCGAACGTATGTCGGGACGGCGATTCAGTAAATTCGCGGGGATTTCCTGAATAATGTCAGTTGAAATAACGGGCAGTTTGTACTCAGGGACATCCAGTTCAACTATATCCCCAGGAGGACGACCCAGCAGTACCGCCAGTGAGTTACGGGTCTTGAACAGGGATATCTCCAGGTCTGGAATACCTGACAAGGTTGCCAGGTATTGAGTTTTTGCCTGCTGCAGATCCAGCTCTGATTGCTGGCCATTACTGAACAAGGTCTGGGTTATTTCATAACTACGTTTTTGAATTTCGGCATTCCTGTTGGCTATCGCAATACGGGCTTCTGTGATGCGATAGGCGTAATACACGTCGGTAACCTGCGCGCTGATCAGTACCTGCGCATCCTGTTGATTGGCGATAGAAGCAAAAAAGGCCGCGCCGGCTGATTCTATGCCGCGTCGGAAGCGGCCCCAGAAATCAATTTCCCAGCCTATATTGAAACCGAGGTTATAATTGCCGAAACTTTGACTACTATCCGGTGCGTTTCCGCCATGAAACTGGCTATTCACATAGTTAATCGAACCGCCGACCTGCTGCAATTGTGGATACAGCTGGCTGCCGGCAATCCCCAACAGGGCTCGGCTTTCAAAGATTCGTAATCCGGCAATTCGCAGTTGCAGGTTCTCCTGCCTGGCCACGGCAATGAGCCGATTCAGGACCGGGTCATTGAACAGTTGCCACCAGAATTGCAAATCATATTGTTCTTGTGCAGGCGCATCGAGCCTGGCCCCGTATGCTGAGGGTTGCCAGTCCTGTAGCCAGACCACATCGGGTTCCTCATAGTCAGGCCCCAAAGTGGTACAGGCGGTCAGCGTCAGGAACCCGCCTGCCAGTGCCAGACACGGTAATAAATTACTAGAAAGCCGGCCCAGCACGTCGTTTACAGGCTGGTTGAATTAACTCAATCAGCATCACTGGCATCCCCGGGCAGCTGAGCGCTATTCTCTTCTTTTTCAGCGTTAACCCAGCCCATGAAGATCACATAGCCGAGAGCCAGCAGTACCGCTCCGACGAACAGTCCGATCAGCCCCGCTGCAATCATACCACCCAGCGCACCCAGCAAAATGATCGGCATAGGTGCATCCACACCACGACCGAGCAGGAGTGGTTTGAGTACATTATCCGCCAGGCCGGCAGCCAGTAAATAGATGGTTAAAATCACATTGGTCAGACCGGAATCACCGCTCCACCAGAGATAGGCGATTACCGGTAGTGTAATGAGCATCGGGGGTAACTGCGCAATGCCTAGCACGAGGACAACAATGGCCAACAGGCCGGCCGCTGGAATATCAGCCCAGACAAAGCCTAATCCCAGCATCAGGGCCTGAATAAAGGCGACGCCAAGCACCCCCATGGCAACGGAACGGATAGTGGCTGTAGACAGTTTGTGCAGCTGATCCCCATGTTTCCGCCCCGACAGGCGCTGAATGATTTTCAACATGGCATTACTGCCGGATTGACCGAAAGCCATCATGATGCCGGAAATTATCAGCGCAAACAGGAACTGGAATATACCGCCCGCCGTGCCGGCGATAAAGTTCAAAACCGCCTTGGAGAAATTTTCCAGTTGTGGCTGCATTTTTTCCAGCAATGCAGGTAAATCGTTTGCCGCCAGGGTCCAGACTGCATGAAGTTTTTCGCCAACCACCGGCCATTCGGCAACCGAGGCAGCTGGTGGTGAAATGGCAAGTGTATCGTTTTCAAAAGCGCTATGAACTTCATGCATAAAATCTGCAGTAGAACTGCCGAGCATCGCGGTCGGAATACCTATCAAAAGTAATCCAGACAGCACCAGGAGAGTAGCAGCACGACCTTGCTTACCTCCGAGTTTTTTGGCGATCTTCTGGTGCAGTGGGTAGAGCGTAACGGCAAGAATCAGGGCCCACAGCATCAAGCCCATAAACGGGCTGATGATTTTCACGCTCATCACCACCAGGAAGGCGATAAGGCCGAGGCGAATCATAATTTCCGTCAGGTCCTGTGACAGGTATTTCCGAATGAGTGCATTATCCGCTTGCATGGGGGGTTCCTCGCATAATAATCGAATTAGATTTTTCTATTAAGCCCGGGTTAGCCCGAACCTTACGACTACAGGTTCCTGACTTTCTAGCGGAAAATCAGAGCGCTGTTGAACTACCTTTCCAGGTATTGAAGTTTATCGACCACACCTTCCCATTCAGCGGCGTCATCGGGGGGCGGTTTGCTAGCCGTTATGACTGGCCAGGACTGTGACAATTCCTCATTTAACTCAAGAAAATGCTCCTGACCTGATGGTATGTCATCTTCAGAAACAATCGCCTCGATCGGGCATTCAGGTTCGCACAGGGTACAATCTATACATTCGTCAGGGTCGATTACGAGAAAATTAGGGCCCTCGTGGAAACAGTCGACCGGGCAGACATCCACACAATCCATGTACTTACATTTTATGCAATTTTCTAGAACTACAAATGTCATTGAATTACCTCTGAAGAATTACTGGCCCGGCCAGTAGTAACGCGGGAGTCTAAATAGGCGATGGCAAAACATCAAGAAAATAATCGAATCGAGAACAAGTCAAAGCCCGTTGATTTGGCGCTAATTATTGTTTTTCCAGCAATGTTTTCAGCCGATACAGGCTGTCCAGAGCCTGTTTCGGCGTCATCTCATCCGGTTCGAGCTGTTCCAGTTGTTCCAGTACCGGGTGCGGCAGCTGCTCAGGCTCTTCTGCTTCCGTGAATAAATCAATTTGAGGGCCGGATTGACTGGATTGTTGTTCCAGTAGGCGCAGCTTTTGTTTGGCCAGCATGATGGCCGCTTTGGGGATACCGGCCAGTTTCGCTACCTGGAGCCCATAGCTCTGGTTCGCCGGACCAGGTTTCACACGGTGCATGAATACAATATCATCTCCGTGTTCGACCGCATCAAGATGGACATTACCAATAGTATCGTAATTATCGGGGAGCTGAGTCAGTTCAAAATAGTGTGTCGCAAACAGGGTAAATGCAGCCGATTTCGTTGCCAGGTGATCGGCACAGGCCCAGGCCAGGGCGAGGCCATCGAAGGTACTGGTGCCA
>JBGUEB010000064.1:0-15071 GCA_041821565.1 Gammaproteobacteria bacterium | reverse complement strand
TGGCGCTCTGTAACAATAATCGAGACTTGGACCAGCGCATCTGGGCTATATCACCAGTTCGCAATCGCTGATTGGAGGGCGTGGATCGATGAGGATGCCAGTACAAATCACGGTAAACGCGATAACCGGAGTGGTCATAAAAGGCGAGTACAGGCCAGTTACAGATGTATCGACTCTCGACAAGTTTGCGAGTGAAGCATACGACAGCAAATTGCCATTGTTGCTCGAGATCGAAATCTGGCAGCGCGATCCAAATAATTTCTTTATGCCATTGGAATATAGCACCACCGCTTTCTATAAGATTATGCCGTCACCCAGGGATGATGCCGTTTATGAGTTTTTCGCATCCCCGGCCAGTATACGTGGCGACGATTTTGAAATTGAGGTTTTATACAAATCCTGAGGCAAGTAATCCGAATCTATGTAATCCCCATTTGCCTGGGGGCGTAATACGACTTTTCACGACAGCCTCCAGTGTGATTCAGCTTACTGATCGTGTCATCAACAACGCGTCACCGCTATAGTGAATCATGGGATGTGGGACAACTGGTGCACTGTCTACAACACGATAGCCGAGGCGCTCATACAAACGCACGGAACCTGTATTCTGCTCGAAGGCTACCAGAGACAATTTACTAAATCTCATCTCCTTCGCCTGCTCATTGGCCAGGGCCATCAATTCCGTTCCCAGTCCCTGGCCTCGATGTTGTGGGTAAAACGCGACACCGCAGATATACCAGCTATTCGGCTCTACCAGGTATATGTAAGGTGCAAATACATTGGTGTCATGCGCATTCGGGCGATTTTCGGGATTACGCGGGCTCGAATCAGGCATGGCGAAAGTCAGTAACATGCCTGCGGTCTGTCCGTTTTTTTCCACGATAGTGGCACTGGTGTAGGAATAGCCCTGTTGGGGAATTTGATATATGCGCTCACCGATATCCAGTGCGGTACAGTTTTCTTCACGGGCCTGTTGTTCCCAGTCAATCACGGCAACACCCTCGGAAGAGATTGCAACGAGTTCGGCTATCTGCCTGGCATCACTACTCTGGGCCGGTCTAAATAAGTAAAGCTCGGACATATTACCTCTATTTCGGGCCTGGTCAGGATTTTGGTCTCAATCTAATAGTCTTACTAAGCGCAGGTGAAATTGGTGATCTCATTGAACTCGATCATCGAGACGAAATTTCAACTGGGTTTCATCGGTTTTTAAAAACAGGTTCCTGTCGGCGTCGATGATTATTGTTGATTCCTGGCCCAATAGCTTAAGCAGCAGCCACTCCATCTCATTTTGCGCAGGTGGGCACATCATGCGTGTTGTAGCCGCCTTTTCTATAATAAAGCGGTTTTCGCGTAATTCCGCCTGGCCAAAAAATCTGTTACAGCCAGAATTACCCGATGCCATCATTTGTTCACCAATCTCCAGTTCCGGAATTTGATTGGCCAGTTTTACAGCATCAATTATTTCGCCATTGATACTTTCCAGCACCCACCGATGATGCTGCAGGTCGCCCTGGGTCACAATCCTGGGTTTGTCGCATAATCCGTAGAGTTTAGACACCATGAATAGTCCATCATAGTCGACAGCAAAACCAATTGTCGCTTTTGCTGCGGGGTCTCGATTGACCTGGCCTTCAACCACGATGCAGATAGCCTGGTAGGGTTTATCGGTATTCTCCTCTACCAGTTGTTTTAGCTGACTGCGCTGTTGTTGGGTGGTATCCGGACTTAACCAGTAACATTGTGAATTGATCTCAGGGCAAAAACTATTTACTTCATGGCCGAAGCTGTATTCACCACGATAGCGAGTTATTTCTTCACTTGCACAGGCAGACATTATCAGAATAAAACCAGGTACGATTGCAATCAAATTTTTCAATACAGGGCCCGGCCGCAGCCTTTGAGTTGTATTAACATAATGAATGACCCTAATAATGGCTATTGAACAATTATTATAACCAATCGAATAGTTATTCACCTTACCCAATTCTCTTCGCCTTAAGATTTTTCGCCGCACTGGTAAAGCCCCCGTCACTACCATCGACAAAGTGGATATGTTCCCCCTTGTCGAGGTTGAACACGAGGCAGGTCATCAGAGCGGAATCAGCACGATGCAATCCGTACACTAGCTTGCCGCGCTGTGCACGCAGGGCCAGCATTGCTTCGATTTCGTCTGCCTGTTCCAACGTGCAATCGAGCAGTATACGCAGGGTGTCGTCAAATCTTCGATAGTCGGTATTGTCACGTAATTCGACACGGTATTGCTTGCCGCGGTAACCGCCCGCGGTCAAATCAAATCGGTCGAGAAGCCATTGAAACAGGCTGCTTAGGTAGAGTCGAAGTGCCCATGTAATCCGATTTCGATTACCGACCGTTGCGTCGATCTCAGACTGTAGCCCACGCGGTGGCCATCGGAATTTCATATTAGCGTTGCAAACAGGCTTGCCTGAGTTTGCGTTGCCAGTGGTAACCTCACCGATGGTATCGATTAACCCACGATAGATTTCGGCTTTGTCGGTCGCGTTGTCGCTGCTAGCCTGCATCAGCATGCTCAGCATAACGCCATTTTCCGAGGCAAGAGGTTCCCAGCGGCAAGAGAGTCCGCTCAGGTCCGGCGATTCATCGTCATCATCATCGACCAGGTAAGCCGGATCAGACTTAATCCAGCGCTCGGCCAGTTCAATTCCACCGCCAGAGAAGGTGGCCAACGTGTTACCGGGACTCACTTGATACTTGGCTACCAGTACTTTATCGCTATCAGATTCGTTAATGCGCGCAACCGGTACCATGCCTACGCGCAGGGACAGGTCGAATTTCAACTCCGCCAGTCGTCGAACACCAAGCAGTGTTTTTTTGCAGGCATCAACCCGATGCGCCGGTGTTAGCAGGGTTGCGCCATCACCGCCAAATACGTAGGGGATTTCCCCCTGGGCGCTAATATTCAACACTGCATTGATGCAGGCTGCACCAATCATGTTTACCTGCTTGTAACGGCCTTCGGAAATTGCTCGTGTCGATCCCTGTATGTCGGTGATAACAACATACCAGTCGTCGGGGGCGGTCACATAGTTGCGGGTATTGGCTACCTGCGAGAAATCGCTGAAAGATTTTATTTCGGCGTAAAATTTAGCAGTGGACATCGCTTCGCCGATCCTCATGCCCTTTTTTGTATGTCAGCGATATAGCGTTCGCCGGTGCCTTAATTTTCGGCTTTTGCTTCGAGGTTCATGGAATCCAGTCTGTATTGGGCGTTGGTATTTCCCTGTTCGGCGGCGAAGGTGTACCACATGATGGCAGTGCCGATATCGCGATTTACACCGATTCCCATGTCATACATTAGTCCCAGTTTGAACTGGGCATCATCATGCCCCTGTTCAGCAGCAAGAATGTACCAGTTAAAAGCGGAATCGTAATCCTGGTTAACATCGTCCCCATTCCTGTACATCACGCCAAGATTGTACTGGGCCGAGGCATCTCCCTGCTCGGCGAGTGGTATCCATTCTTCAAATGCAGTCGCATAGTCGCCCATCTGGTAGGCATTCAGACCCTTTGCAAAATCAGCAGATAATACAGGGGTGCCAACCATTATTGATAACAAAACAACAGACAGTGCGAGCAGTCGTTTCATAGCTGCATGATGACAGGGTATCGATTAACTTGGAAGTCTGAAAAATGATATCAGGCTCTTTCACAGGGCCGGACTAGTGGGTAACGGTATTTTTACCCTTACGTTTGCTTTCATACAGGGCCTGATCGGCCTTATTGATAATATCTTCCGCATCTTCAGAGTCATCAGGGTAGCATGCGATGCCGATACTGAGGGTTGACGATACTCGATCTCCATCGGCACTGAATGAAGTATTTTCAACTGCCGCTCTGATTCTCTCGGCGACTTCAATCGTCCTGTTATCGTTGGTTTCGGGTAACATCACGACGAATTCATCACCACCATAGCGTGCCAGAATATCTGTGCTGCGCAGCGATTCCTGAATCGTTCGTGACAGGGTTACAATCAGCTTGTCGCCAATTGCATGACCGTAGCGATCATTAACATGCTTGAGGTTATCGGCATCTAACATCATGATAGAAAATGGTCTTTTATAGCGAATTGATTTCTTTACTTCATTCGACAATTCGCTTTTAAAGGCACGCCTGTTTTTAAGCCCGGTTAACTCGTCTGTATCCGACAGCATCACCAGTTCCTGGCGGGCATACTGGACATCGGCTGCCAGCAGGGTGGTGACATAGCCGACCAGCAAAATAGGCGCAAACAGTATCATCATTTCGCCAAATTCTGTCATCGAGTAAATACTTTCGGTATTTTTACCCCGGGCCAGGTAGAAATATACGGCGGTAATCATGATAAATTCGAGCAGGGTGGTTAATTTACCCAGGGTCAGTGCGCTCACGATTATGACCAGCAAATACAGGTTGAGCAGCGGACTATCAATGCCGCCGGAGTTGTAGACGGCCCAGGTGATAAACACGAACATGGCCCAGGTCTCGATCGCCAGTTTCCAGTGGGTTTCTTCGGTAAACAACTTTGAGTATCTGAAGGAGAAAATGAAACTGGCGTAGATAATCATTGCCAGTATGAGCCCCCAGCTATCGGTAATGATTGATGTAGGTACGACAAAATAGAGTAGAACAAGGATTAACAGTAACCATTCGAGTTCGGCTATGGTCCGGGAAAAACCCTTAAGTTCGATTTCTACAACTTGTTTCATAGCGGGAAAACCTGGGAGGATTCACTACATCATCAACAACGGAACAATGAGTATAGTACATAAGATTTTTTTATTAGCGGCTGCTGTTGCCCAGGTTTACCTGGCTGAAAGGCTTGACTGGCGGTGTATTTGCAACGGAATTTAATTGAAGATATTTTCGTATATCGTCATAACCAGGGGAACTGGCGATACCGCGATCGCGACAGCCAGGAGATACATCGGTGGAGTAAAAAGTCGGCTTAATCCTGCCATCAGAGCGATACCGCCACCCCCACCGATAACGATATTCCCCGGCATATTGATGGCCAGCATGAGCGCAAGATAACGATATTTGATTAAGAACGGGACGAATCTCTTCGGTGAGCGTGACAGCATCAGGCCCAGCCTTTGTTTCGAATCGAGACCTTCGAACTCTATCAGCAAATTAGCGATCCTGTGAAGATGAAGGTCCTGCAAAAACTTGATGAGCACTTTTTCGGGGATAAACCTGCCGACAGAAAAACTCAGGCTAAGAGCGGCAAGCGTAGCAAGGTAAACAAACAGTGCGATCTTGGGCCCAAGAATCATCAGTGCGGCGACTCCAATCTCTGCTCCCGGAACAAATGGGATGGACATCAACAGCGTATAGGCAAACATCGACATTACGATGATGCGATCCATCATGAGATCGTTGGATGGTTTGATCTCAATGCTGAGCTGGATGATAAACCACTGGGTCAGATAGTTTCCCAGCACAACCAGGCCAACGAACAGCAGGATTTTTAAAATAACCCATTTTCGCGGGGTTAACATTAGCTACACAAATTATAGATTAGTGCATTTGCCAGGCTGCGGTCAGTTATCGAGCATCTTCTCGATATAAATCTGGCCAGTGTTCCTTCACTACCGGGCTATTGATTGAATAGGAATGACAGCTATTGATGAAGTTCATGGTCGAACTCTTCTCTTTGGCATCGGGTGTCTGTTGTATCTTTGCGCTGGTGATGGTTTGAATTGCGGTGGTAGCCACGGGTCCGAGCAATTCGGTTAAATGTGTGCATCCGCGGTTACTCCCCATTGCCGATTTTGATTTGGCGGTCCAACCGGGAGCTATCTGCAAACCAATCAACTGTCTAACGACTGTTGTTATGCTCTTGCAATAATTGTAGGGCGAATCATCGATAACTGCCTCGGCATCAATGACGTTAAGATCAATATCTATTGTCAGTCGAATCGACATATCGTGCAGGGCTTCACCTGCCCGAATTTGGCCGCCCCGGTCTTTATTCGGAAAGTCGTATGGCTTGGTATCGACGATACGGCCTTCGATATCCCATAGCTGGTCTTCGCGTTTGAATCCCACACAGGTTACCACCCTGGTGTGGGCTAACTGACGGTTTTCTGGTATCGGTAATGGCATTTAAATCGGCTCCATAAATTTGCCGCTATTCTACCTGTTTTCATGCCCAATACGCCGATAACTTTGAATTGAGCCTGGCATAGAGGCCTTCTATACTAGCCTGCAGAATTAGTATCAGGGCAAATCTTCTTATGCGAGCTAGCGATCACAGCAAGGGCATTATAGTATCCCTGCTGGGTGTACTCATTCTCAGTCCTGACGCTTTGTTGATTCGACTGGCTGGACTCGGGGATTTCACCCTGATGTTTTATCGGGGGCTGTTTCCGGCAATTGCAATCACGATTCTGTTGTTGTTCTACTACCGACGCCGTTTCCTGGGCGTGGTATTGGCTATAGGCTGGGCCGGATTAGTCAACAGCGTACTTTACGCCACCACCAGTATTACCTTTATTAATTCGATTCAATCGACTTCAGTTGCCAATACCCTGATCATTCTTTCATCGGCGCCTATTTTTGCGGCGATCCTGTCGTTGCCGATACTCAGGGAGAGTCAGCGTCCATCGACCTGGCTGGTGATCGGTCTGTCATTTGTCAGCATCTTTATTATCGGACTGGGCAGTTATGGTCAAAGCAGTCTATCGGGAGATTTGTTTGCCCTGGCCTGTGCTTTTACTACAGCCTGTAGTGCGGTACTGGTGCGTTATAAAAAAGATATCGACCTGGTACCCTCGGTGATCCTGGGTAGTATTCTGATGGCTTTGTATGCCATGTTCCAATCACCAGAGCTGGCAGTGAATAGCACGCAGTTTGTTTACATTGCGATCATCGGTTTCGTGCTGGTGCCTTTCGCTTTTACGGCTATTGCCATCGCACCGCGTTTTACCAGTTCTGCGGAGGTTCAGTTAGTATTTCTACTGGAAGCCATCCTCGGACCCTTATGGGTATGGCTGGTTATTCAGGAAACCCCATCTACCAATACTCTTATCGGTGGCGGTATGTTATTGGCCTCGGTTTCCTGGTTTGCGATTAGTGCCTTAAAAGATAAGTGACAAGATATCCGGTCGCGATCAGGAATTTGATTTGAAGGCGATCAAATTTATCATTTCAAAAACGATGGTGGCTGCTGCTAGTGAGGTAATTTCTGCATGGTCGTAAGCCGGGGCTACTTCCACCATGTCGGCTGCAACCAGGTTTAACCCCTGTAAACCGCGAATGATATTGACCATTTCGCGACTGGTCATGCCGGCGATTTCGGGTGTGCCTGTTCCCGGTGCATGAGCCGGGTCCAGCACATCGATATCGATCGAAAGGTATAAAGGATTGTCTCCAACCCGGTCGCGAATTCGTTTGACGACATGGTCGATACCCTGATCCTGTAGCTCATCGCAATGTACGACCTTGAATCCCAGTTCTTCGTCCTGGATCAGATCATCGCGACTATACAGCGGCCCGCGAATGCCGACATGCATCGAGGCAGCATCGTTAAACAGGCCTTCCTCGGCAGCGCGTCGAAAAGGTGTGCCGTGCGTATAAGGGGCACCGAAATAGGTATCCCAGGTATCAAGGTGAGCATCAAAATGGACCAGGGCCACTGGTCCAACCTGTTTATTGACGGCGCGTAATAGTGGCACCGCAATGGTGTGATCGCCTCCGAGGCTGACGATGGCGCCGGCCTGCCCAAACAACTCGGTTGCCGCTGCTTCAATCTGGGAGATAGCTTCCTCGATATTAAAAGGATTGCAGCCGACATCGCCGGCGTCGGCAACCTGTATTGTCTTGAACGGTTCAGTGTCGTAAGCGGGATGAAAGTTAGTACGCAAATGGCGTGAGGCCTGACGGATCGCCTGGGGTCCGAAGCGTGCACCGGGTCGATAACTGGTGCCCGAATCGAAGGGGATGCCCAGTATCGCTACATCGCAATAAGGCACATCGCGTAATTCGGGTAAACGACAAAAGGTGGAAGGTCCTGCATAACGCGGGATGATGGTGCCGCTTACCGGTTCAACTGGAGGGGTTTTCCTGGTCATCGAAGTTCTCGTTTGTTTGAGTCAAATGAATAGCATTCAAAATGTTATAACATCGATGTCTGACACATTCAATTGATGTGTAGTTAAGTTGATTATATCCTGTCAGGGCAATTTTCAGAGACCTGGTCATGGCGGTTAAATTAGTTTTAAGAATAGGTGAAAAAAGTTTGCTCGAAAGATCCAGTGAAGTTGAGCAGTTTGCTACGCCGGAACTCGATCAGTTACTAACTGATATGTGGGATACCATGATAGAAGAAAATGGAGCCGGGCTTGCCGCACCGCAGATCGGTGTCAATGTACGCGTGGTGATTTTCGGTTATGAAGAAAATCCGCGTTATGCCGATGCACCGCCGGTGCCGCGAACCATATTGATCAATCCGAAAATTGAGGTTTTGAGTGATCAAATGGAAGAGGGCTGGGAAGGTTGTTTAAGTGTTCCGGGAATGCGTGGGGTAGTGCCCAGGTACACCGATATACGATACAGCGGGTTTGACCCCGAGGGAAAGCCCATCGATCGTATTGCGTCGGGTTTTCATGCGCGCGTGGTTCAGCACGAATGTGATCATCTAGATGGTATCCTCTACCCATCGCGTATCAGGGATATGCGATATTTCGGATTTTGCGAAGAACTCGAGGCCAATGAGTTGATGTCGAGACAGCCCTGTGACGATATCGAAACCCAGCCTGATTCAACGGGTTAGTGGCGGGTGAAACAGGAAAAATTCATCCTGTTTGGAAATGGAAGTCATTATTCAATTGCGGTGCTCAACAATCTATTGGAGCGGGGAATAGTCCCCGTTGCCGTGGTAGTGCCGGAATATCCGCCTGCGACCATAAGCAAGCCGGCGGTTTTGAAGGTTGACGCTGAACTAGTAGCAAATCAATTTATCGAGATGGTCGACCATTTATCGATTCCGGTGATCTATGCGCCGAGGAAATTAAAGTCCAGCCTGGCTGAAAAATTAGCACCATTCGAAGCCGATTACCTGCTCGTGGCCTGCTGGCCTTATTTGTTGCCACCTGAAACAGTAGGCGTTGCCGCTAAGGCGGCACTCAACCTGCATCCGTCGCTTTTACCCGAATATCGAGGTGCTTCACCGGTTTTCGAACAACTAAACAGCAAGGAAACCAGGCTGGGCGTAACCCTGCACCTGTTAAGCCAGGAGTATGATTGTGGGGAAATTGTGGCCCAGGCAGGTTTCCGACTGGAAAGTGGCTCAACCAGTTGCGAACAAATCGAAGTGCAGGCCGCATTGGTCGGAACAGGCCTGTTGGCAGATCTCATGCAATCTGCATAGATCATCAACAATACAGTTGAAAAGGAATTAATATGACGGTATCGGCAAATATCATCCACGATCAGAGAAGTCCCGGTAGAATTAGCCCATGAACCATTTGTCACAAAATGAAATTGGCAGACTGCTGGACTTTGATCACCAGCATATCTGGCATCCGTATAGCGCCATGCACAGCGATGTCCCTGTTTACCCCGTGGTTTCTGCACGCGGGGTTCGAATTCAACTTGCTGACGGTCGCGAGTTGATCGATGGCATGTCCTCCTGGTGGTGCACGGTACACGGGTATAGTCACCCGGTCCTGAACAAGGCGATTGAAGATCAGTTGCAGTCGATGTCGCATGTGATGTTTGGTGGCCTGACCCATCAGCCTGCGATTGAACTGGCGCAAAAACTGGTTGAAATCACGCCGCATCCACTGGTATCTGTATTTTTTGCCGACTCCGGTTCGGTATCGGTCGAAGTGGCGATGAAAATGGCTATTCAATATTGGTATGCGCGAAAATTACCGCAAAAGCAGCGTTTTTTAACCATTCGCGGTGGCTATCATGGGGATACCTTCGGAGCCATGTCAGTCTGCGATCCGGTGAATGGCATGCACGGCCTGTTTTCAAATGTACTCACCAAACAGTATTTTGTCGAAACCCCGGGATGCGGGTTTGGTAGCCGCTGTGAAAAACAGGACATTGCGCCCCTGGAGCAGTTGATTAGTAGCGAACATCAGCAGATTGCCGCATTGATACTGGAACCCATTGTTCAGGGTGCCGGTGGCATGAGGTTTTATTCTGCCGATTACCTGGCCCAGGCCCGGGAATTGTGCGACCAGTACCAGGTGCTGTTAATCGCCGATGAAATAGCCACCGGTTTTGGGCGCAGCGGTAAGATGTTTGCCTGTGAACACGCGCAAATATCCCCCGACATTATGTGTATAGGCAAGGCGCTAACCGGCGGTTATATGAGTCTTGCTGCCACATTGGCGAGCCTCGATGTAAGCCAGACTATCGATGCCGGCGATCCCGGCGTATTCATGCACGGGCCTACGTTCATGGCCAACCCGCTCGCCTGTGCCGTGTCACTGGCCAGCATAACCTTGTTAGAGAATTCGAAATGGCAGAGCAGGGTAGGTCGTATTGAGAAAATACTCGAATCGAATTTGTCCCCGTGTATCGACTTTGACCAGGTTAAGGATGTACGGGTACTGGGCGCAATAGGTGTCATTGAATTGCATCAGGCGGTTGATATGAAGTCGATAACGGAACAGTTTGTCGAGTCAGGCGTGTGGGTGCGTCCATTTGGCAAGCTGGTGTACCTGATGCCGGCATTTATTATCGAGGATAGTGACCTCGAGTTTTTGTGTAAGGCCGTGTGTGACACGGTGCAAAAACTGTGAACGAACGAGCATGATTTAACGGCTAGAAAAGGCGTGATGCTACAAGCTTATCAAACTGATTAATGTTGTTCCGTTAATTCTTAGAGACATGGATTGGGAACATCTGACTGAGACCGTCATCCGCATGGATGCGGATGCCGAGCCCCCATGGATGGGTTCACGGCGTGTCTCAGTCAGGTGTTTCCGATTCATGTCTCGGGTGAATCGTAATACTCCATATCCAGCTACTTCATCGGTTGCTAGCAATATTTGATTCTGTTAACGGAACAGTAGAAAGTTACTGTAAAAATCGCAGATACCATCAGGCTGCGGTATAAATACTCAACTTACCAGTTTGTACCATTGTGGTATCTGTTCGGCGTCAATCGGCCGGCTCAGGTAATATCCCTGCACATAATCACAATTCATGTCTTGTAATATATCGTAAACCTCAACGATTTCCACGCCCTCGGCAATGACCTTTAAATCAAGGGTATGTGCAAGTTCGATGGTTGCCTTGACGATTAAACGGTCCTCGGCGTTGGTGACCATGTCACGAATAAATGACTGGTCAATTTTTAGCTTTTCGACCGGCAATTCTTTCAGGTAAGTCAACGATGCCTGACCGGTGCCAAAATCGTCAATCGATAGCGACAATCCCATCTTCCCGAGCTGACCCAGAATATCGACTACTTCTTCAGGCTCTTGCATGATTTGGCCCTCGGTGATCTCGAAAACGAGCTGTTGGGGTCGTATATCGTACTGTTTCATATAAGCTTCTATGCGCCGGGGCAAATACTGATCGTGTAAATCAATCATAGAGAGATTGATACCGATCACGAGTCGGTCGATTTGCAATTCACTGAGCAATTGGCAGCTAAACGCAATTGCCCAGTTAGTTAATGGCTTGATGAGCTGATTCTTCTCGGCAATTTCAATCGTCCGTTCAATCGAAATATCATGTTTTTCCGGCTCCTTCCAACGTAGCAAGGCTTCCAGATAAACCGTGCGATGATCCTTGAAATCAATCACCGGTTGAAAAACCAGTTTTAATTCATCTTCTTCGATTGCCTTGCGTAACGACTGAATTATGGTAAAGCCCGAATAGTCCGTCGTATCCTCGTTCGATCGAAAGAAAATGATTGGCCATTCGCTTTTTTCAGCCTCGATCAGGGCCTGGCTGGCGTTTCGGTACAACTGATCTGCATTATTACCGTGTTCGGGATAAATCGCGACCCCCATCGCCGGAATGGTTTCCAGCTCGCGGCCATAGACAAGAAATCGGTCAGCCAGTGACTCGTACACCTTTTCAACCAGGCTCGCTAGTTGATCCCTGTCGGGCACCTCCAGCAAGGCCGCAAAAATTCCCTTGTCCATACGCGAGACGTTGTCCGATTCCCTTAAACCGGCCAGCAACTTCTCGGTTATCTGTTTGATCAGAGCATCCCCCAGGTACTGTCCCTGCCGGCTGATAATCGTATTAAGATTAGTAATATCTATCAATATCAATGCGTACTTGCGCCCCGAACGCTTTCCCTCACTGATAGCCTGCATCAGTCGATCCTCGAATATCAGGCGGTTGTTGAGCCCAGTGAGTGGATCACGTTTGGCCATATCCTGCAGTGCATGAAAATATTCATGCATCTCCACAAGCCCGGGGCTGAGTGTTTTCGATTCACCATTATCAGCACTAAACGGAATAACAGCAGTATCACGCATTTTATCGGCCAGTGACAGCAGGGGTCGAAGCAGTAAACGGTAAAACTGTGCATACACCACCAACCCCGCCAGCAGCAGCAGGATCAGGACCGGCAGAACCTGGTCGATCCACAGATCGAAATAACCCAGCCGTTGCCGCGCCAGATATAACCGGCCCAGTGTGAGCCCATTATCCTCGAAGCTAATAGTTAATGATTCCATGCTATGCGTAGAATCCATAACCTCGGTATACTCGATCAATTTATCCGACCCGCTTATAACCTGTAATTTTTTTTCCGCGGCAATCGAAAACTCCACCAGGAAACTAAAGTAATCCATACTCACCACCAGGGCTGAATTGCGATCTGACTGTAAAATGGGACCGACAATTTCGAGCAGGGCCTTGTCTTCCACGCGGCAACTGGTAATCCGGGGTACGAGGAAATTATTAAAGTCCTGGGGACCGCCCTGATCAAACTGCATGCAGCTCGCTTTTGGCGGCTGATAGCTGGTTTGACCGTTATCGTCAAATTCGATCAGGGATACCGAGCGTACATCGGGATTACGTTGGTAATAATCCCACAGGAAAGCCTGTAATCGCTGATCCTGATTTCGCGAGCCTAACAAGGTACTAATCAGGTAATACTGGGATTGCAACCAAAGCTGTTGTTTTTGCTGGAAAAGTGAAATCTGAGCCTGCCAAAGCTGATTATAGGCTTCGGATCGAGTCCGGTTTTCCTGTTGAATCACCTGTTGCAAAGACCAGCTCCACACCAGCAGTGCCACTAAAGCCATTCCCAGGATCAGGCTCGCGCTGAAAAGTGGTAGCCTTGTTTTCATACCGGTTGCGAGCGTGACAAGTGAGTTAAACGGGTTAATATCATTATTCTATATTTTGTACCTGCTCCCGCATTTGTTCGATCAACACCTTAAGATCGACCGACCACTGCGTGGTCTGACTATCCTGTGACTTTGATCCCAGCGTGTTGGCCTCGCGATTGAGTTCCTGCATGAGGAAATCGAGCCGCCTGCCCACTGCTTCCTTGCGTTTTAAAACCTTTGTAACTTCGGTAATATGGGTATCGATACGATCCAGTTCTTCATCGACATCGAGTTTTTGTGCCAGTATCACCAGTTCCTGTTCGAGACGGCCTGTATCGGCACCCTCGCTCCACTGCTTCAGCTTCTCATTTAAATTGGTTTCCCATTTTTCCCGCATCGATACCAGCATCTGTGGCCGATGCTCCCTTAGCTGCATCACAATTTTGCTAACCTGGGTACAGCGCGAACCGATCATTTTGGCGAGCGCACTACCTTCGGTTTCGCGAGTCTCAACCAACTGCTGCAGAGTTTTCTCAAGGCTTTCAAGTGCGATCGATATCAATGGCGACATGTCATTCTCGGGGTTAGCAATCACTCCCGGCCAACCAAGAATATCTGCTACCGATAGCTTGCTGCCCTCGTGTACGATATTCAAAACGTTCTGCTCTACCTGGCGCAACCTGTGAACGATACCTTCATTTAAGCTGATTTCTCCCAGGCTGGCATTGTCCAATTTGTAACGCAAACCAATATCTATTTTTCCCCTTTTCAAGTATAGGGACAACAGCTTACGAATCTCCGGTTCCAGCGATTTGAAATCTTCCGGCAGTTTCAGGCCAGGTTCGAGGTAACGATGATTGACCGAGCGAATCTCCCAGGTCAGTGTGCCGGCATCGCAGGTTTCCTGCACGCGGGCGAATGCGGTCATACTTCTTAGCACGTTATTTGTCTCTGCCAGTATTGATGGTTAATATTCGGAGATAATAACGTATTTAACCCGTATGTTGTACGAAGAGCGGGCAAGTAATTTCTCCTGCATCTATTTTGACGCCAGCACTGACGCCGGCGTCGATGATCAGTATAATCGCGATTCTTTTTCTGGAGACCGATTGATGAGACCTAGTGGCAGAGCAAACGATGAACTGCGCCCGATTAAAATCACGCGAAACTATACCTTGCATGCCGAGGGATCAGTTTTGATCGAATGCGGGGATACCCGCGTCCTGTGTAACGCATCTGTCGAGAATTCGGTTCCCGGTTTTTTACGTGGTAAGGGCAAAGGCTGGGTAACCGCCGAATATGGCATGCTGCCGCGATCTACCGGGAGTCGCATGCGACGCGAGGCCAGCGCCGGTAAACAGGGCGGGCGTACGATGGAAATCCAGCGTCTAATCGGCCGCGCTCTGCGCGCTTCGATTGATATCGGGAAACTTGGCGAAAGAACTATCACCATCGATTGCGATGTAATCCAGGCTGACGGTGGTACGCGCACCGCCTCGATTTCAGGGGCCTGGGTTGCCCTGAGCGACGCAATTCAGACCCTGGTAGACCGGGGTGATCTCAGCCAAAACCCGATTCTTTGCCAGGTAGCCGCGGTATCAGCCGGCATTTACGAGGGCCGTGCCGTACTCGACCTGGATTATGCTGAAGACAGTAGCGCCGATACGGATATGAATATTGTAATGAACAATAACGGCGGTTTTATCGAAGTACAGGGTACCGCCGAGGCGGCGGCATTTGACGATTCCGAGTTGAACGAAATGCTCGCTTTAGCCAAAAAAGGTATTACCCGAA
>JBGUEB010000063.1:0-15170 GCA_041821565.1 Gammaproteobacteria bacterium | reverse complement strand
GGCAACGGCAGTGCGCCGGTTGCCGACGTATTCGACAGGGTCGAGATGAGATTTCGGGTCAGGTCGCGATGCGCAGCTTTCGTGCTACCCATTGGTGGAAATGATGTGTCGGATTATCCATCACCGGGGAAAACACCCCACCCTGGTAGCCGGGTGATGAGCGACCTTTCTGCATACCCTCGACGGCGTCGATGTCTTCAGTAAATACGACACCCCAGGATTCAAGATTAGCTTTACGGCTAGTCGAATGATGTTCGCCAATCGCTTCTTCTCCCACATAGTACAGGCGTACGTGCTCGAGGGATTTGTCGCAGGCAAGCGGCTCGATAATCATCGCAAAGGTGTGGTCAGCCTGGATGCCAAGCAATACGTTTGGATAAAAGGCAACGTATTCAGCCTCTTCAAGTTTATCCTCGGGCCATTCCGGAAACCGGGGTAAACCCACCGCTCCGGCCTCGTTTGAGAGTCGGTAAGCGTAGCTGCCCTGGCCCCCAAAATTTTCGCCGATCATGATGTGGTAATGATCCTCGAGGCGCGAATAGGTATTCAGACCAGGATGTATCCAGGGTAAATGATAACTCTCGCAGAAATTTTCTATGGCAAGCTTCCAGTTTGAGCGAACCTCTATCTCCATACCATCGCCTTCCACCTCGGCTTTTACACGATCCAGCCCGGTATTACCGAGAAAGGATTGCCAGCGGTCGGTCAGCGGTTTGACGTACTCGGTAAAATCTTCGGCATCTCCGGCCAGGTTGATAAAGATGATGTCCATCCATACCGCGCAGCGTACCGGTTTAAGGCCGTGGTCACAGTGGTTGAAACCATCGGTCTTATGCTGTCCAACGCCGCCCAGGTGTGGGGTAGCCTTCAGTTCGCCATCGAGACTATAGCTCCATGAATGATAAGGACAGCGCAGTGCTCCCTGTACCGGGCCTTCTTTATTGACCAGAATCATCCCGCGGTGGCTACAAACGTTGTGAAACACTTTTATTTCATCATTTTTAGTGCGCATGATCACCAGCGGTAATCCCATAAATTCGACAGGCTTGACATAGCCCTTTTTCGGCAAGTCACTGGCAAACCACAGGCCCGCCCAGCTCCTGGCCAATACCTGGTCGCGTTCATGTTCGAAAAAGCTGGCACTGGTATAGGCCTGGTTTGGCAAGCCCGAGGCTTTTTCGATGGGCTGTAATACAGATTCAACCGACAGGTTGATTTGTTTCGACTGGGGTCGGGGATATGTCATTTTTGCGCTCCACTAAAAACTCACCGGAATGTATTTGGCAGATGATTAATTTGCCTTTTATTGGCTTATTTGGCAATATCCTAAAAGTTCCTCAAGACTTTACCTGAAGTAAACATACTTTAAATCAAGATGGCGCGACGATTCTATAAATTACCCAGTTTGACTGGCTTAAACACATTTGATGCCTGCGCCAGGCATGGTAGTTTAACTCAAGCTGCGAGGGAATTAGGGGTCACCCTCGGTGCCGTCAGTCGGCAAATAAAGCTACTGGAAAACGAACTGGAATCAACACTTTTCAACCGCCATCACCGAGGTGTCGAGCTGACCCTGGACGGTCGTGAACTGCATCGGGTATTGAGTAGTAGTTTCCGTAACATTGGCGAGCTTTGCGATAGCCTGAAAAATCGGGGAAAGAGCTCAGATGTGGCGATCGCAGCGACCACTGCATTTGCTTCTCTTTGGTTGATGCCACGACTGGGACAGTTCTGGAGCGAGTACCCGGAAATCACCCTGAATCACTCGATATCTGACAACCCCTCCGATCCGGGGTTTGTGAGTTCGGATATACGCATTCGCTATGGTAACGGCAAATGGAGTGGCGAGGTCGCCTCGAAGTTGTTCGATGATGTTATATACCCGGTAAGTGGTGTGCAATTCGCCCAGCACCACAAGGTCTCAAACCCAGGAGACCTGATCACCATGCCTTTGTTGCAACTGGATAGTCTCGATCCGGACTGGACCGGCTGGGATCGCTGGTTTGGCGAATGGAATTTAAAGCTAGGCGATGCTAAATTCCGACGCTTTAATAATTATGTTGTTGCGTTGCAGGCCGCGCAGGAAAATCACGGCGTCGTGCTCGGCTGGCACAGCATGGTCGAGTCGCTGATTCAGCAAGGCAGGTTAGTGCGTCTGGGCAACATGGAGATCCCTGCACCGGGATCTTTTTTTATTACCTGGGACATCAATCGTCCCCTGTCAGAACAGGCCGACTCATTGCGGCAGTGGTTATTAAAAATCAGTTAGCGTAATTGAAATACTGGTTGATAGTGGATATCGATCAAATTATTTTCCAAAAGCCATGCCTGGGCGTCCCCGGCGTCCTGCTCAAACCAGGCTTTCGCGGAACCCAGGCGGAAGCTGTATCCCCAGGCATCCATATCGGTGAGCGCTCGCTCCCGGCCCATCGAGGGTAGGTTCTCTGCAAGCAGAATTTGCAGGTAGCAGACCGCGCTTTCCTCGTCGTCGTCGCTACCAGCATCAGTATCTAAACTTGTACGCCGGTGCTTATCCATGCAAATGTAGTGGCAAGCTTCGTGCAGAATGGAATGCAGCGGAGTATCGCAGCGCAGGTAGAGACGATTGCCTATCAGCCCCGCCTCCTCATCGCCCCAGTAACTACCGGGAATATCATCGCCGGTCTCGATAATACATATTTCGAGTTGGAAACTGGTCAACAGCGAAGTGAGTTCGGTTCGATCAATATCGGCAAAACGTAAAACCCTGGACGGCTCAACCATAGGCCTCCATGAGTTGTTCGATGGTGTGTTGCAAGCGCCACCATTCCTCGGTCATGTGCTGGGGTTCTGAATGCCGGGTGCGTATCAACAGGTAGTTGATCGCGGCGCCAAATACACCGAGTATGCCGCCAATGTCGATGGTAGGTTGCTGATAAGACGCGCGTATATTTTTCACCAGTGCCATCCCGCGCTCCGCCCGCGTTCGTGCCAACGCCACGGTGAGATTATTCTGTGCCGACATTTCCCAGGCCATGATTTCCAGCGTCAGTGGACGTGCCCGCAGTGCTGTCACATGCCGTTTGAGCAACTCCTGCAAATATAAATGCAAAGGCTGCTGAGGGATAGTCTCGGACGGTTCACCGATAATTTCATCTACTTGCCACCATAATTGAGTGGTTTCCGCAAATGCCAGCAGTAAACCGTCGAGGCCGTCGAAGTATCTATAAATCAATACCTTGTCGCAACCGGCCTGGCGTGCAATGGAGTTGACCCCAACTTCCGAGAAACCCCGTTCGAGCAGTATCTGCTCAAGCGCATTTAAGATTTTTTGTTCGGTTTGAAGGCGGCTTTTAGTCATTTTCTCATATCATTGAAGGAGCACTAACCGACGATCGATTTAGATTCTTGCCAGAATTCTTCCATGCGTTCCAGTTGTTGCTGGTTCATCTCAATGTCTGCTGATTTCATTTGTTCGAGCACATACTGGAAGCGATTGATAAACTTCCTGTTGGTACCGCGCAGTGACATTTCCGCGTCTATTTTTTTGTGGCGGGCAATATTCATAGCGACGAATAACAGGTCTCCCAGTTCATCACTAATCTGTTCCGCATGATTCGCTTCAACGGCCGCTTTCAATTCGCCAGCCTCTTCTTCGAGCTTGTCAAAAACGTCTCCAATATGCGGCCAGTCAAATCCGAACTCGGCAGCCTCGGCCTGTAAAACGGTGGCCCGATTGATCGCTGACAGGCTTGCCGAGTCCGCACCAAAAGGTGCCGGGGCCCGGGCCGCTTTTTCCTGCTTTTTTAGTGCCTGCCACTGTTTGCTTAAATCCTCATCGCTAATAGAAGAGGAGCGATCCGCCTCGAATACATGTGGATGTCGGCGCTTCATCTTGCTGACGATACCATAGACGATATCGTCAAATTTAAAAAGACCCTGCTCTTCGGCAATTCGAGCATGAAAGACAATATTAAATAACAGGTCTCCGAGCTCTTCTTTCAGGTTTTCCGTGTCATTTCGTTCGATCGCATCCAGTAGCTCGTGAGTTTCTTCGAGGGTATAAGGCGCGATAGAAGTACTGGTCTGCCTGATATCCCAGGGGCAACCACTTTGCGGATCGCGTAGTGCTCGCATGACTTCAATCAGATCGTCGATACTGCTCATTTTATTTCCAATGTAAAATATCTACTTGATACGAATGTAATGTTGCAACCCCTCTGTAATAGCGCCACCATGTGGGAGGTGTCGTAAAAGGTTCGTAACCAGCAGGGGTTTTGTTTGAATAGTGGTAATTATGAACGATAGAAACAGGCAAATGAGATGCTGGCTGGATAGTCTCGGTTATAGTGATTATACCCTAAGCGCGGCATCGGAAGATGCCAGTTTTCGATCCTATCACCGCGTCGAATGCGGTTCCGATTCCTGGATCCTGATGGATGCTCCGCCAGAAAAGGAACCCTGCGATCGATTTATTGATATCGCTGCGAGGATGCGTAAAGCCAGGCTCAGTGCTCCGGAAATTATCCACCAGGATCTGCCCCAGGGATTTTTGTTAATGACCGATTTTGGCAGTACCGATTATCTAACGGTACTGGATGCGAGTAGCGAGGGTCCGCTATATGCCGATGCGCTTGCCGCCCTGTTAAGAATGCAAACTACTATCGACTGTGATGATCTGCCCGCCTACGATAAACAGCTATTGTTACAGGAGATGGACTTATTTCGCGACTGGTTTTTGGCAGAATTGCTTGGCATAGAGCTAAATGCATCCCAGCAAGATCAATGGCTGTCGATCAAACAAACGCTGGTGCAAAACGCGCTGGAGCAACCCCAGGTCTTTGTTCATCGAGACTACCACTCGCGTAACCTGATGAAAATTGAGAACCGCAACCCTGGCATACTGGACTTTCAGGATGCTGTTAAAGGTCCGCTAACCTATGACCTGGTCTCGCTACTGCGCGATTGCTATATTACCTGGCCGGCAGTCAGGGTCGACCAGCTGGCGCTCGATTTTTACGAATTTGCCAGGATCAATGAGCTCGTAGATGTGAAGCCAGCGAAATTCCTGCGCTGGTTTAATTTAATGGGTATACAGCGGCATTTGAAAGTACTTGGTATTTTTTCGCGTCTTAAAATTCGAGACGATAAGGATGGTTATCTAAAAGATCTCCCGCGCACACTCGAATATATCGAGCAGGCCAGTGCCGAGGAGAAGAACATGACAGGGCTTTACTCCCTGATCTCCGAGCTTGGCTTGAAGTCCCGCGTAAAGGCATTGCTATGATCCGGCTCATACCCGGGTATATGTTCGGTGCTTCGAAAAATAGTGATTTTTCTGCTAGAGCAAGGAAGTATCGCGCGGAGAACCTGAGTGTATATACCATACACGATGGTTTGAGCACGAGACTGACGCCGCTATCGCAGAAAAAGCGCATTTTACGGAGTACCGAAGGGTGAATGCGATGATTCTGGCTGCCGGCCGTGGCGAACGCTTGCGACCATACACGGATAGCTGCCCGAAGCCCTTGCTCGAAATTGGCGGCCGACCGATGATTTACTATCACCTCGAAGCACTGGCAACTGCAGGCTTTGATTCTGTGGTCATTAATGTGAGCTGGCTGGCTGAAGAAATCGAATCGGTAGTGGGTGACGGTAATCAATTTAAGCTTAAGGTCGTTTATAGCCATGAACCCGAAGCACTCGAAACTGCCGGTGGCATTGTCCAGGCCCTCGACTATCTGGGTGACCGGTTCATAGTCGTCAACGGAGATATTTTTACCGATTATCCGTTTGAGCGGTTAATCCAGATCGAATCCGAAGCCCACCTGGTGCTGGTGAAAAATCCGGACTTTCATCCACGCGGTGATTTTGCAATAGACAAAGGACTATTGAGCAATGATATCGAGGGACGCCATACCTATGCCGGCATAGCCTGCTATCACAGGTCTTTCTTCAAGGATTTGGAGCCGGGTAAGCGAGCACTCGCACCATTGCTGCGACAGGCAGCCGATAATAAAAGTCTCAGTGGCGAGTTATACCAGGGTAAATGGACCGATGTCGGCACCCTTGAACGTTGGCGGGCGGCTAGGTCTTAAACTCGGTTGTTTCGGTGGTACGTAACCGGCTTCGCAATTGACCGGCAGCATCCAGAATCGGGTAGGCGACCGATGTCAGATGTGAATTAATCCGTTTCAGGTCGCGCAGCACGTCGAGTTGTAGCGCGCTAAGCTGGGAATTGTAGGTCACGTCTTCGCGAAGCTTGTTCAGATGATTTACCACGGCCTCTTTTTCCAGTTTTCTGAAATGGTATTTCTTCGCCAGTAGCTGGCGTGCCATGCTAATATCACCCGAAGTAAAAACGCTGAGGGAGAGGTTAAAACTGAGTAGCACTGGTTGATACAAACTGTTGATATCTTCACGGTCCTGTAGCGACATTTTCTCGCGATTGACGATTTTTTTACGCAAAATACTATCTATCATATCTACCGAAATGATATCGCCAATGTGCTCCAGGTTAGTCGCGAAGGTCATTATCTCGGTGCAGCGTTGGCTTTCCTTTTCACCGAGGGTTTCACGGCTCAGCTTGGTCAGATAAAGTTTGACTTCGTCGTAAAACAGGTTGGCAACCTGGTCCATCTTGCGCGTTTTCTTTGCCAGTTCAATATCATTTTTCTTCAGCGCGATAAAAGTATTTCTGAACATACGCTCGACCACCTCGCCCATGCGCAGCACTTCACGTTCGGCATTAACAAGTGCTACCAGAGGGGTTTCAAAAGCCGACTTGTCGAGATGCATCGGTTTAAATTCATCAGACTCCTCATCATCGTCGGGAAGCAGTCGCTGCGTCAGGCTTGCCATACGGTTAATCATTGGCAGAAACACAATTGCCAGTGCAATATTGAAGAACATATGAAAGTTGGCAATCAGACGCGGGTTACTGATATCGAACTGAGTGGCCCAGTTGGCTAAGCTGCCTAGCCAGGGTAAAACCAGCAATACGCCGCAGACCCGAAAAATCAAATTACCCAGTGGTGGTCGGCGGGCGCTACTAATCGCACCCAGTGTAGCAACGAATGGTGGTATGGCACCGCCAATATTGGCCCCCAGCACAAATGCGAAGGTTACCGTGGGTTCGAGTACTTCGGTACTCGCGAGTGTGATAACAAGCAATACGGTCGCAAGGCTCGAATGCGCGAGCCAGGCGACGATAGCAGCAACAATTACCGCCAGCACCAGGTCGTTACCCAGCGATGCAAAAATTTCCTGAATAACTTCAGATTCGCGCATTGGCAGTGAGGCGGCAAGAATCAGTTTCAGTGACAGTAACATCATGCCGATACCTAATGCGAGCCGTCCAATATCGCGTGTACGACCGGCGTCGGAATAGGTGAACATCGCAACACCGATGGCAATCAGGAAGGGTGACAGTGCCGACAGGTCAAAAGTCAAAATTTGTGCTACCAGGGTAGTGCCGACATCTGCACCCAGTAACACCGCAAGCGCGGGACCGGTTGTGATAATACCCTGGCCGCTGAATGAAGATGTCAACAATGCGGTCGCACTACTGCTTTGCAGTAACACGGTAACACCGAGACCGGTAAAAAAAGCTTTGAATCGATTCGAAAGACTTGCACCCAGTGCGGTGCGCACCTCGCTACCCCAGGCATCGGTGATGCCGATCCGCACCATGCGTAAGCCCCACAACAGTAAAGCGACACCACCCACTAGATTAATAAGTATGGTGCTGCCGTTAATGTTCGTGACTCCTGAAAATAACCGATTGAATGAAAAAGAAAAGGAATTAAAAAAATTATCGCCTCACCCGAAATAATAGCAAAAATCAATTACTTTCACTAGTTGGGAATTGGTCTTTGCGGGAAATTAATTCAGTTTGCGGTGAAAAATCGGGTCAGATTCCTACTGTCATTATAAGTGTCAATGGCATCCCCACAGAGTCGATTACTTTATCAAACTTCTGGAGGATACATCGCCCGACGTAAGCGTTTGCGTTCGGCCCGTGCGACAATAAACTCTCGCCTGGCAATATAAACGCCGCTGCCGACAACTAGAGCCGCGCCTACAAGCTTGTAGGTTTGCAATACCTCGCCATAAACTGAATAGCCGATAATCATTGCCCATAACAGTATGAAATAATTAAAAGGCTGCAATATGACTGCGGGTGCGAGTTGCAAGGCTTTGATCAAAAGCAGGTGACCAAAAATTCCGGTAATACTAATTACGATTAACCAGAATACCTGATCAGAATCAGGCGTCTGCCAGTAAAAAGGTACTACCAACAAAGAAGCGATAAATCCAACCACACCGAAATAAAGCAGGGAAGTTTCAAAACGATCATGGCGCGACACTTTGCGCGTGATCAGGTTATAGCTTGCAAACATAAAAGCACATAACAGGGTTATCAATGCGTAGGGACTGAAAGCACCAGTATCGGGTCGGATGATGATTAGTGTTCCTATGAATCCAAGGCCCACGGCGAGCCAGCGGCGCCAGCCGACCGTTTCACCAAGAAAAGGTACCGAGAGCGCGGTAATTATGAGTGGGAAACAGGCAAAAATCGCGTGCATTTCAGCAAGCCCCAGGTAGCGCAGGGCGTAGGCGAAAAGTGCTATTTCACTACAGATTAACAGGCCGCGTGCAATCTGTGATTTCGGTCGTGAAGAATGAAATGCGGCTCTTATACCAATTTTACGTGCCGCGAATACGAGTGCAAACAGTGAAAAGAAAAAGAAACGCACGCTGACGATTTGAGCCACTGATATCGATTGCGTCAGGTGCTTGGTAATCGCGTCCTGGGCGGCGAAAAAAAGAGTGGCAAGGACTAGCGCGATAATCCCTTTTAGTACATGCTCAGAGTCAGTAGGGACAGTCGGGGTGGTAATTTTTTGTTCCAATTGGGTAGAATCCAGGGAATAAGTAAAGACCTTTTCAGGCAAAGCGAAGCGAAAAGTCGATTGCTTGCAAGTGCTTGGTGAGGGCACCGATTGAAATAAAATCGACGCCAGTTTCTGCGATTTCAATCAGGGTTTGATCGGTAATATTGCCGGAGGCTTCGAGTTGAGAGGCGTTGTTGTTTAAGGCTACTGCCTGTTGCATTTGCTGAATACTGAAATTATCGAGTAATACACGGTCGACTTTTGCGTCTATTGCCTGCTGTAACTGGTCCAGATTCTCGACTTCGACTTCGAGCAGATGGTCGGGATTCAATTCGCGCCCACGATCGACAGCGGCTTTGATGCTGCCACTCGCGGCAAGATGATTTTCCTTGATTAAATAGGCATCAAAAAGTCCGATGCGATGATTAATGCCGCCGCCGCATTTTACCGCATATTTCTGTGCTCGCCGTAAATGCGGAATGGTCTTGCGGGTATCGAGGATTCGACAGGAAGTGTGCTGGATGCGGCTGGCATAGTGGCTAGTCGTCGTCGCTGTTCCTGACAGCGTTTGCAGGAAGTTAAGCGCGGTGCGTTCGGCGCTTAGCATAGCCCTCGCCAGACCCGATATCTGGCATAAAATGCTATTCGCGCTGACCCGGTCGCCATCGCCTGCTGTCCATTCGATGCGGATGTTACTATCGCGTTGAGTGAAAGCTGCATCGAACCAGGCGCAGCCGCATAATACGGCGTCTTCGCGCACCAGCAAGTTCATTTTGAGCTTCTCGGACTGGTCGACGAGCATCGCACTGATATCGCCACTGCCAATGTCTTCCGCCAGTGCTAGCCGCACGTCCTCATCTATGTATTCTTGCAGTTCCATCAGTTGTATTGCCTGTTCAAGCTTCGTGTTCCTCGCGTCGCAAGTCATGTATTGCGTCAAGAAAAGTACCTATCACTTCGCTCTCTGGCACGGCGCCGAGATAGCGGCGCGTGCGCGAATCAATAACCGGAACAGCCTCGCCGATATAATTACGCATAATTTCCATGGCGCTCCATAGACTCGTGGATTCATCAAATTCAGGGCTTTGAACAAACTTTATAGATGAGATAGTTGTACTTGAATCATATTCATTTAACTGGTCTTGATGCAGCAGTCCAAGGTATATTTCGTCGATATCAACCACTACTGCGGTTTGAATCGGATTAGATTGCAGTTTCTCAATCGCCTCGCCACAGCTGATCCCACCGTCGAAGCAGGGTAATACCTGGGACGCATAGTTTACCACCTTCGCATGCTGTAAATAGGCGCGATCGCGACCCAGCGATAAATCGACGCCGCGTTCAGCGAGCTGTTTATCGAACAGAGAGCGACCATACCAGTGATAGGCAGTGAGATTCGAGAAAGCCACGGTCACCATAGCGGCGATCGTGATTTCATAGCTTCTGGTTAGTTCAAAGATGATCATCATCGCAGTCATCGGCGCGCCGATAACCGGGCTCGCGAGTGCTACCATGCCGCATATGGCATAAATGGAAAGATCAGAATAATTGTCGAGCATTAACTCGGGCACCAGCACGGCAAATAGCGATCCAAACAACATACCGATTAGCAGTGCAGGGAAAATGACACCACCGGCAAATCCAAATCCGATACAGAGCACGGTCACCAGAAACTTAAATAGCAAAATGGTTGCCAGTTCCTCTGCGCTGAAAATACCTGGGATACTCGCGAGGTGAAGTAAATCTATACCTGCACCCAGCACTTCGGGTATCTGCAAGGCGACAAGGCCGAGTATGAAACCTGCGATCATGGGTTTGCAGGGAGCTGGAATCGTGAGTTTCGCGGCGAAGTCGCGCACGGTTTTCAACAGTTTCATGAAAATTATTGCGAGTAATCCGCAGGCAAGACCCTCGAGAATGAACAGGAAAAATTCAGATGCGTGATACTCGTGTGCGAATTCGAAAAGAAAAAGAGGAGGGTATTCAAATACTACATTCGCGACTATAAAGCCACAGGCCGATGCCACGGTTACGGCAGTGAATATTCTCAGCGAATAGTGACGCAGGATTACCTCGTGGGTGAAAATCAACCCGGCGATGGGCGCGCTAAACCCGGTCGCTATAGCCGCGGCCACGCCGCAGGCGATCGCGGTGCTTCTGATATCGCGTACTCCAAGCTGCAGTCGATTTGCCATTTGACCGACCATGGTTCCCATGTATACCAGCGGGCCATATTGGCCCACCGGAGCGCCACAACCCAGTGACAGGATAGCTGCCAGGGTTGAGAAGAAACCTGACTTTGGATCTGGCAATTTATCGCGCAGTTGTACTGCATTGATGCTGTCGGGCGGTCCGAGAGGGTTACCGCCCGCGACGCCATAGCGCAGTATTAAGCCAACGACTAAACCGCCGATGGTTGGAATCAGGATGGTGGCAATCGTCAGGGTGCTGGACTGCAGGCCAGATCTGCTTTCTGCCGTGATAAAAAGAATCTGATTGAGCCAATGCACAATTTCGATGAACCCTATGGTTGCGAAAGAACTGATAGTGCCCACCACGAGGCCAATCGAAGCCACGACCAGCATGCGATACAGTTTTGCAGAGCTTTTAATATTTATCGTGTTTGCGCTCATAGCTTTCGCAGGCAGGTCAGATAGGCGTCCTCATCGGGCATCGCATTCATACGTTGCGCGGTCCATAATACCTCTCCCAGACACTCGATCATCGCGTGTTCCGCATCGTGGATACCCTTTTGTTGAACCAGTTTCTGGTAGATGCCCTGAATGCCGGCGGGTCTATCGATAGCAGACTGTTCGCGTAATGTAATATGCATTCCCATGTGTAAAAACGGGTTGGTTTGACCATCATCGGGCGAAAAATCCTTTCCAGTGGTCGATTCGCCGGCTAGCAGCCATTGATGATACTCGGGATGTAGCTGGATAACGTCGGCAATGATTGCTTCCATGGGCTCGAGCAATGACTGATCCTGCATTTTTTGCCAGACCTGGAGATAAACCTGGCGAACTTCATCACGTGACTGGAACATTTAATCCCCGGTCTTATGCTTGTATTCACAAAGGTCTTCGATGATACAACTGCCGCAACGTGGCTTACGCGCGATGCAGGTGTAACGTCCATGCAGGATCAACCAGTGATGCGCATCGATTTTGAATTCATCGGGAACAAATTTAAGTAATTTCTTTTCTACCACTAAAACATCCTTACCGGGAGCAATGCCGGTTCTGTTCGAGACACGAAAAATGTGCGTATCGACCGCGATGGTTGGATGCCCAAAGGCAGTATTTAAGATCACGTTGGCAGTTTTTCTACCGACACCGGGTAAGGCTTCGAGCGCGGCCCGGTCATCCGGTACCTGTGAATCGTGCTTATCGATTAATATGCGGCAGGTGGCGATGGTGTTTTTAGCTTTTGAGTTAAACAATCCGATAGTTTTGATATATTTCTTCAAGCCGTGTTCGCCCAGCGCAAGCATTTGCTCCGGAGTGTTTGCCACGACATAAAGTCTGGCGGTCGCCTTGTTGACACTAACGTCGGTGGCCTGGGCCGATAGTAATACCGATATCAACAGTTCGAAGTTCGTGCCGTAATCAAGTTCGGTTGTAGGTTTATCGTTGTGCGATGCAAAGCGACGAAAGATCTCGAGACGTTTTAGCTTGTTCATGTGGATTCGGGCAGGGCTTCGACTGCAGTCGATTGCTGTTTTAATCGAGAACCGATGATATTTTTAGCGACTATCAATAGGGCGAGCCCAAAAAAAGCACCCGGTGGCAATATTGCCAGCAGGAAGCCGCCATAGTTTTCGTTAAAAACCAGCGTCAGTACTTTGGCTTTTTCACCGAACATCAGGTCGGCCTGTGAAAACAGGGTTCCAAAGCCAATGATTTCACGCATACCACCGAGCAGGGCGAGTACGACTAAAAATCCAGAACCCATCATCAGGCCATCGAGTGCGGATACGCCAACCGGATTCCTGGATGCAAATCCTTCGGCGCGACCGATGATTGCGCAATTGGTCACGATCAGCGGTATGAATATACCAAGCACCAGGTATAGATCGTAAAACAGTGCTTTCATGGTTAGTTCGATAATGGTGACAATACAGGCAATAATCAAAACAAAAACCGGTAGCCGCACCTCACTGCGAATGAAACCGCGAATCAGTGAAACCAGCGTATTTGATAGTACCAGGGTGATCAGGGTTGCGATGCCCAGGCCAATACCATTCACTACAGTACTGGTGACCGCGAGCAAGGGGCACAAGCCGAGCAATTGCACCAGTGCCACATTATTGGTCCAGAGACCGGTGCGGGTTATTTCCTGTTTATTGTTCATTAGTTATTGAAAAACTTCGCCGGCATTTTGTTCGTAGTATAACAGCGTATTTTTCACGGCCTCTACCACTGCACGCGGTGTTATTGTAGCGCCCGTAAACTGGTCGTATACACCCTTATCGCGTTTCACAAGCCACAGCGCACGAAGTGGCTTGCCAAATGATTTACCATCAAAATCGAGTATCCAGTCTGATTTCCTAATTTCTATGGCGTCCCCGAGACCTGGGGTTTCGCTATGCTTTAGCGCGCGTACGCCGGCGATGCTGCCGTCGGAGTAGACGCCTACTAACAGGTGAATTTTGCCGCTGTAGCCGTTGGGCGCAATGCTGTTAAATATTGCTGCAACCGGAACGCTCTGATACCGAGCACGGTAGACCAGGCTCGGTTCATCGGTACCCAGTAGTTCAGATGCTGGAATGCGAAGCGTGTCGGTGACGATATCGTTATCGAGTTCATGCGCTGGTAACAAGGCGTGTAGATTACGCAATAGTACGCGGCGTTCGTTTTCTACGATCGGTTCCCGAGCCAGGTTTTCGGTGACCGCGACAAAAGTGGTTCCAGCGACCGCAAACAACCACAGAAACAACCCGGAGAGCAGGATTTGGCGGCTACTCATCGTCGTGCGGGTTAGTATCGACCCCGTAGACTCTTGGCTGGGTGTAATAGTCGATCAGCGGGACGCACATGTTTGCGAGAAGTACCGCGAAGGCGATACCGTCTGGATAACCACCCCAGGTCCGGATTACATACACCAGCAGGCCAATCAAAATACCATAGACGATACGGCCTTTGTCAGTTGTAGCTGCAGTGACCGGGTCGGTGGCGATAAAAAATGCACCGAGCATGATGGCGCCGGAAAACAGGTGAAATAACGGTGAGGCAATTCTTTCCGGGTCGTAGAGGTAAAATGCCAGAGCACAGATGCCAAAACTGCCAAGCACTGCCACCGGAATCTGCCATTTAATGGTGCGGCTATACAATAGCCAGAGCCCGCCGATGAACCAGCAACCCGCAATCCACTCCCAGCCGACTGCTACAAAGTTGCCGAAAACCGGCGATAGCCGGATGTCGCTAGCGCTTACATTTTGACCTGACAGGGTCTTGAATTGATCGAGCGGTGTTGCCGAGCTAAGTGCGTCCCATTGTTGGATATCGGCGAGTCCGAGCGCATAGGCAATCGAGTCGACCAGACCGATCGATTCCCCGCTAATTGCAACAGGCAAATACCAGGTAGTCATTTCCAGCGGAAACGAAATCAGCAATACCACATAACCGACCATCGCCGGATTGAAAGGGTTGAACCCCAGGCCGCCGTATAAATGCTTGCCGGCGATCATGGTAAAACCAATTCCTACCGCAACCAGCCACCAGGGCGAGTGCATCGGCAGGCACAGGGCAAATAACCAGGCAGCGACAACCGCGCTGTAGTCGGTCAAATGTGGCATCACCGGTTTTTTGCGTAACCACAGGATTGCGGCCTCATAGGCGAGGGCGAAAACGATGGCGAGAAGGATGTTGATGATGACTCCGACACCAAAAAACCAGGCATAAGCCAGGGTGCCGGGGATCAGACCAATGTTGACGTTGACCATCAGGCGCCTGAGCGAACTGCCAGGACTGATGAAGGGTGAAGAAACCAGTACCGAGGTCATGCTCGCTGCTCGCGTGCGGCACGGCGCCTTGCGTCTGCCGCTTCAATTTGCTGTTGTTGGGCAGTGCTTAGATTGGTCGTATTTTTGGGCTGGCTGGCGTCCTGTTGTGTCTGCTTTTTTGCCTTCACGCGTGCGAGTGCAGCCTGTACCGGGTCAATTACAGTATCGCCATTTTGCGTTTGCGGAATTCTTTTCTTCAATGCTTCTCGCTTCAGGCGGCGGCGATCTTCTTCACGTTGTTTGTTCAACAGCAGGCGTTTTTCTCTAAACTCGAAACGAACACGCGCTCG
>JBGUEB010000062.1:0-15187 GCA_041821565.1 Gammaproteobacteria bacterium | reverse complement strand
AAGTGGAACTTTTGTCGATCGAATACAGCGATGGAATGTGTTTAGTATCGATAAACTGGTGAACACAGAGCAGTTTATTAGAGTGGTATGAATGCCTCGATGAGAAAAAAATGGGGTCAGTGAGAGGCCGATGGCACTGATACAGAAATTAAAAGCATTACTTCCCGGTGGTAGCATCAATTCGCCTGCTAGCCCAGGTACCACGGGTAAATCCACCAGGAAGAAAGTCATTTTGATGGGTGGCTTACTACTGCTGTCAATCCTGGTTATGGCTGCCCTGTTGAGTCTCGAAACCGTGCGTTCAAGGCAAACTAAAACCTATAATTCGATTGTTCTCGAGCTACAGGTTGTTTCACAACAAATTGCGAACAATGCGCTCGATGCCGTGGCTGGAAACACGGAGGCATTTGCACGCCTGGCGAACAATAGAAATCGCTATATAAACTCCCTACGCAGCCTGGAGGACGGTAATAGCGCCCAAAATTTACCACCATTGTCGATAGATTTTTACAACGAATTTTCTCAGCTTCAGAGTCTGTGGCAGGGGTATGACAATAGTATTAATACCGTGGTAGGGGCAGAGGTTCCAATCCGAACCGTGAACGAATACGCCACTTTGATCAATGAGTCTTTACCGCAATTGGTGAGTCTATTTGATGGAATCATCGAAGACCTGGTAAATAGCAAGGCCCCTGGCGAACAGGTAGAAATTGCGGTTCGACAGCTGATTCTGATTCAAGGGCTTGAACACAGTATGCAGCAGCTACTGACTGAGGGTGAATCTGTAGTAGCGGCGGCCGAACAGTTTTCCACCGAGGCAGAAAAAATTGAGAGGCAGCTTATCGCAATGCTGCAGGGAGACTCTGCGCACGCCATTAACCGATTTGTAGACCAGGCCGCGGTAGCCAAACTGGTTCGATTTGCCGATTTATTCTCGGTGGTGAAAAATAATGTCATCGCCATTCTCGATAATTCTCCCCAGTTGTTCAAGGTTCACGAGGCGGTCCTCAATATTCAGTCTTTAAGCCCAGGTATGTTGGCAGCATCGGATGATCTTGCAATAGCAATTGCTGCGAAGGATTCCAGGTTGCAGATTTTGTCATTTGCCGGGTATGGCTTTGGTGCCTTGTCACTGGTTTTCCTGGCGATGCTTACCGTAATGGTTACACGGGAATCCCAGGGCAGACTGTATGAATCGGAAGAACAAAATGAAAAAAATCAACGCGCTATTTTGAGATTGTTAGACGAAATGACCAATCTCGCGGACGGTGATCTTTCAACCCATACTACCGTGACCGAGGACATTACCGGCGCGATTGCCGATTCGGTTAACTATTCTATCGATGCGCTCCGCGACCTGGTTGAAACTATTAACGAAACCGCCGCACAGGTGGGGAGCGCAGTCCAGGTAACACAAACAACCACCGGTGAGCTTGAAGTTGCGAGCACTGCCCAGGCTAAAGAAATTTCCAGTGCCAATTCGGCTATTACCAATATATCCGAGTCTATGACGAGTATATCTGCAAAGGCGGTTGATTCGGCCGAGGTAGCGCGCAAATCGGTAGGTATTGCGCATAGCGGAGGTGAAACCGTGCGCCAGAACATCGCTAGTATGGAAGCAATCCGGGAACAGATTCAGGAAACCTCTAAACGTATCAAACGACTGGGCGAAAGTTCACAGGAAATTGGCGATATCGTCAATCTCATCACGGAAATATCGGACCAGACAAACATACTCGCATTGAATGCGGCTATTCAGGCTTCGATGGCGGGTGAAGCGGGACGAGGATTTGCAGTAGTTGCTGACGAAGTACAACGCCTCGCGGAACGAACAGGTGATGCAACCAAGCAGATAGAGACTCTGGTGAAAGCGATTCAGGCCGACACGAACGAGGCAACCATGTCTATGGAACAAAGTACCGCGAATGTGGTTAAAGGTGCCGGGCTTACCGAAAAAGCAGGTAGTGCGCTGGATCGGATTGAACAGGTATCGATGAACCTGGCACAGCGCATTCTTGAAATTTCTGATTCGACCAAATCCCAGGCCTCGGCCAGTGTCAAAATCGCTGGAACCATGGGTGTTATTCAGGAAATAACGCAGAAAACCTCAGAAGGATCAGGCCAGCTATCAAATTCAATTGGCAACCTTTCGAGCCTGGTTGAGGCGATGCATAAATCGGTAGCGGGATTTAAACTGCCCGAACTGGAGCAGGCTATTAGTGCCATTGTTAAAAGTGACGATCAGTTCGGTTCTGCTGATAACAGGGACTCCTAGGTCAAACTAATGAATTATCAACAAACCTCGATAAGGCATAGTGCGCTGGGATGGGTTAAGAAATCCATAGACGACAATCTGTCTGAGATCAAGGCCGACATCAAGCTGTATATCGAGGAAGACGATCCGTCTCTGCTCGACTCTATCAAGGAGCGCCTCGGAGTAATTCGCGGAGTATTGGTGATGGTTGAGCATTATGGCGCAGCCATGTTGGCCGAGGAAATGCTGTCCTTATGCGAATTTATTAGTGATCATAAGAAGGATAAGGGTGATCAATCCCTGGAGGTACTGTTACGCGCGGTGTTGCAGCTACCCGATTATCTGGAACATATACAATCCGGTAACCGTGATATTCCAATTGCCATATTACCGCTGTTAAATGATATTCGAGCGGTAAGAAATCAGGATCTTTTCTCCGAAAAACTACTTTTCCTGCCCGACCTGTCAATGCATTCGAATAGTGCTGAAGCGGAGGGCATTGATGCTCGCAGCAATCAGGCATCGAAGATGCTGGCAAAAAAATTACGTCCCGTCTATCAGTATGGTTTAGTCAATATCATCCAGGAAAAATCCATCGAAGACAATTTGAGACGCCTGGAAAAGGTTTGTGAAACCCTCGAAGAGCGAGCATTTTCCGAGCAGGTGGCGAGAATCTGGTGGATTATTGGTGCACTGCTCGAATCGGTTTCGCGCCAGCAGCTTGAGTTGGGCGTTTCAATCAAGAGTCTTTTAGCTAAGGTCGATGCTCTGTTTCGAGTAATTCTGATTATTGGAGAGGGGGGGTTGCTGCAACGACAACCCATCGACCTGATCAAAAATTTCCTTTTTTATATTGCCCAGCCCGAGTGTGATGGGCCCAAAACCCAGGCCATAAAAACTGCTTATCGGCTCGAGCAATTTTTACCCAGTGAGGCCAATCGCAGCAAGGTGCTGGATAATATCGCCGGCCCAAATCAGGCGTTGCTAAAGACTGTTGCAGAGGCGATGAAAGTTGACATCGAAACCGTAAAATCCACCCTCGAGGTTTATGTCAATGGTGATTTGAGCAATCTGGATTTGCTCAAAGATGTACCAAAAGAACTTCATATTATTTCTGACACCCTGGCGATGATTGGACTTGGGCCGCAACGCCAGCTAATCGAATCACAAATTCTTTCAGTGAAGAAGATTTTGGATGGTGAATTTACCGGTAGCGAAGAAAAACTGCTGTCGATGGCAGCGGAATTGCTCCAGGTTGAGCAGGCCCTGAGTGTCATGCAAAAACGGCAGCCGGTTGATAATGAACAGGCGAGTTTGGAAAGCGATGTATCAAAAGAATACGAACTGGAGGGCGTATTATTTGCAGTAGTTACGGCGGCGCTGGACAATATTCAGAAAACCAAGACGGCGATCCTGGAGTTTGTCAAGGATTCCACACGCAGTGAGAACATAGATTTATGCGTGGCCCTGATGGAAGAGACCAGGGGTGCGTTGGTGTTGCTTAACCACCCTCGTGCGGTAGCGGTAATCGATGGTTTGATCGATTACCTGAAAGGGCATGATGTTGTTGAGTTTATGGATTCCGCCCGACTCGACGCCCTGTCACAGGTGGTCGTAAGCCTTGAATACTTTCTCGAAGCACTGGGTGAAAAGAAAAGTGACGCTAACAGCATTCTTGGCTTCGCTGATGCGCAGCTTCAGGAGCTACAATCAGGCACGGCTGCTGTGGCTGAAACAGCAGAAGTCAGTCCGTTATTCACGCATAAGCAGACCGCAGCAGTACCAGAAGCACTAATCGAAGTTGAAATAAGCGATGCGCCAGGGTCTGAATCCGAAGCCCCCGGTGAATCTTTTGAGGAGCATGAGGAAACAGTAGTTATCAATCTGGAAGACATCGAAAGCGATGACGTTCCTGCCCCGGTTGTGTCAGATGGCCTGGAGCTGATCGAGGATGAAGAAGAGTCAGCTGGGGGTCCGGGTTGGAACCAGGATGTATTGTATGATGTGTTGGATGTGTCTAGCCCTGGTGTCGCTGCTGCAGATGCGGGGGTGGAGGCAGAATTTGCAGGCGCTGAACATACAGCAGGCAGACCTCTGCAAGTAGTGCCAGTGAATGAGGAGGTCGAGGTATTAGTGCTTGGTAGTGATCCTGAAATTCTCAAAATCTACCTGCAGGAAGCCGAAGAAGAAGCGGTTAATGTTGATCGATTGCAAAAGGACTGGTTATTACATCCTGAGGATGCGAATGCGCTAAATAATATCAGGCGTGCGTTTCACACGATCAAGGGCAGTGGGCGCCTGGTCGGCGCACTCAAAATCGGGGAGTTCGCCTGGGATTACGAGCAGTTACTCAATCGCGTGATCGACAAGACCATTTTGCCGGGCGATGAAGTGATCGATGCAGTTGGCCAGGCGGCGGTGGGCTTATCCGAACTCGTGACAGAACTGAAAGGCGGCGAGTCGTCCAGTGTGGATATTCCCTATCTGCGGGGTCTGGCCAGGGCACTCGCCGAATTTAAGCCCAAGCAGGTTTTCAACGAACGTGCTGGAATACAGGATGCAGACCCAGAATCGCCTTATGACAGGATTACCGAAACCTTTTCAGCCCTGCAAGTACCCGGGGATGATGATGGTAGTCCGGAGCCGGGGCAGGGATATGTTGTGGCCGAATCAGACCAGGTCGATTTCGAACAGGCCAGGTCTGACGCATCTGACGACCTGATAGAAACAAGGCTGGATTTAGCGGACGACCAGCTTAAATATGAGGATCAATCGGCCACTACAATTCCTCCCGACGAGGATAGCAGGAAACCAGGATTGTTATCCGAGGCTGAAGGCTCGACGGCGGAGGACCCCCCGGGCCCTTTCGTAGAGGCGACAAAAACCCGAATACCTGGAGAAGGGGTAGGGAAGAGGGTGCCCAGCGATCAAGAATCGGGCGCAGTAATCGGCCTGTCGTTCGCCCCCGAACTTCTGACAATTTACCAACAAGAGGTCGAACAGCACCTAAGCACAATAAATTCCGCCCTTGAGTACTCCGAAAAAATTGGCGAGCTGATTCCGAGCGAAGATTTTTATCGTGCTTTGCACACAATTCACGGCGCGTCTCGTACGGCCGATATCAGTAGTATTGGCGAACTGTCGAGCTTGCTTGAAAAACCGCTCAAATCGGCGTTGACTCAATCTGTCGGTCTCGATCATGAAATCGTGGCCCTCTATCGAACGGGTTACGAAGCGCTTCAATCGATGACTGCTGAGCTGATCGACACCCGCCAAATTCCGCAAATACCGATGGATTTGAAAATTAGTCTCGAGGCCCTGGCCGAGGATCTGGAAGAACATACGGTGGAAATTCCAGTCGACGCGGATCAACCATCGGGCGAGTTCGTCGATACCCTGAATATGATGAACGATCGCAGTAACGCAGAACCAGATAGCGAGCTGCTGTCCATATTCGTCGATGAGGCGAAAGAATTGCTTGAAATGATTGATCATACCCTGCACGACTGGGCAGGGCAGGAAGCCGATAAGAGCGGTTTACTTGATTATACCGCGGTAATGGAATTGCAACGCTACCTGCATACCCTGAAGGGTGGTGCGAAAATGGCCGAGTTAAGGGAAATAGGAGATCTTAGCCATGAACTGGAATCCATGTTCATCGAGATAATCGATAACCGGATCGAAAAAAATGAAGATTTGATCGAGTTATTGAAAGACAGTTTTGATTTATTGTATAGGCAGGTGATCGAGGCGCAGGAAATGCGTCCACTGAGCAAGTCAGCAGATCAGGTTAAATTACTGAGAAAAATACACCTGGCCGATAATGCGAATCGACCCGAAGCAGTAGTGAGTGATGATAGTGATCTGGATAGAGAAGATATCAATATCGTCAGTGAAAATTTTGTCGATTATGCAGGCCAGGATTTAGACAGGCAGGCTCAGGAAGTCATCAAGGTGCGATCTGATTTGCTCGACAACCTCGTCAATTCTGCCGGTGAAGTCAGTATTTATCGTGCGCGTATGGAACAGGAGGTATCGGGCCTGGGCTCTTATCTTGGTGAGCTCGACCAGACTATTGCGAGATTAAAAAACCAGCTTCGAAGTCTCGAAGCTGAAACCGACGCCCAGATTCATTTCGGTCACCGTGTTGATGAAAAATTGTCAGGGGATTTTGATCCACTCGAGCTTGATCGCTATACGATGATACAGGAGCTCTCGCGATCTCTTAGCGAAAGTGTCAACGATCTGTCGAGCCTGCAGGGGCTTTTGGGTGAACGGGTTAAGGATTCTGAGACCCTGCTGTTACAACAGTCACGTGTTAACACCGATTTACAAGACGGGCTGATTAAGAGCCGCATGGTCAAATTCTCGGGTCTCCTGTCAAGACTTCGGCGTCTGGTGCGGCAAAGCAGCCAGGAGTTAGGCAAGAAGGCAGAGCTGGTAATTAGCGGTGAAGAAAACGAGGTAGACAACAAGGTGCTCGACCGCATGGTTGCCCCACTGGAGCATTTAATCCGCAATGCCGTAGCGCATGGAATTGAAAATGCCGTAGATCGGCTAAACAAAGGAAAGCCCGAGATCGGTGTGATTTCAATCGATATTAGCCGCGACGGATCGGATGTTGTGGTTAAGGTAAGTGATGATGGCGCTGGTATTAATCTCGATAAAGTTCGTGGCCGAGCACTTCAGCTCGGCTTGATAGATGAGAATCATGCTGTTCCCGACATTGATCTGGTGCAGTTTATCCTTGAACCGGGGTTCAGTACTGCCGAGCATGTGACGCAATTGTCCGGTCGCGGTGTCGGAATGGACGTGGTCGATATCGAAATCAAACAGCTTGGCGGATCACTACAAATTGAAACCGGGCCCCAGGGCTCTACTTTTATCGCCAGGCTTCCATTCACGCTATCTATAAATCAGGCAATCCTGGTTAAAATTGGTGAAGAATCCTACGCGATTCCGCTAATAAATATCGAGGGTATTACCCGCATAGAAACTCATAAGCTGGTCGAGTATTACCAGCAAGATGAGCCTGAAATCGAATATGCTGGTCAACAATTCGCGCTTCATAATTTAGCCAGGCTGATTGGCGCCAGTTCCCATTTTAATGCACAAGACGACAAGCTCAAGCAACCCGTGATCCTGAGCCGATCTGGTGATTTGCGTATCGCCTTGCATGTCGATGAAGTGCTGGGTAATCGAGAAATAGTGGTTAAGTCCCTGGGCAAACAGCTGAGCCAGGTTAAGGGACTTGCGGGTGCCAGTATACTGGCCGATGGCAGCGTGGTATTCATTCTCGATATCAATTCCGTGGTTCGCCACGGCAGCAGTAGTCTGGTCAAAATAACCTATAAGAGTGATATTGAGGATATAGTTGCCGGTGGCCAATCGCGAAAAATTGTAATGGTTGTCGACGACTCGATAACCATGCGCCGGGTCGCCAGTAAGTTACTGGAACGGCATAAGTACAAAGTCGTGACTGCCAAAGACGGTGTGGACGCCCTCGCGCAACTGGAAGACGTGCATCCCGATGTCATGTTGCTTGATATAGAAATGCCACGCATGGATGGCTTCGAGCTGGCTACTCACATGCAAAACGAATCTTCTTACTCGAATATTCCGATTATCATGATTACCTCGCGCACAGGTGAAAAACATCGAGACCGGGCATTAGAAATTGGTGTTAACAATTACATGGGCAAGCCCTATCAGGAAGAGGAGCTAATCGCTAATATTCAGGGTGCGATTGCGGGATGAAGCATCGACACCCTCCATTGGTGAAGGAGTACCAGGACGATGATTGACAATCCCATGGCGGTTCGCTGCATGTTACTTCCGCTGTCTTCAATCAATTTGTTGATACCTAACTCGACCGTGGCCGAGATCGTTGGGTATTCTTCGCCAAGCCCCCTGGCTGGCTCTAGTGCATGGTTCCCGGGTGTTGTATTGTGGCGCGGTGTTTACGTGCCCGTGGTGAGGGTGGAAGAAATGTGTGCGATCGAAACAGCACCTGTTAGCACAAGAAGTCGTTTTGCAATACTTTACAACCCGAGCAAGGATGATGATCTGCCTTACCTGGGTATACATATACAGGATATTCCGCGGGCATATCTTGCTGAAGTCGAGAATATGGAGTCAGGCAGCGATGATGGTTTAAGCCAATATCTACTATCCAGGGTTGATGAGGACCATCTTTCTCGATTTCTTCCCAACCTGGATAAAATTGTCGCTGATTTAAAATTAGAATATTCACTGGATCAGCTGGATCAGTTGAGTAGTAAGCCCACAAACGGGTTAAATATCACCCCAGGTTGACTGAACGATTGCGAGTGCCGTGACCGCTGCGGTTTCGGTGCGCAGGACCCGAGGGCCTAGTCGTGTCGGGATAAAACCCGATGCCCGTGCCAGTTTAATTTCCGCTTTTGACAAACCGCCCTCAGGACCCGGTAGTATTGATATGTGCTGAGCCGCGTCAGCGTTGACCGGGATGTCCTGCAGGCGACGACCTTCAAAGTCGAGCAGAATCCTGGCATCACGAACAATCGAATCTTCGAGAACTTCGGCCAGGGATTGGTGGAAGACGATTTGAGGTGGGCGATAGCGTCCAGATTGCTCGCAGGCCTTGATAGCGACTGCCTGCCAATGTGCCAGCCTTTTGTCCCGTTGTTTCTGTTTTAGGGGAATCTGGCTATGCTCGGCGTTAAAAACCGATATTCCTTTTACTCCCAGTTCAGTCGTTTTCTGTATCATCCAGTCCATATGATCTGATCGGCTCAGACCCTGGATAATCTCTGTTGACAATGCGGCCTCGGTAGTTCCAGCAGTTCGTTGCTGGATTTCGGCGATCGCCTGTTTGCCCTGGTATGATAGTAGTGACTCGTAATCGTAACAATCATCGCCATTGAACAGCGCCACCAAAACACCGGGTTTCAGTCGCAATACGTTACGCAGGTAGTGACTACTGTCCTGGCCTAGCGTTATTCGAGCGCCGTCTCGCAGCGGTTGCGCAACATAAATGCGTGACAACCGCATGGCGAGAGGCGAGGGCTAATTACCTAGTATCGATAATGTTCCGGCTTGTAAGGACCATCCACATCGACGCCAATATAACTGGCCTGTTCATCACTAAGCCGGGTCAGTTTAGCACCGACCTTATCCAGATGCAGGCGGGCTACTTCTTCGTCCAGGTGTTTGGGCAGGGTGTAGACCTCCTTGCCGTACTTGTCCGGATTGCAGAATATTTCCATTTGCGCGAGGGTCTGGTTGGTGAAGGAGTTAGACATGACGAAGCTCGGGTGACCGGTGCCACAACCTAGATTCACCAGGCGACCTTCCGCGAGTAAGATAATACGTTTTCCATCGGGGAAAATAATGTGATCGACCTGTGGTTTGATATTTTCCCACTCGTATTGTTTCATTTCGGCGACTTCGATTTCATTATCAAAATGTCCGATATTACAAACAATAGATTGGTTTTTCATTTGCTTCATATGATCATGACGGATGACGTTAAAGTTACCAGTGGTGGTAACAAATATATCCGCCTCTTTGCAGGCATCATCCATTCTAACCACGCGGAACCCTTCCATCGCGGCCTGCAGTGCACAAATTGGATCAATCTCGGTTACCCAGACCGTGGCGCCAAGACCTTTTAACGACTGGGCGCAGCCTTTACCGACATCGCCATAGCCGAGCACCAGCGCAATCTTGCCTGCGATCATGACATCGGTAGCCCTCTTAATACCGTCGACCAGCGACTCGCGGCAACCATAGAGATTGTCAAATTTTGACTTGGTGACAGAATCGTTGACATTAAAGGCTGGGAATGGCATTTCACCGCGGGCCTGCATCTGGTAAAGCCGATGAACACCGGTGGTGGTTTCTTCGGTAACGCCACGGATATTCTTTAAAATATTTGAGTACCAGTTCGGGGATTCGGCAAGTTTTGCCTTGATCGAGGCATACATGATGATTTCTTCTTCACTGCCTGGATTGTCCAGTACCGAAATATCCTGTTCAGCCTTGTTACCAAGGACGATCAGCATGGTCGCATCGCCACCATCGTCGAGTATCATGTTTGGTGTACCACCGCCATGCCAGTCCATCATACGGTGGGTAAACTGCCAGTAGTCCTCGAGCGATTCACCTTTGAAGGCAAACACGGGCACACCGGAGCTGGCAATCGCAGCAGCGGCATGATCCTGGGTAGAGAATATGTTGCAGGATACCCAACGTACCTCGGCACCCAATGCAACCAGGGTTTCGATTAATACGGCGGTCTGGATGGTCATATGCAGGGAGCCCGCGATACGCGCACCCTTTAGTGGTTGCTCTTTGCCATACTTGCCACGCAAGGACACCAGTCCCGGCATTTCGGTTTCGGCAATGGCGATTTCCTTACGGCCCCAGGCAGCGAGGGAGATATCGGCAATTGCATAATCCTGTGACTGATCGTTTTCTACTCTAGCGTTCATAAATATACCTTTTCCTGATGTATTTATGAGCGCCGTTGGTAACGACTATGTTCCGAGCCTGGCAGAGAATCTGTCGCAGCGCCCCTCGGACCATAGTGCCTGCGATAGCAGGCAGTTTGATAGCCAGCCAGTTTATAAAATCTGGCGGTTACTTGTCAATTTTTGATTTTTTGCAGGATTACAATCCAGCATCGGATTTCAGTATTTCGGCCTTGTCTGTTTTTTCCCAACTCAGGTCGATATCTTCTCGACCCAGATGTCCATACGCCGCGGTTTGCTGGTAAATCGGCCGCAGCAGATCGAGCATTGTAATCAGGCCCTTGGGTCGCAGATCGAAATGTTCACGGATCAGGGTAATAATGCGGTCGTCTTCGATGCGGCCCGTGCCAAAGGTTTCCACACTGATAGAAGTCGGTTCGGCTACGCCTATTGCGTAAGATACCTGGATTTCGCAGCGATCTGCAATGCCAGCCGCGACGAGATTCTTGGCTACATAGCGAGCGGCGTAAGCAGCCGAGCGGTCAACCTTGGAAGGATCCTTGCCAGAAAATGCACCTCCACCGTGTCTTGCCATGCCGCCGTAGGTATCGACAATAATCTTGCGCCCGGTCAATCCAGCGTCACCTACTGGTCCGCCGATAACAAATCGGCCAGTTGGATTGACGTGGATATTCTCACTTTTACACTGTGAGAACCAGTCATCGGGTAGCACTGGCTTCAAGATGGTTTCGATGACTGCTTCGCGCAGTACATCGAGACTGATATCTTCCTTATGCTGCGTTGAGAGGACGACAGCCTCAATGCCTACGGGCTTGTGATCCTCGTAGCGAAACGTAATCTGGCTCTTGGCGTCGGGTTGTAACCAGGTTAATTCGCCGGATTTCCTGACTTCAGACTGACGTTTAACCAGACGATGTGCGTAGGTAATCGGTGCTGGCATTAAGACGTCGGTTTCATTGCTGGCGTAGCCAAACATAAGTCCCTGGTCTCCAGCTCCCTGTTCATGGTCGACAGATTCATCTACACCCATTGCAATATCAACAGATTGCTTACCCAGGCCGGATAGAACCGCACAGGTATTGCCATCAAATCCGCATTCCGGATTGTCGTAACCTATCGACTTGACGGTCTTGCGTACCAGGACCTCCATATCGACCCAGGCCGACGTGGTAATTTCACCCGCAAGCAGTACCATGCCGGTTTTAACCAGGGTTTCGCAGGCGACACGTGATGTTTTATCCTGTTCCAGTAAAGCATCCAGAATCGCATCGGAGATTTGATCTGAAACTTTGTCTGGATGTCCTTCTGATACGGATTCTGAAGTAAAGATAAAAGATTTAGACATGGCTGGGCCCATTAGGTGTAAAGAAGCGCATTATGTAGATTGCGGGAAAAAAGGCAAGAGACTGGGGGATTTTTGAAGCGAATATGGAAATTAAATGCCGTGGTTTTAGTTCCTTTGGCCTCAATTTAATAATGCTATTATTTTTTTAGAGTTGCCGTAGATTTACATTTGCGAGAGAATATCGCGCCTTATCGGAACTGGCGCTATTCAATTAAGCTGTTTGGCCGTTCAGGTAGGGGTGAATTTCCTCTATACCCGCCGTTGGTGAGGGTAGTAACGATAACCAGGTTCCCGGGAGTTTAGATATGCCATCACATAGAACGCTTGCTAATGCAATACGAGCGTTAAGTATGGATGCTGTTCAGAAAGCTAATTCAGGTCACCCTGGTGCGCCGATGGGCATGGCAGATATAGCCGAAGTGTTGTATCGCGAGTTCATGCACCACAACCCCGACAATCCGGAATGGGTCGACCGGGACCGCTTCGTCATGTCCAACGGACACGGTTCGATGTTGCCGTATTCTGTATTACACCTGACGGGATATGAAATCTCGATCGATGATCTTAAAAACTTTCGCCAATTGCATTCCAAAACACCCGGGCATCCCGAGCATGGTTATGCCCCGGGCATCGAAACCACGACCGGGCCATTAGGTCAGGGTGTTGCCAACGCGGTTGGCATGGCCATCGCCGAACGCGCGCTGGCTGCCCAGTTTAACCAGGATAAGCATTCAATAGTCGACCATTATACCTATGTATTCATGGGCGATGGCTGCATGATGGAAGGTATATCCCACGAGGCATGTTCGCTCGCGGGCACTCTAGGCCTCGGCAAACTAATCGGATTTTGGGACGATAATGGCATCTCAATTGACGGCAAGGTCAAGGACTGGTTCGAAGATGATACCGCCAAACGCTTCGAGGCCTATAACTGGCATGTCATCGAGGTCGATGGCCATGACGCCGATGCGATCAAGATAGCTATCGAAGCAGCCCGCGCGATTACTGCCAGGCCGTCATTGATTTGCTGCAAAACTATCATCGGTTTCGGTTCACCGAACAAGGCCGGAAGCCACAGTTGCCACGGTGCTCCACTGGGTGCAGAGGAGATAGCGCTCACCAGGGCTGAACTTGACTGGCAGTATGAGCCTTTCGTAATACCCGAAGAGATTTACCAGGCATGGGATCATGGACTGGCAGGACAAACTAAAGAAGATGCCTGGAATGCCAGGTTTGATGCCTATAAACAGGAATATCCGGAACTGGCAGCGGAGTTTGAGCGTCGCATGAGTAAACAGTTTCCCGATAACTGGGCGGAAGCATCGCAAGCCTTTATTGCCGAACTGGATACTGCCGCCGAAAACAAGGCAACACGCCAGGCTTCACTGGCATCGATCGAGGCCTATTCAGCTTTATTGCCTGAATTGTTTGGTGGTTCTGCCGATCTTGGTTGCTCCAATTTAACCGAGTGGTCCGGCTTCAGGCCGATGCGGGCGGAATCACCTGAAAGTAACTATATCCATTACGGTGTTCGCGAATTTGGTATGTCGGCGATGCTAAACGGTATTATTTTACATGGAGGGTTTATACCTTTTGGAGCAACTTTCCTGGTATTTTCAGAATATGCCCGTAATGCGCTGCGCATGGCGGCGTTGATGAAAATTCAAAGTATTTTTGTTTATACGCATGACTCAATCGGGCTCGGTGAAGACGGGCCTACACATCAGGCGGTGGAACAGATCCCGACTTTGCGAATGATTCCCAATATGCAGGTCTGGCGTCCCTGCGACACAGTCGAATCGGCGGTGAGCTGGAAAGCCGCTATCGAACACCGCGAAGGCCCGAGTTGCCTGGTATTTTCACGACAGGGTTTGCCACACCAGGCTCGAAGCCCTGAGCAAATTCAGGCAATTGCAAAGGGTGGATACATATTGAAAGATTGTGCGGGCACTCCTGACGTAATTATAATTGCCACTGGTTCCGAGGTTGAACTGGCCATGGCTGCAGCCGATTCCGAAGACCTGACTGAGAAAAAAATTCGCGTGGTTTCAATGCCAAGTACAACGGTATTTGACAGTCAGACCAAAGAGTATCGTGAATCAATATTGCCTGCCTCGGTAACTGCGCGAGTGGCGGTGGAAGCCGCGGTGAAAGACGGTTGGTACAAGTACGTGGGGCTAAGCGGGGCTGTTGTTGGTATGAATGGTTTTGGTGAATCCGCCCCGGCTAAAGAACTGTTTGAATATTTTGGTTTCACCGTCGACAAGGTGGTCGAAGCCGTTAAAGCTGTCATTTAGGTCAGCCCGGGTTGTTTTAATATCAGGCTAATCATTTAATCATTTTACTTATTTAATTTAGGAGAAACTTTGCATGGCTATTCGAGTCGGTATCAATGGTTTTGGTCGTATAGGACGCATGGTATTTCGTGCGGCACAGGACTTTGACGACGTTGAGGTTGTTGGCATCAACGATTTACTGGATCCGGAATATCTCGCTTACATGTTAAAACATGATTCGGTACATGGACGCTTTAAGGGGGAAGTATCGATTGATGGTAATACTCTGGTAGTGAATGGTAATCCTGTTCGGCTCAGCGCCGAGCGTGATCCCTCCAACCTGAAATGGGATGAAATCAATGTCGATGTCGTGATCGAGTCGACCGGTTTATTCCTGACCAAGGAAACGGCGCAAAAGCATATCGACGCGGGCGCTAGCAAAGTCATCATGTCGGCACCCTCCAAAGACGACACCCCTATGTTTGTGTATGGCGTCAACGACGACAAGTATGCCGGCGAAGCTATTATTTCGAATGCGTCCTGCACCACCAACTGCCTCGCACCGGTTGCAAAGGTTATTAATGATAATTTTGGTTTGAAACGAGGGCTAATGACCACGGTCCACGCTGCTACGGCAACCCAGAAAACTGTCGACGGGCCATCGATGAAGGACTGGCGTGGTGGCCGTGGTATTCTGGAAAATATTATTCCATCTTCGACAGGTGCGGCCAAGGCGGTAGGTGTTGTAATGCCTGAGCTGAACGGGAAGTTGACCGGCATGTCGTTCAGGGTACCAACCTCGGATGTCTCGGTGATCGACCTGACTGTCGAGCTCGAG
>JBGUEB010000061.1:0-15351 GCA_041821565.1 Gammaproteobacteria bacterium | reverse complement strand
GTTCCAACGACACGATTGAACGACCCGATATCCAGTTTCACATGCAACCCCTGAGTGCCGATAAACCCGGCGAGGGGGTACATCCGTTTTCAGCCTTCACCGCATCGGTTTGCCAACTCAGGCCGCATAGTCGTGGCGAGGTACGCATCAATTCCAATGACCCGTTCGAGTATCCGATTATCCAGACCAATTATTTATCGGACCCGAGAGACTGCCAGGTTGCGATTGACGCGATCAAGGTGGCAAGGAGAATAGCCGCGGCGCCGTCTTTGGTGAATCACATCGTTGAAGAGTATGTGCCGGGCAGTCACTATGCGAGCGACGCCGAACTGCTTGAGGCGGCGCGTCAGCATAGCCAGACCATCTATCATCCGACCAGCACCTGTAAAATGGGGCAGGATGATTCCGCCGTTGTCGATGCGCGCCTGAGAGTACACGGAATCGAAAAGCTAAGAATAGCCGATGCGTCAATCATGCCCGAAATCGTATCGGGAAATACCAACGCACCGACTATCATGATCGGCGAAAAAGCCGCTGACATGATTCTGCAAGATAACTAACGGCAGCTCCATTAAACTTTTGCTGGTTTAATGCCTGTAGTAACGCGGGTATGTGTTCCAGCCCGGTTCAGTTTAGAACAGCCGAATTAACCTTTTGGTAAGTAGGGTATGGTCCCGGCGACATCGGTGTCATCGATTATATTAAAGCGGCTGACACTCCCGCCCCGGCGAGACTGGCCATAGTTTGCATAGTCCGGGTCGTTCGCAAATGCCTGTGCCGCCTCCACTGATGGAAATTCCAGCAAGGCTATCAGGGTCGTATCGAGTGGCTCACCTTCAACGTTGGTAATATTGGCACTGCGCGACAGGTACTTGCCGCCGTGCTTGTGAACGATATCGTGAACGTTGGCGGCATAGTCTGGTATCCAGGCATCATCGGTCACCTTAACGTCTGCGATTAAATATACGGGCATCAGTATTCTCCTCTCTGGTTAAAACATTATTACGGGGAATTCTTTTTCAGAAAGCATCCCTGTCAGCCAATTATACAGGTTTCAATTAGAAGTATTGGAATACGGGGTATCTGATACTTTGGGACCAGCCTTGTAATCGATTCTGATATTATTAAACCTTATAAATAGTTCAACGCCTGTTCGAGATCCGCGATCAAATCATCGATATCCTCAATGCCGGCAGAATATCTTACCATTCCTTCCGGGATGCCGGCCGCGGCTCTTTCCTCGGCGCTACATTCGACATGACTGGTGGTAACCGGTGGGCCCACAACGGTTTCAACACAGCCGAGATTGGCTGCCATATGCGCATATTTCAGTTTCGGCAGAAAAATCTTTATCGCCTCGAGCCCGCCTTTCACGGTGAAGCTCAACATGCCGCCGTAGCCACGCATTTGCTGCCTGGCAATATCGTGGTTGGGATGAGATTCCAGTCCTGGATAATTGACCTGTTCAATCATGGGGTGTTTTTGTAACCAAAGAGCGATTGCCATCGCATTTTCATTCTGGCGTTCGACCCGCAGTTTTAGTGTTTTCATACCCCGGATAAAGCTGTAGGCATCCATCGGCGAAAGAGTGGCGCCATTGATTTCACGATAATGATAAACCTGCTTTACCAGCTTCTGGCTGCCGCAAATAACCCCGCCGAGGGCATCGGCATGGCCACCCAGATACTTGGAAGCTGAATGCAGTACAATATCTGCCCCCAGTTGCAGCGGGTTCTGATTGATCGGTGTTGCGAAAGTATTATCGACCACGACCAGTGCGCCGACTTTTTTTGCTGCCGCGGCTAATCTTTTGATATCGATTATTTTAATGGTTGGGTTGGTTGGCGATTCCAGGTAAAGCACCTGGCAGCCCTTCGCGATTTCGGCTTCTATCTGCGCGTAGTCGGTGGTTTCGCATAAACAGACGTCGATATTCAAAGGCGGCAGAAAATTGTTAAATATCTTGTTGGTACCGCCGTAACTGTCCTTGATCGAAACGACCCGGTCGCCTGGTTTTAAAAAAGTCCCCAGAACATTACTAATCGCCGCCATTCCAGAAGCAAAACTAGTGGCAGCTTCGGCCGCCTCGAGTTCCTTGACCTTGTCTTCAAAGGCGCGAACGGTTGGATTGGTATTGCGTGAATAGATATGTCCAGGTGTTTTTTCTAGCGCCACATCTTGCCAGGTGTCGATATCTTTATAGGTAAATGAGACGCTGTGCACGACCGGGACCTGGGTCGAGCGTTCGTAGAGTTCGTGTTCCTGTTCTCCACCCCAGATACTGAGCGTGGATTGTCCGGCTGAGGTATTATCAGTCATTATAAGCTCCTTAAGCTGCGTTGATATAAAAAGAGGGTTATTCAAAATGAAATAACCGTCTGTCTAGTACCAAGGCAGCGCTTAAAAAGCCTTTATCTTGATGGGCTGCATAATACACCTGAGATTTTAGGAAACAATACGTCCAGATTAAATATTTCCCGAATTTGCCGGGAATCATGTCCTTGCCCGCCTTCTTATGATCTTACTGCGCCAATCGTAGAAATCACATTTCTAAGCGGCCATGACGCGGTTAGTATTGGGACATGAAAACTTTTTGAGTAATTAACGTGAGCAAAGCGGAACTAAACGCAGACCAGGAGGCTGACCTGGAGCATCTTAAAGAGTATTTAAACAGCATTGCTATGTTAACTGAAATCGCCATCGAGTCCGGGGCAGACCTGAGTCTATACAACAGTCTTTGCTCCGGGCTTAAACTCAGAGTGAGAGAGAAAACCGCGTTATCCCTCGTAGGTAACCCCCACGAGCTTGTAAACCTTTCATAATGTTTGGCCATGGACGGCCCCCTTTTTTCTTCGATCATAAAAACTCGGTAAATGGCGGGATCCGGTTAGCCGTGGTTTAATGCAGGTATGCGAATCATTTATAGTGCATTTCTGGTTCCTTTTGGTCTGGCATTGACCATTGCTCCAGTACTGGCTTTTGATAATGATTCTGAAATTAACGACATCAATCTGGGCACAGAGACCTTTCTCGATATAAAGGCGCATCGCTTTCGTAAGTCTCTCGAATATCAGTGGTTTGATAACACAACGGCATGGCGTATTACCGGCGCGAGCCTCAATAGTGATCTGGCGTTCTTACAAACTGAACTAAAACTGCAGCATGCATTGTCAGAATACGTCAATGTCCGGCTCGAAGTTGAGCAGGAAGTCTTCTATGCAGACAAGGACTTTCCATTACCGACAGCGGAGGTTGAATATTACCCATGGGCAGGTGATCTCGGTTTTTCATTACTCGGTACCCCCACATATGAAAAGCGTGATATGGATTTGGGTATTGCGATGATCTGGGGAAGGCGTTCGTGGAACTACACGCGTTTTCAATATGTCGAAGTTGACTCACTTTATAATCAAAAAAACGTAAGCGATAACTCTTTTTATAGTGAAGAACCCAAAGCCTTGAAACTTGAAGGCGCTTACCAGTTTGGCGGACATTATAAACTGCGCTTTAGCGTTAGCCGTGACACGCCACTCGAACTTATCGACCCGGACAATAAAAGTATTTTCACGCACGAAGCTGGTGATTATTTTTTGTTGTTTGACTACCAGCTCGTACCAGGCTCAGTGATAGGAATAACCATCGATGGATTTACACTGGATAAATCGAGTTCACAAACAGGGCAGAACCAGCAACAGGCGACTGATTATATTTCTGCCGATGTTTACTGGGTGAAAGGCATGGGCAAGCAATACGAAATTCGTGTCGGCGGGCAGTATGACCATATTACAAATGATATTCGAGATCTTATAACAACCAGTAATGATCTTGATTACTTTATGAAAACACTACAGGTCTACACCACGGCCTACCATCCGTTTAATGATCATATGGCCTGGGACCTTGGATTATATGTTGGTCAGGTCGAAGAACAACAAAACTTTCTGCAAGACGATAGTAAAAACACCTTAAACGATGGTGTAGAAGCTAAATTTCGGATGGGATTTGAGTATTCATCGGCTGATGGTCGTAGCTCGCTACAGCTCAACCTCAGTCTAAATGTAGACGAACTCTTTGACAGTCCAGGTAATGGTGGCGGAATCAGTTTTCAGTCCGTATTCTGAGCCGGTGTAGTGTCAGCGAAAAAGGGGTCAGTGACAAATGATACTCAATCGCATTTGTCACTGACCCCTTTTCTTGTTCCCAGGAGGTAATTGATGTTCCTACGGACCCTCGAAGACGTAAACGGTACAGACCGGTACAGGGTCCTGCTCGACGGTGCCCTGCACTCAGCGCGCTATCTGACCGCTGCCGATGGTATGGGTTTCTCCTTACACGTTAACCGTTCAAAACCGTGCCCGCCGATGACCCTCTGGTACAAGAACCACTGGGAAGCCAATTACATCATCTCTGGTGTAATCAACATCATTGATTTGACGACACAACATACGTGGAAAATTGGGTCGGGTGACCTGTACCAGGTCGGCCCAAACGACCGCCACCATTTTGAAGTCGTTGAGGAAGAACATCATCTAAGCATTTTCTGTCCATCTCTGACGGGGAATGAAACACACGACGCCGATGGCTCTTACTCTCCGAGCGGCCCCGTACCCGAAACAGATCAGCGCATGTTTCTCAGACGTATAGAAGGGATGCGCGCTGCCGGAAATGAAATGGTGACAGCAAACGGTCAGGCACGCGTCGTTAGAGCGCTGACTAAATCGGATGGCATGGGGTTCAGCTTCTCGGATGTCAATTTAACCGCCGGGGCGAGTACAGTGCTCTGGTACAAACATCACTGGGAGAGCAACTATATCCTCTCCGGTACTGGCCTCGTCGAGGATCTCAACACCGGTGAATCATGGAAACTCAAACCGGATATGGCCTATAACGTCGGCCCCAGGGACCGCCACCGGTTGACCGCTGTTACTGACTTACATCTGGCGAGTGTATTTTGTCCACCGCTCGAAGGGAGCGAGCAGCACGACGCGGACGGTACCCTCGAGCCAGGTGGCCCCATACCGCCTGGGCCGCCCGGGTATTAGTTTGCAACAATACATCCTTGTTCACCGTTACCTGGGAATCTGATTGCATCACCAGGCCTGGGCCTGAGGTAGAGCATTCATTACTCGAATAAGGTATATATTGGTATATACTGGCTTTATGACATTTCTAGAAAGAGTATGTGAGGTGCTGAACAAGTCCAGAGTACGTTACGTTCTTGTTGGCGGATATGCGGTGGCACTACATGGGGCCATCCGCGGGACTCTGGATATTGATATTGCCTTACGGTGGACGAAACATGATTTAGTAAAGGCTGAAGATGCACTGCAGAAGATCGGGCTGGTTTCACGTCTGCCCGTTACTGCACTGGACGTATTCGAGTACCGGGATGAATACATCCAGAATCGTAATTTGGTCGCCTGGAACTTCTATAACCCTGCCGATTCCTCAGAGTTGCTGGATATCATTATCAATTTTGATGCAAAGGGTAAAAGAGCTGATTATAAGCAGCTTTCAACATTACCTGTTCCGGTACTGAATATAAGAGATCTCATCGATATGAAAAAAGCGAGCGGTCGTCCCCAGGACATGGAGGATATCAAAGCTCTGGAAAAACTTAAGTGAAAACGATTCAGTTTTTTTCCGATGACTACCTTGCGCAGTGCAAGCAGCTATCTGCCGGGCAGGTTGTAAGATATCTTGAGGATTTTCGAGTCGTCAACATGCCCCTCAAAAAGCCCGTGACGAAATTGATCAGTATAAAAATTGAGACCGATTTGTTGGAAGCCTTCAAGACTAAGGCTCGGCTCGATGGTGTTCCTTATCAGAGCAGGATTAAGGCAATTATGCGTGACTGGTTGAAAAGCGAGGGGTAAGAGGAAAAGGGGTCAACCCACTGCTGTTCCACACTTTAGCATGTCCATAGCGCAGTTGTGGTGGCTTAGCTTGAACAGGTGGTGGTGTTGGTCTGATCAAGGCCATTGTACACCGATACACGGGGTCTATGAATTATGATTCCCTTCCTGCTAATCTCGCTACATGATAAATGCAGGGTATGTTTAATCTATGGCCAGGCTCATCATTTCCGCGCACGAAAACCGGATTGACATTATTTTATTTTCGGGTTGATGACCTATCCGAATCAATGGATAAACTAAACTTCAGGTTTTCCCACATCACGACAGATCCGCCAAAGAAGGCCGTCGCCAATAGCGCGAAATTCCATTCAATAATATTTTCACGCTCAAAGCTGGGACCCTGTGTATAGCTTAGAAAAAGGCTAACCAATCCCATCAGTAGGATAAGCACCAGGATAGTCAATTGATAGCGCAATACCCTGGGATTTATATCTAAATTGGGGGCTATTTTCCTCAGCTTGTACAATTGATTCAGCATGATCATCTGTGCCAGTGGGGTAAAGGTAAAATAGAACATCACACCGTAACGGCGCATGAAACGATAAAAGCTTCCAGAAGTACCAAGATAATCTGCATATAAAATAAGAAAAAAGGCACCCACAACACCCAGCCAACACATTACCTGGGCGGACCTTTTTCCCATGTCTACGGCCTCATGGCTACGAAGTTTATCGAGCCAGCACTGTGCGAAACGCCAGTACCACATTAATAACACGGCATTGACCATCATGCTCGCACGAAACAGGAAAATTGCCTCACCCTGTCTTGCCGCACCACTAATTGATGTGCAACCTTCAATGTAAGGTATACAAAGCGGCACCAGTTCCGCGCCGGCACTCATGATGTAGGCCAGGTTAATAGCGAACAAGGGTAGCAAGGTGATAATTAAGGCAAGTGTTCGAGGTTGCATCAGGTATCGGCAGAATCAAAACTATGAAGGTTATATTACTCGCCTTCAAATCCCGGGCAACCGATTGTCGCAGCGCCAATAAGGCGCATATCATAATTTTAACGAATACCGCATCCACCAGGTCTGAAAAAACCAGTCGCTAACCGGTCATCTGGTTTCTGTTGCTGACTAGTGGACTGGATACCAGGAAGCCAGTTAAAACAGAAATCTTCCTGGAGCAATCTAGCTGTTGAAATATCAATAATAGGAAACAGGTTCTACCGGCGCCAAAATATGATTCTTGAGAACGCAAAGATACAATTGTGGCTGAAAGCTATCGTCTTCCCGGTAGCAAATAGTACTTGCGCAAAATTTTGCCGATGCCTAAAGTACCTGTCATGCTGTCAATATCCAGTCATTACTTTTGAACAATATGCCCGCCAGGCTTGTCGTTTTAGTCTTTCTTTTGCTGGGCCTGAGCGCCTGTGATCGGTTTGCGGAGCAATCCCATAAAGAGGCTGAAAAGTCATCCAAAGAACGCGGTAATCGACCAGTTCATGCAGTGGAAACTGTTATCGTTTCGAGGCAGGCTGTTCGAATAAAACGTACGCTTACCGGAACCCTCGAAGTACCACGCACCGTGCACGTTCACAGCGAACAATCCGGGCGAATTATTGAGTTAAGCTTTCACGAAGGGGATAAAGTAGAAAAGGGCGCCGTACTGGTGCGCCTGGACGATGCATTGCTTCGTGCCAGTCTTGCCAAGGTAGTAGCTTCGCGCAAGCAGGCCGAAGTCGACAGGAGTCGCCTGCAGAAACTGATGGCGAACAACCTGGCCGCTGAAGATCAACTGGCCCGTGCAGGCACCACGGTGGAACTTGCAAAGGCAGAAGAATCTTTACAGCGTACCTTGCTTTCACGCACTGTAATCAAGGCACCCTTTGCGGCTGTTATCAGTGCGCGTCTAAAAGAACCCAGTGATATTGTTGCGATGAATGAACACATTTTAACCCTGTTTGATCCAGATTTTATGACCGCTGCGGTGAAGGTGCCCGAGCAGTTACACAGCCGTGTGTCGGTGGGTGACGCGGTTAAGGTGCGTATCGACAGTCTGGGGGACAGTAGCTTTGATGCGAAAATTCTGCGGATTCATCCGGTAGTCGATGCCCAGACCCGCCAGGGCACGGTGGAGATTCACCTCGATCCGGTCCCCGGTGGTGCACGTCCGGGCCAGTTGTGTCGGATTACACTGGAAACAGCCGAAACACCTCGCCGGCTGATTCCGCTCAACGCTTTACAATTCGATAGCCTGGGAAGTTTTGTCTATCGGCTCAGCGACGAGTCGAAGGCCGTGCGGACAGCGGTCACTATCGGACTTCAAATAGGAGAATCAATTGAAATAATTGATGGGGTGGACGATGGTGATCAAATTGTCGCCAGGGGATTTCTTGGCCTCAAGTCAGGCAAAACTGTGCGTGTGGTGAAACCTGTTGATCAGGTCTCATCGGTAACGGCAGCTAATCCTTCGGCATAGGTGGCTTAGCAGTCATGCAACAGCGATTTCGAACTGGTGGACTGGCAACCTGGTCGATCCGGCACCCTATCGGGGTATCTATGCTGGCGCTCGCAGTCGTGGTACTAGGCCTCGGCTCATTGCAACGCCTAGGCATTAACCTGTTGCCGGACCTGATTTATCCCGAAGTTCGTGTTCGTATCAATGACCCGGGCGTGCCGGCGCGTATCATGGAAGATCAGGTCACGCGCCAACTGGAAGAACAGCTTGCCATCACCGAAGGCGCGATTCAGGTTCAATCCAGATCTACCGAAGGCCGAAGTTCGGTTGACCTGAGTTTTCCTTACGGCACCGATATCAACCTTGCATTACGTGACGCCAGCACTCGACTCGACCGCGCCAAACGATTTCTACCCGATAGCATCGATCCACCGGTCATCTACAAGCGCGATCCCGCTCAGATTCCGGTACTGGAAATGGTGGTTAGCTCCACAGATCGAGACCCGGTGGCCCTGCGTAGCTGGGTGGACTATACCTTCGCAAAGTGGTTCTTGAATCTGCCCGGCGTCGCTGCCGCAGAAATCGGTGGCGGCCTGACACGCGAGATACAGGTGGTGGTGGATCAGGAACGACTGAGTGCATTCGGCTTTACGATTGCGGATATCTCAACCATGTTGAGCAGCGAAAACCTGGATACTCCAGGTGGTAGCCTGCAAACAGCTAACCGTGAAATCAGCGCGCGTACCTCGGGGCGTTTTCGGAGTGTGGCTGAAATGGCAGCCTTGCCAATGTGGAAAGATAATCAAACCGACACGGGTCTTCGTCTTGAAGACGTGGCTCGGGTGATGGATTTCCACGGTGATGAAAAGCTGCGTATTCGATTAAACGGCATGCCAGGAATTAAACTGTCTATTCAGAAACAGCCCGCTGCAAACTCGGTGGCAGTGGTGAATGCGGTAAACGAGCGTCTCGAGTGGTTGCGTAAGCAGGGCCAAATTCCTAAGGATATCCATGTCGATCGCGTTGGCGACCAGTCTACCTATGTGCGTCACGCGTTACGAAATGCTTCTATGGCGGCACTTTCTGGCGCGGTTCTGGCGATGCTGGTGGTGTTCCTTTTTCTCGGTAGTTTACGGCGCACACTAATTATTGGTACTGCCATTCCGCTGGCGATTCTGGTGACTTTCGTAATCATGGATTTAGGCGGCCTGACTTTAAATATCATGACTCTCGGTGGCCTGGCTCTGGGTATAGGCTTGCTCGTGGATAACACCATCGTCATGCTGGAAAACATCACTCGTCATCAACGCCAGGGTGAAAGTGATCTCGAAGCACCGATCAACGCTGCGCGTGAAGTCAATAGCGCCGTGGTCGCATCTACCTCAACCAATCTCGCCGCGGTATTGCCATTCCTGTTTATCGGTGGCCTCGTGGGTTTGCTATTTCGCGAGCTAATCATCACCATTTCGGCGGCCATAGTGGCTTCGTTATTTGTAGCCCTGACCCTGGTACCAGCACTGGGGGCGAGGGTAATCGATACTGGCAGCAATCTGTTACAGCGATTGATGGATACACTAATGAGCTTGATACAGCGTGGTTACGCCGCGCTCACACGGATGTTGTTACGCCTGCCCTGGCTGCCGCTCCTGGTATTGATTCCGATGATGGTATTTGCCTTACCGGTATTTCTAGAAGGAAAGCAAATATTTCTGCCGCCCATGGACGAGGGCGAGATATCGGTTCGACTGACTGGTGAGGCCGGTATGCGCCTGGATGAAACCGATGATATTGTCATACGCCTGGAAAACCTGTTTCTGGCACAGGCGGATGTGTTGACGGTGTTCACCTCTTCCGGTGGCTGGGTATTTGGTCGGTCGGAAGGTCAGGCCAGCAACACGGCTTCGATTGGCCTGAGGCTTGTGCCGTTTGACCAGCGCCAGCGCAGCAGTGAGCAATGGGTTAAGGACATGCGAAAAGAAGTCACCGCAATGCAACTCACCGGAATCAAGGTGCGAATTCGTGTGCGTGGTATTCGGGGTGTGCGGGTTAGTTCGGGAGATGACGACCTCAGTATTCGCGTGCAGGGTCCGGATGTCGATGTATTAACCGCACTTGGCGAAGAAATCACCAGCCGACTAGAAGGTGTCAGCGGATTGAGTAATCTGACTCACAGCTATGAAGAAACCCGTAACGAAGTGTCGGTCGCTATTGATCGTCAACGCGCCGCAGACCTGGGTATTCGCGTCGATGATATCGGCCGTACCTTACGCGCCGCGCTGGATGGCCTAGTGGTGTCGGATTTCATCGAGGGTGATCGTCAATACGATGTGCGCCTGCGGCTACCTCGCACCGGGTTTCGCTCCCCTGATGACCTCGGCAACATCCTCGTCGGTCTGCATCAGGGCCAGCCTGTGCGCTTACGCAGCGTTGCCAGTGTCAATTTCAACCCGGCACCGGCCAGTATTTTGCGCGATAATCAACGTCGTATCGTCGAGGTCACCGCTTCTTTATCCGCCGAAATTGGCCCTGAACAGGCTATGGAGCTGGTTAACCAGCGGCTCGCCGATCTGCCGTTGCCAGAAGGTTATAACCTGTACGATGGGGGTGAAATCAGGACATTGCAGGAAGGCCGTCGTATGGGTTACGTATTATTGGGCCTGGCAATATTTTTAGTTTTCGTGGTCATGGCTGTGCAATACGAATCGCTTCGCAATCCACTCGTCATCCTGATCAGTATTCCATTCACCTCGATTGGCGTCGCCGCCGGAATTCACTGGTTGGCTTTGCCAATATCGATGCCGATCTGGTTAGGTCTGATTATGTTAGCGGGTATAGTGGTAAACAACGCCATCGTCCTGGTCGAACAGATAGAAATCGAGCGAGATAAGGGACTGGATCTAATCGAGGCTATAGTCGAAGGGGCGAAGTTACGCCTGCGTCCGATTTTGATGACTTCGCTTACTACCGTGGTTGGCATGTTGCCGCTTGCCATTGGTTTTGGTGAAGGCTCTGAAATGTTGCAACCCCTGGCCGTAGTGATCGTCTGGGGTCTGAGCTTTTCGATGTTGGTAAGCCTGGTACTGGTGCCAGCGGTGTATCGAATGCTGCATTATAGTCGCCATAATATGACGATTACTTCAAACGCGAAGCCTGCCGATGCGATCTAAATTGCCTGTTGGGATGCGCTTAATCCCGGAGATTCACACTTCTGATATCTCGAAACTGGATGCTCAGGCGACCACCGGGGACTTCGTAAAACATGAATTGGTCCACGTGGAGGGTATTTAAGACGGTATCTGACCCCATGGTTTGGTGATTTGGTGCTATTTCGGGAATAGAAATTGCCAGGTAAAATTAACCGCATACTCGGGTGCACCAGTCGGTTGCACTACGTTGTAGTAAGCTTCCAGGCGAGAATTGATAGCCTGGTTACCCAATTTGAAAACCCTGCCGAAGCCTCCTCCTAGAGGCACAGTCCATGTATTGCTACTGCTCGCTTCCCAATTAGCGGTAATGACCAAATCGGTGAGTAAAAACCAGCCGTTATCAAGGTTATAGTTCAGGAAAGGTTCGATCAGACTCTGATTGACATCCTGTCGATTCGACTCTCCGGCAAATGACCAGAGATGGCGTCCTAGAATGCCCATACTGCCCCATTTGGGAACGGTGAGTGCAACGCCGGTAACGCCTGCGCTCCACTTACCGCTGCCGAGCTGATCCTCCGAGGCGGTCGGTAAATTCAGGCTTGGCCCTGCACCCCAGATTACCTTGCCGTACTTTACCGGAGAAAAGTACACGGAATAGTTGGTATCTCCCAGGCCACTTGCGCTGCCACCGTCACCCGGTGCCGGGTTGGGATTATTAGGGCCCGGTATCGCACCATCTACATTGCCAACAGGCATTATTATACGATTCACCAGGTTCCAGTCGCCCACCGTTACCGGAATTACCGGCTGTATCGTTTGAACTGGTTCCATCGTCTGCCCGATAATTTGAAAGGTATCGCATTCCTGATGCTGGCCTCGTTTGTGTTTTCGTTGATGGCCCTGTTGATCAAGCTGCTTGGGCAGCGTTTGCACATCACACATATTCTGCTAGTGCGTCAAATCGGCATGGTACTCATGGTGGCCCCGGCTATACTGACAAATTTCCCTGGTTCGTTACGCACCACACGTCCCGGTTTACAGTTGGTGCGCGTTTTTTTCGCACTGGTGGCGATGCTTTGCGGATTTAGCGCGATTATTCACATGCCATTGGCCGACGCCACTGCGATCTTTTTCGCTAAGAGTTTTTTCATCACAATTTTCGCGGTACTTTTTCTTGCTGAAACTGTCGGCGTGTACCGCTGGAGTGCGGTACTGATCGGTTTCGTCGGCGTGATGGTCATGCTGCAGCCAGGCACCGACAATTTTTCTATCTACGGCCTGGCTTCGCTGGCTGGTGCAGCTGGCGCCGCAGCCGTGATGATACTGCTTCGTCTGTTATCGCGGAGTGACAGTGCCGATACGATTATGACCTACGGGGCGCTGGGCGTCGGCCTGGTCATGATACTACCCGGGATATATTTCTGGCAGCAACCAACTACGTCGGAATGGCTCTTGCTCGTCGCGGTTGCGGTGGTTTCTTACTTTGGGCAAAGATGTAACATCTTTGCCTACAAGCACGGGGAAGCGTCTCTGCTGGCATCGCTCGACTATGTGCGGCTTTTGTGGGCCACGTTGTTTGGTTTCCTGGTATTCGATCAGTTACCTGGTGGGGCGACCTGGTTCGGCGCGGCCATCGTTGTTGCTGCTGCTATCTTTATGATTTACCGGGAGACGCGACGCAAGCACGGCTTAAGCTCCAGCACTAGCGGAAACGACGGGGGTTGAAACTGGATTCGATCTCCGTTGGGTCTATCCGTTTGTGTTACCGGTTGAATCCACAGCCCAAACTGAGAATACCAAAGAGCTTAGATCACTCGAGCCCCTATCGTAGTTAAATCTCAAATTATTGAGATACCTGCATATCATTTAATTGGGGCCGGAACTCCCCGAGTTGCTGGCGTCATGATGGTCCTGCATTCGGCAGCTAGCACATAGAATAAATCGGCAGCTTTAAATACCGCCGCCCCAGCGATATTGCCAGGCGATACCGGCCGTATCGTAGTTGTTACCGGTACGGGTACTGATGCCCCTGCTGCCAAACAATTTGATCGAGTGGCGACGGTTGACTGGTAGTGCCAGGGTAAATCCTGTACGCCAGTTTTGCTGCAAATCGTTCCTGATAACGCCATTAATGGTTGTCTCTCCCCCGGTGTAATAGGTCGCACTTAGCGCAAGCCATATGTTGCGGGGGAAGGAATAGATTGCATGGAACTGGGTAGAATAGACGTTCTCCTGCTGGCGCGTACCGCCATTAAAAAAATTATTGTTATCAGTGTAAAAAGTAATTGCCGCAGAGCCTTCCAGTATCCAGTTACCAAGCGCCTGGGAAACACCAATCCTGGGCTCGAAAGACCAGCGGTTAGTGCCAATATTGAATATCTTATCAGGGTCGTAAGTACCCAGTGGTGCGGTGAGCTTGAAGCTAAAACCAACAATGGTATCTTGCTGGTAGTGGTTAAACTCCTTTAGAGAAAGAGCGGGCGCACCATGAAAATTCAAGGAAAAATAAAACGCTGGATCAGCAAAACCGCCAGTATCGCGTGTGTCGAGATTGCCATCAACGAATCCCTCGCCCGAGAAAGTTGCATACGGCAGCAGTACACCGACTTTGGCAGAATTGCCTGCGACGTCCAGCGTACGAACGTATCCAAGCATCGCCATGTCGATATCCGCGTTGATATCCTCGACGGGTAATGCTGGGTCAAACAATAAAGCGCCCTTAGGATTTTGAAAGCCAACGACTAGAAAGTTCAGGCCCACAGGTGAATTTGAATATGCACGGGGCTCGAGACTCTGCGCGTGGATATCACTAGTCGTAGCTAGCAAACCAATCGCTACAGCAACGACCATGTAGTGAGACCTGATCACGAGACTACACCATAGGCAATCCAGATCATTTTTGAATGATCGGCCGGGTCTAGCGGAAAATAAATTGATTGATTGACATTGGTCGATCCATTCTCAGCAACTAGTTCAGGGTTTATTTCGGGAACAGAAATTGCCAGGTAAAGCTAACCGTATAATCCGGTGCGCCAGCTGGTTTTTCGACGTTGTAGTAGGCTTCGAGTCGAGAATTAATCGCCTGGCTGCCGACCTTGAATACCCTGCCCACACCGCCACCTATTGGCACCGTCCATCGATTAGAACTGCTCGCTTTCCAGTTTGCTGTTAATACCATATCGGTAATTAAAAACCAGCCGTCGTCGAGATTGTAATTTAAGAAGGGCTCGATCAGGCTCTGATTGACACCACGTCGATTCGAGTCACCTGCAAACGACCAGAGATGGCGCCCGAGTATGCCCATGCTGCCCCATTTAGGTACGTTGAGCAATACACCGGTAATACCCGCGCTCCACTTACCACTGCCAAGCTGATCGTCGTTCGCTGTCGGCAGGTTCAGGCTTGGACCAATACCCCAGATCACCTTGTCTACCTTGACCGGAGAAAAGTAGATGGAGTAGTTGATATCACCCAGGCCAGTTGCGCTGCCGCCGTCACCGGGTGCCGGACTCGGATTGTTGGGCCCCTGTATTGCACCATCGACACTAGCCACGGGAATAATGGCGCGATTCACCAGATTCCAGTCACCCACTGTTACCGGGATTACCGGCTGAATATTGAGTATGGTACCGTTTCCATTACTTGCCCCGGAGTCAAAGTTAAGCTTGAATGGTAGGCTGATTAAAGAACTGATTGGGTTCTGCACAGCCGAGCGCAAGTCACCGCCAGCCGCTTTTTCTTCCGCTGACCAGGCGCTTGCGCTAAACGCAATAGCTACCCCTAACAAAACCCAGTTTTTTATACATCTGATTGTCATTTCTCTAATCCACACGACTAAGTTACTGTCTTGCCGCCGGATTAGTAAGCTGCTTCAGTACTCCATCG
>JBGUEB010000060.1:0-15398 GCA_041821565.1 Gammaproteobacteria bacterium | reverse complement strand
CCCGCAATTCGTAGTCCATCCAGGCGCACATCACCGTAATAGCCCTCGGTGATCTCCATTGCCATCGTTCCTTCACAAGGCACGCGCGTTGGTAATGCGTTGAATTCACAGGGGCAACCGTAGTCGCAGCTACAGGTGCCGATTTGCTTCGTTTTTATCATCCAGTCTGTATAAGCCATAATTCTCCTCCTCACTTATTATTAAAAAAGGCAGCGTGCAGCCGGCAAGCATTCGTATTTGCCGACCGCAATGTACCCAGAAAACCTAAGGTATAAGAAATATTAAAATCTTGCAACTAGCAGGCTAACAGAGGGCGATTAATTGTCTTTATACTTGTCTGTCCAATATAATAAGGAGTGTATAGCGAGTTTTTTAAAACGGAACAGGTTACAACCGAACTCTCACCTGAATATCATTGCAAACCTCAGTCATCCACCTTTGCGTGTAATGGCAATACCTACCAGTATTAATGTTAATGCCAACAGGGTTTGCAGATTGACGGCATCGGCGAAATACAATGCGCTCCAGATGACGCCAAACAGGGGAACCAGGTAGCCGACCTGGGACATGAAAACCGCGCCGTTGGCGCGAATTATGGTAAATCGAATCGTAACGGCCAGGGCGGTAGCGACAACTCCCAGGTAGGCCAGTGACAGAACGGCGCCGATGCTAACATCCGCTGGGATCGGGTTTTCCAGCCAGAATGCCAGAGGTACCATGTAGAGACTGCTACTCAACATGGTGGCGGCCGTGGTCGAAATCGAAGGCAGGTGGGTCAAGCGCCTGGCGATGACGCTGGAAGTGGCATAACTGCAACCGGCTATGATAACCGCTATCTGGCCTTTGAGTCCGCCCAGCCCCGATTCACTTATATCCCAGAACACCAGGATCAGGACCCCGATAAATCCAACGATTACGCCCAAAGCCCGGGACGGATTAATGCGTTCGTCCCTGCTGGTATAGTGCGAGATCAGTAAAGCGAAAAATGTCCCCATTGCCATCAGCAATGCCGATTCCGCGCTACTGATAAATTGTTGACCCCAGCTAATCAGGAAGAAAGGAATTGCACTGTTGAGACAGCCGACAATGAAAATTAAACGCCAGTGCCGCATACCCCGGGGAAACTTGCGCCTGGTCAGGAAAGAGATAAGTACCAGGACTGCGGCTGCCAGTAAAATACGCCAGGCCGCAATGCTGACAGGCTGGAATTCAGTAAGCAGGAGCGTGACAAAGATAAATGTACTGCCCCAGATGGCGCCAACAAAGAATAGTCTGGATACATCAAATAGGGTAGGGCGGCGAATAGCAGGTAGCATGGTTGTTGTGTAATTGGTCAGATTAAATATCGGCGAGTTTAACTGAGCCAGACTCAGTTGTTACTATGCTTATCGTTATAATGCTTTCTGCGAATGGCCTTATGAAGCTCCATTACAATCAACAAGGATAGCGCCAGTCCCAGTAACTCCAGCCAGTGCTGCGGCGATACTGGCTGGATATGCAGTACATCACTAATCCAGGGCGTGTACATGGCGCCGATATGCACGAGTTGGGCGATAGCCGTACCGATTAAAAGTACTGGATTGCGAAATGGATTGTGTCGAAATACCGAGCGCATTTCGGATCGGCAGTTGAACACATGGACGTTCTCAAACAATACCATCAACAAAAGTGTTCCATTGCGTGCCTCGTCCAGAGTATATCCCCTGGCGATGAGATACTGGAACACAAGAAAGGCGATAATTCCGATAACAAAAGCCGCGATCACTACGCGTTCTATCATTAGCCGATTGAAGATGGGTTCTCGCGGAGGTCTTGGCGGGTATCGCAATTCGTCACCCTCACCTGGCTCGAACGCAAGGGCCACATCCTGGATCCCATTAGTTACCAGGTTTAGCCAGAGTAACTGTACCGCTATCAGCGGTAGTGGTAAGCCAGTCAGCAAGGCCAGGGTAAATAGTACCAACTCCGCGGCACCGGTGGAGATGAGGAGAAAAATTACCTTGCGTACGTTCGCATAGGCGACACGCCCCTCTTCGACGCCCGCGATGATTGACTCGAAATTGTCGTCAGTGATGATGATGTCGGCTGTTTCCCGGGCTACATCGGTCCCGCTCAATCCCATCGCGACCCCCACCTGGGCAGCTCGTAGCGCCGGTGCATCGTTGGCGCCATCTCCGCTAACCGCCACAAAATGTCCATTTCGTTGCAGGGATTGAACGATGTCCAGCTTTTGGTGTGGTCCAACGCGTGCGAACACCCGCGCCTTGTGGGTGAGCTGGTCAATCGTCCCGGAATCGAGTGCCAGTTCCAGTTCAGGACCGCTTACCAACTGGTCAGCCCGTTCTATCATGTCTAATTCCTTTGCTATCGCAAGCGCGGTAGCGGGATGGTCACCAGTGATCATTGCGACTTCAATGCCCGCCTGCCGACAGGCCACGATGGCGGCCTTCGCTTCTGTGCGCAAGGGATCGATAATCCCCACGAGGCCAATCAGTGTCAGCCCTTGCAGATGTTCTTCGGTGAATATCTCACCAGCACCCAGTTCAATCTCACCCGCAGCCAGGGCCAGCACTCTATGCCCCTCACTTGCAAGTGTATAGGCCTGCTGCTCGATCAGAGATTGCTCTATAGTCACGTCGTGGCCCGGCATCATCATAGTTGTGCACATGGGTAACAGGCGTTCGAGTGCACCTTTCACAAATGCATACTTGCTGCCGTTCACCTCGTTCAAACTGGCTGAAAACAGCCGGTCGGACTCATAGGGGATAGTGTCGATTTCAGGAAAGGTATTGGCCATTTCTGCCTTGACGACACCGGCCTTATGCGCCATCACCAAAAAGGCCACATCCACAGCATCGCCATGGTTAGACCAGCCGGAGCTGGTACGGCCAAGAAAGCCTTCATTAGCCAGTACGGCTACCTGGCATAACCTTTCCAGCCGCACTTTCTCTTGCAATTGCGGTGCGCCGTGTGACGTCAGAATCGTACCATCCGGTACTACGCCTTCACCGCTAACTTGCCAGGTTTCGCTGCCTGGGAAGGAAATGCAACGTGCAGTCAGTTGATTGACGGTAAGTGTGCCGGTCTTGTCGGTAGCGATGAAGGTACAGGAACCGAGCGCCTCCACCGCCAAAAGCCGACGCACGATAACGTTTCGCCTGGACATCCTGCGCATGCCAATGGCCAGGGCGACGGTGAGCGCCACCGGCAGGCCCTCGGGAATGACAGAAACTGCAAGTGCGACCGCGAGCAAAAACACTTCACCAATTGGCGTGCCACGCATCGCCGCCACCACGAACATCGCCAATGCCGCTATGCCGACAAAAATTGCCACACGATTGGTGAACCTGTCCATCCGGATTTGTAGCGGCGCTTTAGGTGACGGTTTGAATAAAACGTCGGCAGCTATGCGGCCCAGTACAGTGTTAAGCGCCGTACTTACCACAACACCCCGGGCACGCCCACGGCCCACCAGGGTTCCGGTAAATAGCATGTTAACTTGATCGCCGAGAGCAACATCTTCGGCTAATACGGCATTGCCGTCCTTTAGCACCGGGAGTGATTCACCGGTCAGTAAAGATTCATCCACCTCCAGGTCGCGGGACCGGAGCAGGCGTAAATCCGCGGGGACCTTGTCGCCGGACTCCAGCAATACAATGTCACCGGGAACTAGCTCTTCTGCACTAATCTCATGAGTATCACCCTCACGCAATACCTGGCATCGCGTGCTTACGAGATCTCGCAGAGCTGTTGCGGCACGCTGCGCGGAATACTCCTGAATTGTGCCAATAACTGCATTAATAAACAGGACTGCCGTGATAAAGCCCGCATCAGACCACTCTTTAATCATCAGCGATATCAGGGCCGCAGCAACGAGGACATAGATGAGTGGACTCATAAACTGGCGCAGGAAGACCGCGCCTATGCCCAGTGGTCTGGCCTGGGGTAGTGTGTTGCGTCCATATTGTTCAAGGCGGACCACAACCTCATTATGAGTTAGACCGTGAGCTGAACTCTTCAGTAAGGCCAGGGCTGTCTCGCTCGATACTGCATGAGGAAACGAGATTGGGCCTTCCGTGTCTGGAGTAGCCGTGCGGGTGCCACCCAACAGGGAACCGTTGTTATGACTGGAGTTATTCATGCAAACAATTTTTATTACGCAATTTAGTACGGGATTCCAGTATTACGCTATTTCGATTATGTCACCAATATACCGATAAGCCGATTAGATAGATGCACAATACCGGGGTATAAGCCATGCCAAAATAATGGATCATTAATGTCAACAAAGGTACTATCTCTGCAATTCGAGAAACTTATAGTTGTCGTTAACGGTGCACTTAAATAGCTAAAATATGACGAAATTCAGCATTCTAAACTCCGCTAATAACGTGGCCTGTCCATGCCGGCTATTGATATTCATTGTCGCTACTGTCCTGTGGCATAGTAGCCTTGAAGCTGAAGATCAGCAACAATCGATCCAGTACGAAATTACACCTTATTTATGGGCCGCCAGCATCAACGGCTCGACAGCCATAAGCGGTGAGCCAGATCCACCCATTGATTCAGACTACAGTTTCTTTTCCCTGGATAATCTGAGTGGTGTCGCCTCGGCAACATTTACCGCACGCGGCCAACAATGGGGGTTCCTGTTTGACTTTTTATATGTTGAATACGAAGACACGATTTTTGAAGAAACCCCTTTGCCGGCCACGCCAAAGCTGAATGGTCGCATACTTGAATTTGCAGGAACCTACAAGCCAGCCTCGGTCAATGATTTTGAGATCATCGCCGGGGTACGAAGGCAGGATATCGACTTTGATTTGGCAATACTGACTCGAACACCACAGGTTTCGGTAGGCTGGACCGACCCGTTTGTCGGGGTTATTTACACGCCCGCGCTGACCAACAAGTTATACCTGGGTTTGCGGGGGGATGTCGGTGGTTTTGGAATAGAAAGCGATCTCGCGGTTAATGCTGAGGCCATGTTGCGCTACCAGTTTGGTGACACATTTTCATTCAAATTTGGTTACCGTTACCTGAAAGTAAAATTTGATGATAGCAGCCTGATTTATGACATAAGCCTGGACGGAATTCTGTTTGGCCTGGGCATCCGCTTTTAAACTCACGAGCATTGCTCATTTTTTGTTAGTAATATTTACATCGCTATCAGTATCATTTAGTTGAGGGGTCGAGATGCTTAATTCCGTGTTTTTGGATCAGACAAAAGTGGATGCTTATCGGACCGATGGAGCGGTGCTAATCAGGGGCCTGTTTGCTGACTGGGTTGAGGTTATCAGGTCAGGTATTGAACGAAATATGGCTAATCCAGGCCCCTACGCGTCGGAAAATCTGAATGAGGGTGAAGCTGGCCGTTTTTTTGACGACTATTGCAACTGGTCACGGATCCCTGAGTTCGAGCATGTGATCCGAAACTCCGAAGTGGGGCCGGTGGCCGCAGACCTGATGCAATCCGAGCATGTGCAGGTTTTTCACGATCATATCCTGGTCAAGGAACCAGGCACCAGTAAGCCAACCCCGTGGCATCAGGATGCGCCTTACTATTTTGTCGAAGGTGAGCAAACCGTCAGTTTCTGGTGTCCCGTCGACCCGGTGAAAGAGGCATCACTGCGTTGTGTTGCCGGGTCACAATTATGGCAAAAGCCCGTCCTTCCGACACGTTGGCAATCAGAAGCGGATTTTTATCCAGACGAAAGTATCTATATGCCCGTACCCGATCCCGACGCTGAAGCTATGTTTATTCTGGAATGGGAAATGGAACCGGGGGATGCGGTCGCATTCAACTACAAAACCCTTCATGGTGCTCGCGGAAATAATACAAAATTACGGCGCCGGGCATTCTCCTTGCGCCTGCTAGGGGACGACGCTCGATATGTCACCCGCCCTGGCAGGACTTCTCCACCATTCCTAGACCACGATATGCACGATGGTCAAAGACTCAGGGAAGACTGGTTTCCAGTAATTTTTTCGCCTGGCTAGTGTGCCTGGTGATATGCGAGCGAAGACAATTGAACGTAGGGTCTAACATGCCGTATCGCTTGCAGGGTCGAAAACCTGCCAGGTGGTCTATATCACATGGGATATGGTGAAGTATAAAAGGCCACTTTACAATCCACTTAACGACGTGAAGTAAGAAACGACACTGGTTTCACAGGAATAAATCACCTGGTGTATATCACAAATGATATCGAATAGACGATGAAGTGATTGTCTGTATATATTAACGCATACAACTGGCCAGGTGGCCAGATTACCGGGACTTTTGGGAGGCGTAATTTCATTCTTCCTGTAGATGTAATAACTGGATTTAGTTTGTTATGGGCATTTGCCGCATTTGAATACCCGCGCGACGCATACAATAATTTTTTTCCGTTAGTGGAAATATATGCTTCGCACGGAGATAGTTCTGCGGGGCCGAACCCGGTCTCTTTTACCAGCACATTTAACTTTAAATAAGGGGTCACCATGTCTTCAGTGGATCAGTTGAAAGCCGCGCACAGCACTGCCATTGAGGCAAGCAAAAATGGCCCGCCGGCGCGCACTACCAATCAATTTTTTGGTGTCGGGCCCATCACCGACATGACATCCGACGAGGTGGACAGCCGCCGCATGCGGATTGATTTTGAGAACTGGCTGGAAAAGACCTATCGCAAGCTTGATGATCAAGGCAATGACATCGGCCCGTTCACTACTGCCGAAATAGGCCGCTCCATGCACCGGGGCTATCCGGCGGACGCGATTCTGCTGGATATGATGGGCGAAATTCATGGCTATTTCGGTTTTCCCAAATCTAACAAGCTGGCCGTTGGCCTGGGTGGCGGCCATTCCGGCTTTACCGTCGCCATCATGCATATGATGGACGCCAACAACTCCGATCAGCATGTATTCATCGACACGCCTGCACCCGAAACCGATGCGGGCAAAGCGGGTGGTTTTTTCCGCCAGAGCTGGGGTACCCAGATTATCGAGATGCAGCGATTTGCCGAAAATGGCGATGAATCACGCCTGCATTTCACCGATGCCGAAGGCACCATCCCAAGCGCGCATGAGCTCAACGCGATGGGCGTCAAATTGTTTGTCGGCGTCGGCCATGAAACTACCGGGGCCACCACCTACACCGAGGAAGACGTGACCAACCTGCTGGCCTGGATCGATATTGATCCGGCCAACCACCATGCCATCATCGATGCTACTTCGATGCTTGGCGCGATGCCGTGGAGCCAGGCGAGTGTTACCGCTTTCACCGAAAAAGTGAACATGTTCATGCCTTTCCAGAAAGCCATCGGCGGTATATCTGGCTATTTCACCATTTCGCTGACCCCCGCCGCGCTTGACCTGATCGAAGGCGTCCAGGCAAACCCGGCCTGGGCAATCCCGCGCCAGTTGAAAATGGTGGTGCCGGTGGACCCCAAAATGCCATTGTCGGGCAAAAAGAGCGTTGCGCTTGGTCCGATCTACGACCCTGAAAAACACGCGATGATGGGCGGCATCATCAACACCTATTCCACGTTGGCCTTTGCCGAAACCACTTTCGGCCTGCGGCGCGCTGCGGCAATGGTGGGTGATGTGGCGGCGATGAACGCCCGCTCAAGTGAAAACCGCAATGCAATCAACGCCTGGGTTGAAAGCCAGGGCCTGCTCGAACTGGGCGTGGCCGACAAAGACCGTCGTGGTGCTGCCGTCACCCTGTTGCGGGTTAATGATCCCGATATTACCGATGCGGATATCCACAATCGCATCATTGCACGCTCCAAGCAAATTCTGGGCTATGAGGGTCTGACCCACTCCAACGGCGACCGTGAACCGGGCCTTGACGTGGCTCGCTATGTAAATGCCTTCCCGGGCACGCCGGGTGATTACCGCGCCTGGATTGGCGGTATTCGCCCGCTGACCGACATTACCGCGTTGCTGGAAAATCTCGCTTACGCCTACCACCGCGCCAAGTGTGTGGTGCTGGAAGAAGAACTCGCCGCATTGGGCGAATCAGTCGCCTCAAGCACCTTGTCCGCCGGCGCGCGCACCCGCGTTGACGACGCGACCAGAGTTTACAAAGTGCTGATCGCTGACCTCGTGGGCCTGAAGTTTGATACCGAAGGCAACCCCGATCATTCCGCGGTCAAGACCCATGCCGAAAGCCAGGGTGCCCATTGGCACGATCAATCCGCCACTGAGGCGGGCGATCTGGAGGCGGGTATCCACTTTTTCTACCAGCCCGGCCTGTCCACCCATGACGAGCTCATGGCAGAGGCGGGGGATGGCCAATACGACGCAACGATAGCCGCTGCCACCTTCTACCCGGCCGAGACTAAATTCCCACTCGGCGGTGTACGCATTGGCGCGGGTACCGGCAACATGGGATCGACAAGCTGGGGCGGAGGCAACGGCGATGGCGGGGGCGCACCGTTGATGAACACGCCGTCCTTCAACTCCCGCGCCACGGCACATATGGCGATCAAGGCGTTGTTGAAAGTTACCCCTGATCTCGATGTGGCCAAACTACACGAGCGCGTATGTGCAGGCGACTTCGACACCGGCAAGAACCTGTGCGAATACCCGACCGAAAAACTGGAAGGTAAAACCATGGCGGTGATCGGCTTTGGCAACATCGGCCGTGAAGTTGCATTGCTCGCCCAGGGCTTTGGCATAAAAGTGAAAATTTACGCGCGCGCGCAGCACAAGGACTGGATTGAAAGCGAAGGCTTTACCTATGCCGCTACCCCGGTCGAGGCCACTACCGGTGCTGATTTCCTCTCACCCCACACTGGTCTCGGCGCCGCCACCGGCGCTAGCTTCGCCAACGCCGGACTGATAGACGGCGACGTGTTGAACGCGATGAACGACGGTGCGGTGATCGTAAACTACGACCGTGGTGAAGTGATTGATGCAAACGCGCTGGACGCCGCCTTGTCATCGGGTAAGGTACGTTATGCCGCGATCGATGCCGATTTGTTCAAAAATCCCGAAACCGGCGACCTGTCTGGCCCAATGTTGCCGTATCTGTCGGTGCAAAAGAACCACCCCGGCAAACTGGAACTGCTGCCCCATGCGGCGGCCGATACCGAGCATTTGTCGCGTGTCGAAGGGGCCAAACAGGCGGTAGACCAGATCCTTGACGTGATCCGCTTCAAATCAGTGATGAACCTGAAAGGCGATCTGCCTGCAGGCTATATCAACGCAGGCGCGGCTACGGTCAACGGGGTTGGCAAAGTCACCAACAACACGCTCGCCGCTGCGGTTGCCGACGAAGCGCTGACTGCCAACATGCGCCGCGTGGCCGAAGAACTGGCAGCGATATGGGGTGCTATTGACGCGACCAAAGACGCCGCGCGGCGGACAGAGTTGTTGCAGCTTTATGGCGCTGACCTGGTGTTGGCGGGCAACAAAATTGCGTCGATGTCCAGTGCGAATGGTCTTAAGGGTCCGTTTGCCTGAACATTTCTACACTGGTAAGTAAAGGAATAAGCTACTGTCGGGTCTTCAATCTTGATTTTCGATTGGCTATTTGAGGGAATTCACTATTCAAGACCTGTCTAGATGAATTCTTGCTGATGCGCTTTAACCAGGTCAGCCATGCTATTGAATCGAAAATCATAGCTGGGCAACTTTTCCGGCGTCATGGTCGCACCAAATCCTTTATCGGCATGGCGCCGGTAGATATGGCAGTTTGCCAGACCAAAATCGTTTGCAGGTTTATGATCGTGAAACATGCTTTCTGCGGTGTGCAGCACCTGCCCCCTGGTAACACCAATGCTTGCCAGTTTATCCAGCATATAATCAAAGTTACGGCTGGCAGGTTTATAGGAGCCGACGTCTTCCGCGGTGTAAATTGCATCAAATTCCACCTGTAACTTCGCATTGCTATGCAGAAAGCTGTCATTATCAATATTGCTCAGGACAACCAGCTTGAAGTGCTTTTTGAGATACAGTAGCGCCCCGGCTGAATCAGCGAATGCCGGCCAGTTTTTGACCGATTGACCGTAGGCCAGGCATTCATCCCAGCTCACCGATACGCCCCATTCTTCAGCCAGGCGGCGATAAACAATAGGTAGCAGATCCTGGTAACGTTTGGCGGGTGTATAGTCTTGCTGGAAAGATTCATGGCGTGCATGCGCTTCAAGAATGTCATCCCGGGACAGTTCATGAGTAACCCTGCTGGTCAGGGGCTTGAGTCCTGCCACCATACCGCTCTCCCAGTCTATCAGCGTTCCGTAAACGTCAAAAGTGAGCGCTTTAAAATCAGACAACTTCATTTCTTACCACCTTGTATATTTAGATTTTGTAAAATTAAAGACCTGCAAACGAGTTTTAATAATAATGCGCTGTTAGAGTAGATGTGGCGCTTTTCTAGATAAGAAACGATGCAGGTATGTCAATTAATTGATACTAACGGCATAAAATGCTGCGCGACAACTTTTAAAGATCGAAATCCAATCAGGAAATACCGTAGTGGTCTTGCTCCGAAAAAATCAATGCGAGCTATCGCGCCACTCTGCCGGGTCCAGGTTATAGAATTTTTTAAACTGCTGGTATAAATCCGGTAATTTCTTTTTCATTTCCAGCGATTTTTCAAAAAATGATTCTGTTGCCACGGCAAAGAATTCAGATGGCGATTCCGCACCATAGGCATCAATCACGGAGTTGCTACTGCGGTTTACCCTGATCTGGAAAGACTCGTATTCCCGGTTGAGTACTTCTGCCCATTCCGCGTAGTGAGAGCTGTCTCGAAGCACAGGAAGGCCGTCCATGATTTCGTTTTCCTCGTCCAGCTTATGTGCGAATTCATGTAGCACTACATTATGTCCATCGCTTTGGTTTGACGTACCGCGTAACACGTCCTGCCAGGATAGTACAACCGGACCGCGATGCCATGATTCGCCAGATCTAATGCTGTCTTCGTGAGATTCTAGCAGCCCATCGTATTTAACCGCTTTTGCTACATAGGTATCCGGGTAAACCAGAATCGTGGTAAAGCCTGGAAAGCAACGTTTATCCCGCTTGAGCAATAGCAGGCATGCCGTCCCCGCAATTGTCACTCGAATTTCGTCGGTGACTGTCAGGCCAGCCAGACCGGTAAATTCCTTTTCGTCGAGGAAAATGTTAATGCGCCCATGCAGTTCATCACGCAGGTCAGGCGGCAATCGTGAATATAAAGAAACATTTTTTTTGAGTATTGCAACCGAGTCGCGCGGCAATGGTGTCTGGAATACCTTATTGCGACGGGATTGGTGGAATTTCCGCAGAATCACCCACATTAATATGGCCGCAACGATTAAACTTAAAATGAAGATGAAAAACATATACGGGAATTATTAATTCGGCGGCGAATGTGATTCGATTATGGTTGGGTTTTTATTCTAGCATGTGCTTCAAGCAAGCGTGGGCCGACAACGATATGGAAAAACCATGCTTTTAATTCGGCCAGCGACTGCCATTGATGATAAATAACATACGTGAGAACATAAACGCATCATTTGGCGGCATATCGCAGTATTTCCTTAGTATTAATTATCTAACAACCTAAGTTAATGACAAAATCAATAAACGATTCCTACCTAAATCATCCCTATTGGTGGGATTCTGGCCCCGACGATCAGCCGATCAACCTCGACCGGTTGGCAGCATCAGCTAGTGAAATTCCGTTGCAGGCTGATTGTATCGTGGTCGGCGCCGGGTATACGGGTTTATCAGCGGCGCTCACCCTGGCACGAGCAGGGCGGTCGGTAACCGTGTTGGATGAATCGCAACCCGGATACGGTTGTTCCGGCAGAAATGGTGGTTTGATTGGGCCATCCTTCCATAAGCTTGGTCTGGACGGTCTTAAGGCGAGGCTTGGGGAGACTAAAGCTAGCGCGATCATGCGGGAATCGATGGATATACTATTGTGGCTCAAGCAATTTATATCGCGGGAGGGCATAGAATGCGGGCTAATCGAGGCGGGCCGTTTCAGGGGGGCGGTTGCTGAGAAAAACTATGGCGAGCTTGCCCGGCAGGCAGAAGCCCTGAGAAAAGTGGTCGATTTGGCTTTTGAGATGATTCCCCGGTCTGGGCAGCGTGACCATATCGGTAGCGATTTCTATAAGGGCGGCATTGTCTATCATCAGGATGGCCACCTGCATCCGGGGCTCTACCTGAAAGGTCTGGCCACTCTTGCGATTGAGGCTGGAGCCAGAATTTTTGCACCCGCCAGGGTAAAACAGATTGAATCAGTCAACGATGGATATCGCGTCCAGGTGGGACAGGCATCTATCCGATGCGGCGAGGTCATGATAGCCACCAATGGCTATACCGACCCCAACTTTCCTTATCTGCGGCGCAGGGTAATCCCGCTTCGCTCCGCGATCATCTCAACCGAGCCACTGTCACCGGACTTGATGCGGGAACTTAGCCCCAGGCAGCACGGCTTTGGAGACACCAGCCGGCTGGTTACCTATTATCGTCCTTCATCCGACGGTACGCGCATGGTCTTTGGTGGGCGCGCTTTCAATCAGGCAGACAGGCCGGAAAACTATACCAGGGACCTGCATCGATTGATGACGCGGATATTCCCACAATTGCGGGAAGCCGGCATTAGTCATGCGTGGTCCGGGACAGTTGCCTATACTTTCGATCATGCACCGCATATCGGGCGAATACCGGAAGGCGCAATGGCGGGAGCGCACTATGCCATGGGTTATTGTGGTTCGGGTGTTGGCCGTGCGACCTGGTTCGGCCGCAAGGCTGCTTTAAAAATACTAAAAGACGTGGAAGGATCAACCCCGCTGGATGATCTCACGTTCGAGACTCGCCCACTGTATTCGGGAAATCCCTGGTTTCTGCCTGCTATTCTAAGGTGGCACAATTTGTTAGACCGATTTGAATGCTAGGCAGTATATTTAAATTATAAGGAACAGAGTGAGTAAAGGCCAGGGTCCTCTTTTACAAACACTTTGTTACAAACAATTTATGCACGGGCCCTTTAAATACTCTATAACTTGTTCTTAACTTTATAGTTTTACTCTCTTGCTGGAGCCATGAACCAAAGTAAATTACCTATTTTCTGATGAAGCTGCGAACACTGATCTTTGGTTCCCTGGTGGCGGTATCTGTCTTGCCCGTGGGTATTCTTGCATATTGGCTACAGCAAACATATATCGACAATGAATTTAACGTGGTTGAAAATCAACACGAGGTCATTGCCAGAAATTTGACCATTGCCCTGGAACGTTATGCCAAAGATACTCGATCGGCATTTCAACTTGCCGTTCAAAACTTGCAGAATCCGGGCAAGATAGAAGAATTGGCGCAACACCTCAGCGAATTACATTTTCGCCATATATGTTCCGTTGATTCCAGTGGGAAAATTCTACAATCTCAATGTGCGTTAATCTGCCCGGAGAACCCACAGTTCCCCAAATCTGTACTTTTATCGTTAAAAGATACTCTGCAGGACGCAGCAAATAAAAAAGGAAAGGTGTTTTTTAGTAACGTCGTACACAATCCAATTGGAAATCCAGCCATTTATCTGGTGAAAAAGATGGCGAACGGCACCAATGCCATTGGTGAAATAGAACCCACATATTTCATCAAATTACAAAAGGCGGTTGCATTTGGAGTAAAAGGGCATGCAGCGATTGTTGATCAAACTGGTAGCGTAATTGCACACCCCCTCCCGGGTTGGGTGAAGTCAATGAAAAATTTGTCCGGGGTTTCTATCGTGCAAAAGATGATAAACGGTGACAGCGGTGTAACCAGGTTTTATTCTCCCGCGGTAAACGCCAATATGGTTGCCGGATATAATGTAGTGCCTGGTGTTGGCTGGGGTGTGATGGTTCCTCAGCCTGAATCGGAAATATTTTTGTATGCCGATAGTGTTTCAAAAGCGATATTAGCGATTGCCATATTCGGGGTTTTTATAGCCGCTTTGCTCAGTTGGTGGCTATCAGGCAAACTTTCAAAACCAATGCAATTATTATCCAAAGCCGCCAATTCTGTCGCCGAGGGGAATTTGTCGACGAGGGTGGTCAGTTTTACAAAGCTTGGTCTAAGCGAATTGCTGGAACTTGAAAAGTCTTTTAATCAGATGATAGCGAACGTGGTAAGAAAAAATGCCGAGCTTGAAAAAATGTCTCACGACGCAATTAGATCCAGCAGATACAAGTCGGAGTTTATATCGTCCATGAACCACGAATTGCGTACGCCGATGAATAGTGTTCTGGGGTTTGCGCAGATGCTTGAACTTGATACCGAGGAACCCCTGAGTGAAGCACAGAAATCTTCCATCGAACACATCATCAGGAACGGCAACCATCTGCTGGAGTTGATCAACCACATGCTGGATTTCAATAAGATCGAAGTAGGCGAACTGCCGATTGACATCGAAGATGTCCCGGCGCGTGAGATTATTGATGCAAGCCTGTATCTAAACCAGGCGCGTGCCACCCAGGAAGGCATCGAAATTATTGATCAGACTGTCGACGAAGACCTTCCCCTGTTGTCGACCGACAGGACCCGTCTGATTCAGGTGTTGCTTAATCTGCTATCCAATGCTGTCAAATATAACCGCGAGCACGGTAAGGTGACGCTAAGTTGTCAGCGCAAAGCTACTCAAATGTTGCGCATCAGTGTCGCCGATACCGGTATGGGTATCCCGCTGGAGAAGCAGGAAGAACTGTTTAATCCGTTCGAGCGCCTGGGTCGTGAGTTGGGACAAATCGACGGCACCGGAATTGGACTGAGTATTACCAAAAAAATCATTGTGCTGATGGGTGGACTAATCGGTTTCGAGAGCCAGCATGGCAAGGGCAGCACCTTCTGGGTCGAGATCCCCATCAGCAGAGATCAATCGTCAGAGGAAAATACAACTGGTGCCACGGATACAGCGGGTCAGAAAGCCGGGTCTAAAATCGACAATGCTCCGGCCTACACGATTCTCTATATCGAGGACAACCCGGAAAACGTGATACTGATGGAGGCCATCATCAGTCAACTCGATAATGTGCAGATGGTAACCGCCTATAACGCAACCCTTGGATTTGACGTTGCCACAAGCAAAAAGCCAGACCTGATAATGATGGATATCAACCTGCCCGGTATGAATGGCATACAGGCTTTGAAACTGTTGCTGAAAACAGAGGAAACCAAAGATATCCCCATCATCGCTATTACTTCGAACAACACGCCGAGAGATATAGATGCGGGCCTGAGGGCCGGGTTTAAGGCTTATATTACCAAGCCGATCAAGGTGCCGGAGTTTATCCGCACAATCAAAAATTTTCTCGACGACATTAACAAACCTCAATAATAGGGAAGGCTATCCTTTCCGAAAAAGAATGTTTATGCTTCCTGAACTTTGACCGCAGGGCAGGGCTAATGGACACGCGCAATGGGTTTATCGAAAC
>JBGUEB010000059.1:0-15440 GCA_041821565.1 Gammaproteobacteria bacterium | reverse complement strand
TTGCCTTTCTTGAGTCGGAACAACGGCGGCTGGGCGATGAACAGCTTGCCCTGCTCCATCAGTCCGCGCATGTGCCTGAAGAAGAAGGTCAGCAGCAGTGTACGAATGTGCGCGCCGTCCACGTCGGCGTCCGTCATGATGATGACGCGGTGGTATCGGAGCTTTCCGATTTGGAACTCCTCTTCTATTCCCGTACCGAGAGCGGCAATCATGACCTTGATCTGTTCACGCGAACGATCGCGAATAATCGTCACATCCGCGTCCTCACCCACGGCAGATCGTCCAACCAGAGGCGGCAAGCTACTTGAGCGCATGACCTCTTTACCATTAAATTCAACGATAACGTCACCGACCTGTAAACCAGCTTCCGCAGCCGGGCTATTATCCAGTACTTTAGCTACCAGGGCGCCCCTGGGGTTATCCATACCGAAAGATTCAGCCAGTTCGCGCGTAACCTCCTGGATCAAAACGCCTAACCAACCACGCGAGACGCTGCCGGTTTCCTTGATTTGGGTGGCCACATCGACTGCCATTTCAATCGGTATGGCAAACGACAAGCCCATGAATCCACCGGTACGGCTGTAAATTTGTGAATTGATTCCTACGACCTCCCCGTCGAGATTGAATAGAGGGCCACCCGAGTTACCAGGATTGATCGCTACATCTGTTTGAATAAACGGCACGTAGTTGTCAGTAGGCAGACTACGGCCCTTGGCACTGACGATCCCGGCAGTAACCGAATGATCGAAACCGAATGGTGAACCGATCGCAAGTACCCATTCACCTACCTTTAAACTGTCCGAATCGCCGAATTTGAGCACCGGTAAACCAGTGGCATCTACCTTGATTAATGCGATATCAGAAGCTTCGTCAGAACCGACTATTCTGGCAACATATTCTTCACGATTAGATAGCCGAACTATAACTTCGTCTGCTCCTGCAATTACATGATGGTTAGTCAGAATATAGCCGTCTTCTGAGATAATGAACCCTGAGCCGAGAGATTGGGCCTCACGTCTGCGCTCACCAGGGTTTTCGTGATTAAAAAATTTCTCAAACAGTTCGCCAAACGGAGAACCTTCCGGCAAATCTGGAATCGAAGGCATTTCCGCAGAACTGCTCTTGCGTGCTTTAGTTTTCGTGCTGATATTGACGACCGAGTCTTTAGCCTGCTCGACAATATTGGTGAATTCCGGAAGTGCTGCCTGGACCATTAATGGGGCACTTAGCATCAGCACAACGATAAAACTATAAATGTACTTTGTATTGAATTTCATTTTAATCAGTTCCTAAAATATGTAGTTGAATCTCTGACCATAATTCAGCTTTTCGGTTCACCCCGAACCTGCAAAATTCTGGGAGAAAACTGGTTTGAATACTGTCTTCTGGCAAGTATCGCAGAAATTTTCAATCCTGTTACGAATCCTGCCGAAGCAAAAACAAATGCAAATAGTTCTGACTCACCGGTAATCCAGGGAGCCAGCATCCCGCCGACCATCAAACCCAGCAAAGGCAGGCCGTAAATCAGCAAACTGGCCTTTAAAAAAGCCCCTTCCGGCAAACCTAGCATGACACTATCACCGGTTTTCAATTGATGTTCGTTTTTGATCATCACCGGTTTACGTCGATGGCCCAGGAGTCGGCCGATGGCTCCTGTACCGCATCCATTACTCAGTTCACAGTGACTGCAAGCGCTTTGCCGTTGCATTTGGACAAGCGCCCAATTCCCATCGAGACCAGTTACCGTAGCCTGTTCTTTAACCATTACAAAATTATAGTCGTTTCTAACACGATCATCGACCTCAATCTCGGGTCTGTAGTCACTACTTTGTAGTATATAGGGATTGTTCAGGGCATTTTAAAGCTAACAGACTCGGCAACCTGTCGCACCGTAACTGCAGGGACCTCGCCTATCGCGGTCACCGAATAGTTATCTATCAGGAAGATAAAGCCGTTAACTGCACCCATCGAAGTTTCCCCCTGGGCGGTCTGTGTAGTCTGCTTTTCAATAAATACTGACAATGAGGCCAGGCCATCGGTATAAACCATTTGTTGTACAAATCGACCCGTATCCCCAACCATTCGCTTTAACGCCGACTCTTTCCTGAAGCCATCGGGCAAGTTGGTAAACTGCCAGGTCATATCGGCCTCCACTGTCTCCACGGCATCACCGCTGTGGTAACGGACCATGCTAAAACTTTTGTCAATTTCTGGTAATTTGAACATTTGCGTTTGTTCAATTTCGCTAAGTAACTCGATATTGGTAAACATGACCTGTTCCACTACCTCATTACGCTCATTGATCAAATTCGATTTGAGTAACAATCCGTTGTCCGCATTTACCCACAGCTTGAGCCCGTAACGAAATTCATCTTTAGGCACGATATGTACTATCACAGCATCGTGATTCGCGACCCTGCCTTCGCCTGCCATACTCATTTCATAATGCTGGCCAATTCTGACTATATCATCCGGGATAAATAACGGTGAAAATGTATTCTGACGAGAATTATCGACTACCACCTTTCTACTGGAAGGCCAGATACAGGTCAGGTTTTTATTGTCTCGGATTACCTCGCGCGCTTCACCATTAAGAGAGAGCAGCCTTTCGCTTTCACCAGACTCATTTTTGATATGGAAGATAGACATGCTTTCGAGCTGGTTTTCGTGTATGTATACGAAATTACCCTGATAGCTCAGGTTTCGCATAGCATTAGACATTCTTCCTACCCAGTCCATGGCTGGACTGGCCGCTACCTGACCAAACCCGACCACCAGGGCCAGGAATATAGCCAGTTTATGGAAGAGGGAACTCAAACCTGAAAATGTCCGATTACTGCTGTGCGTCATACCCGGCGACTCTAGCCTGTGGAATCAAACCCTGAATCGAATTTGAGTATTCTGTATGGTTTACCAGGTAGGCATTCAATTTCCGTTGCAGAGCCGGGGCATTATGGTTGATCTTCCAGCGCATACCACCACTTAATGATGAAGTAACAGGTACCGCGCTAGTTTGAACTGGTTGGCTGGCAAGCAACTGAATCTTTTTCTGGTCGGCGCTGACTAGCTGTTCATAACCCTGCCCTGTATCTGTGCCTGTACCCACGTTCCCGGATTGCCATAATGTGACGGAAACCAGCGCAACCGAAAAGGCGACTGCGAGGCCGGCAACAGGTTTCATTACGGACCATGTCCAGATTGATCGACTGGTGTTAGCCTCCGGTCCTGCAGTATCTGCCTTCCCGGGGTCTGATTCAGTAGCATCGATTTTCGCCATCACATTTGCGCTGAAATCAGTATCGATGCGTCGGGGTAACTCGTGGCGCATTACCTGACCGATCATTTGATATCTACGCAGCCTGTACTGCAGATTAACATCGCCTTCAATTTCATCAAGCTTACGCCTGCTTTGCTCATCGCCGGAGAATTCATCCATTAACGAGGATAATTTATCTTGCTGTTCGCTCATAATAATACTCTAGTCAATATATTCAGTTGTAATCAGTATCATCTTAGTCACTCTAATAGCGGTCTAAGTTCCCTGTCAATCGCATCTCGGGCACGAAATATTCTCGAACGTACCGTACCGATGGGACAATCCATTACCTCGGCTATTTCTTCATAGCTTAATCCTTCGATCTCTCTCAGCATAATCGCTGACTTGAGGTCGTCTGGCAGTGCCTCGATCGCCTGAAACACGGTTCGTTCAATCTCATCGGTGAGCAGTAAATTTTCCGGGGTGGTATATTCCTTCAACCCAGACTCACCTTCATAGTGCTCGGCATCGTCGACATCAACCGAATAACTCGGTGATTTGCGTGCCCGTGAGGCGAGATGATTCTTCGCCGTGTTGGCCGCTATGCGGTAAAGCCAGGTATAAAACTGGCTATCACCACGAAAATTCCCGATCGCTCGGTATGCCTTGATGAAAGCATCCTGCGCGATGTCGTAACATTCCGTCTGGTCAGACACAAATCGGTTAATCAGGTTCACCACTTTATGCTGATATTTTTGAACTAAAATATCAAACGCAGCCTTGTCTCCCGCCTGTACCCGTTTTACCAGTTCTGCATCGAGCAGATTCGTCCCCATTTAAAATCCTTAAAATTATTATCAAAATATGGCTGGCATCCAGAATAGTGAACATTTTGCCCTTTGCCGATCGACATTACGTGTCTGTCGATTATAGCAAAAATATGTTTCCCAGCGCGCACTATAAGGACTGAGAATATTGCTACAAGTTCATTGTAAATAGTTCCAACTAGCCTCAATTGCTTCGGCCCTGCTGAGTTTTAGTCTGATTGTATTCTTATGGGGGTTGATAATCTTTGAGTTCGATGCCATTTCACTATAATCTTAAATCCTTATTAGGCGCTTTATCAGCAATGAGTAGACAATTTAATTTCGATGTCATTATTCTCGGCTCCGGGGCGGCCGGCCTTTCGGTTGCGTTGCACCTGCCGTCATCGACCTCGATTGCAATACTGGCGAAAAACAACACCGAGCAATATTCAAGTTATTTCGCCCAGGGTGGTATCTCGGCCGTACTTGAACCTGATGACAGCGTTGCGCAGCATACTGAAGACACCATTATTGCCGGTGCCGGGCTGTGTGACGAGACAGTCGTTAAATTTACCGCTGCCGCGGGCCAGCAGAGCATACAATGGTTGACCGATCTTGGTATGCCTTTCACCAGGGATCGCCAGGAAGTAAGCAGCAGCGGCTTTCATTTAACACGCGAAGGCGGTCATAGCAAAAGACGCGTAGTCCACGCCGCTGACGCTACCGGGAAGGCCCTCCAGCAAACACTACTTGCCCATGTCGTCGAACAACCCAACATAAAGATTTTCGACCAGCATATCGCAATCGACCTCATACATCGCAACAAGCAATGCCAGGGTCTGTATGCGTTGAATCGGAATGACCAGCATGTTGATGTATTTGCCGCACAAAAAATCGTACTTGCGACAGGCGGTGCGAGCAAGGTCTACCTTTATACCAGCAATCCTGATGGTTCCACGGGAGATGGCATTGCAATGGCATGGCGTGCAGGTTGCCGGGTAGCAAATATGGAATTCATTCAGTTTCATCCTACCTGCCTGTATCACCCAGAGGCCAAATCGTTTCTTATCAGTGAGGCTGTTCGAGGTGAAGGTGGTTTATTGCTCTTGCCCAATGGTGAAAGATTCATGCATCGCTTTGATGAGCGCGGCGAGCTGGCACCTCGAGATATAGTTGCCAGGGCGATCGATCATGAAATGAAGCGGCTCGGTGTCGATTGTGTTTACCTGGATATTAGTCATAAAAGCCGCGCCTTTATCAAATCTCATTTTCCGACCATTTATCAGCGCTGCAAGGAACTCGATATCGATATCACCAGCGAACCTATCCCGGTGGTTCCGGCGGCGCACTACACTTGCGGCGGCATCATGACTAACATCAGTGGTCAAACCGATATCAATAATTTATACGCCGTTGGTGAAGTGACCTACTCCGGATTACACGGTGCAAATCGCATGGCGAGTAATTCACTGCTGGAATGCCTTGTATTCGCTCGTTCTGCCGCAGGTCACATTAGTGAATCCTTATCACCTGCAGCAAAATCTGGGCCACTACCCAGTTGGGACGAATCGCAGGTCACCGATTCCGATGAAGATATAGTGGTCGCCCACAATTGGGATGAATTGCGCCGATTCATGTGGGATTACGTCGGTATTGTGCGCACCAACAAGCGTCTTGAGCGTGCATTACACCGGACTCAACTATTAAAGCAGGAGATAAACGATTACTACGGTAACTACAAGGTTTCACCTGATTTACTGGAACTTCGAAACCTGGTTGTCGTTGCCGAATTAATTATTCGTTCTGCGATGCTCCGCAAGGAAAGTCGCGGGTTGCATTTCACCCTCGATTATCCCCAGCCCAGCGATGATTGCGTATCGCCAACCATATTGGTACCCAATGCCGGTGAAAAAGATCAGCCACACAAGATATCCCTCATCTCACCCTGATATTAATGAAACAGCACACGATTAGTATTCAATCTCAGGGACGTGGGACAATTACGATTAACTCCGAGATCGACCAGTTAATTAGAAAATCAGGTATCGACACTGGTCTTTGTCATATATTCATTCATCACACCAGCGCTTCCCTGATCATTACCGAAAACGCCGACAGTGATGTGCGCAGGGACCTGGAAAACTATTTTTCGAAATTAGTAGTAGATGGTGACCCTGCCTATTTTCATGATCAGGAAGGACCCGACGATATGTCGGCCCATATCCGATCAATATTAACTCAAAGCGAAATCAGCATCCCGATTAGCGCAGGCCGCCTGGCAACGGGTACCTGGCAAGGCATCTACCTGTGGGAGCACCGAACCAGCCCGCATCGACGCAGGTTGACTGTAACCCTGCATGGTTAAGTGAGGGTATCTGTAGTGAATCAGGATAAATCAGGGTTTCCCTGGTATTAAGAATTCCAATTTGCCTTACTCAAATAAAACCGGACAATGGATTTACTCATTAACCGATATTACTAGCTTCGAGGAAATAGTATGAAAATCATCCTGTTGGGCCCTCCCGGCGCGGGCAAAGGAACCATTGCTAAGGTATTAACCGAGTACGACGGTTCGGTGCAAATTTCCACCGGTGACATACTACGTGCTGCGGTCGCGGCCCGCACCGAGCTTGGTCAGCGCGCCGAGGCTACAATGAAAGCCGGTGACCTGGTAACCGACGAGCTGATTATGGGAATTATGGAAGAGCGCTTACAGGAAGAAGATTGTAAAAAAGGATATCTGCTGGATGGTTTTCCCCGCACTATTCCACAGGCTGAGGCTCTCAAAGCCCTGCTCGAAAAACTGGGCGAAAAACTCGACTGCGTACTCGAGCTGGATATCACAAGAGACATCATTATCGATCGTTTAACTACCCGCAGAACCTGCCCTCAATGTGGTGAAATTTACAATGTCAAATCTAAACCTCCTAAAGTGGAAGGCATTTGTGACGTCTGTGGCTCAGAAATCGTTCAGCGTGACGACGAGACCGAAACCGCAATTAGTAATCGTTTGCAGGTATACAACGATCAAACCGCACCGCTGGTCAATTTTTATCGTCAGGAAGGACTGCTACTTAGTTTTCAATCATCAGATAGCGGACCTATTCTCGACGTATTGAAATCAAGGCTAGGATAACCGGGAACCTGATCCATAACTTAATTAAATCTGAAATTACTGGGGTGCTTCGACTTCTATGCGTTCAACGCCGGCGACATAAACGCTACGCCCCTCCAGTGTAGTAAAACTGTTGGCCTGAATGTCATCGCGACGTGCCTGGTAACTGGTACGTGCTCCGGTTTGGGTATTGATCACGTGTACTGTCACAGTCGTATAGTTGTCCGATACTTCTATAAAAATCATAACCGTTGCAGCAAACACCATAAGCGCCATAAAAATATATGCCCCACGCCGCAACATTTGCTTTTTTTGTTGTTCCTCTTTAGTCGCAATCACCAGCACGCGTTGCCTGGATTCACCACGCTGACTCGACACGAACCAGAGTGCGCCTGCTATTACCAGCAGGGTGAGAATAATTTTAGTTAGCATTTTCCAGGGAATCTCTGATTAACTGCGCTCGAATATGACCAGATGATCAACATTTAATCGAATACCGATTCGTTCATTTATTTTGTGGTCGTGGTGGCTAGGCGCGAGACACAACACTTCTATACCACTATCCATGCGTAGAAAATACAGGAAATCTGCGCCCCTGAACGATTTTTCGACGACAACCGCTGTATCGCTGGAACTGTCGTCGTGAATCACGTCATCGGGACGGATTAGAACATCGACCTGTGAACCTTTTTCGCTACCGGGCGGCACCTCTCCCTCTATCGAACCCAGCTCGGTACGTACACTGTGTTCATCCTCGACGGTCGCCGGAATAATGACTCCCTGCCCTATAAAATCGGCAACGAATCGATTCGCAGGCCGATGGTATAGATTATATCCGCTATCCTGTTGCTCTATTCTGCCTTCGTTCATTACGCATATCTCGTCTGCTAGTGCAAATGCCTCATTTTGGTCGTGGGTGACCAGGATCGCGGTAACATTCTCCTGCTTGAGTATATTGCGAACCTCACGTGCCAGTTGTTCGCGTAAATCCACATCCATACTGGAAAATGGCTCATCCATTAACAGTATACCGGGTCGCGGTGCCATAGCTCGTGCGAGCGCGACCCGTTGTTGCTGACCACCCGAAAGCTGATGCGGAAAGGCCTGACCATAGGCTGGCATACCGATCATCGCGAGTAGTTCCTGAACTCGTACCTTTTGCTCCTTAGATGGCCAGGATTTTAGCCCAAACCGCACATTGTCAGCCACCGACAAATGGGGAAACAGGGCAAAATCCTGAAATACCATGCCAATGTTTCGCTTTTCAGTCGCCATACAGTAATCGCGCGAACTGACTTCCACCTGATCGATTAAAATATGCCCACCATAGGCTGGTTCAAACCCGGCAATAGCCCTCAGCACAGTGGTTTTGCCACAGCCGCTTGGGCCTAATATACAACCAATATTACCCGGCTTCAGGGTAAAGGATATCGCCTTCAGTACCGCATAGTCGTCATAGCGCACTTCCAGATTTTCGACCTCAAGTTGGGAAGTCATGAACCGGCCCTGGAACTGGCAATACTCTTGCTCAATAGAATAACAGGTAACAAACCTACCACAACAATCATCAGGGCCGCGCTGGAAGAATCGGCCAGGCGTTCGTCCGAGGCCAGTTCAAACGCTCGTACCGCAAGGGTATTAAAATTGAATGGTCTCAGAATCAAGGTTGCCGGCAACTCTTTCATTACATCCACGAATACAATGAGCAGTGCGGTTAGCACCGAACCCTTCATCAGGGGTAAATGGACATTGAACAAAATATCCGCCGGTTTACGCCCGAGTGACCTGGCGGCTTCATCCATCGATAGCTTAATCTTTACCAGTCCTGACTCAACCGATTGTATCGATACCGCGAGGAAACGAACCAGGTAGGCAAACATCACTGCAAACAGGGTACCACTCAACAACAATCCTGTGGAAACATCGAACTGTTCACGCATAAAACTATCCAGTGTATTGTCAAACCAGGTGAGTGGAATGATAACGCCAACAGCAATGATCGTACCCGGAACCGCGTAGCCGATGGCAACCACGCGTATCGATGCGAAAACCATCTTACTCGCCAATACACGTTTTCCATAAACCATGAACAAGGCCAGCATTACTGCGAGTACGGCGGTTGATAATCCCAGTAAAATGGTATGTAGCACCAGTTTAAGAAAAGAACTATCAATCATAACCGCGTAAGTATCGATCGCCCACAGGCTCAGTTGAAACGCCGGCAACAGGAATCCAAAAAGAAGCGGCATTAAACAGGCGACACAGGCAATTAAGGCCCTGGCACCGGTTAGTCGATAAACAGGCAACTTGCTGTAACGGTTGGTGGTATGGTGATATTGCGCGCGTTGGCGCGACCAGCGCTCGATCACTACCAGGGTGAAAACAAACAAAAGCAGGATTGCAGCCAGTTTCGCTGCCGCGCCACTATCACCCAGGCCAAACCAGGTGCGAAAGATTCCGGTAGTAAATACCCCGATCCCGAAATAAGAAACGGTGCCATAGTCCGCCAGGGTTTCCATCAACGCCAGTGACATCCCCGCCACAATGGCGGGCCGGGCCAGCGGTAAGGCAACTCGATAAAAACTGGTCCAGACATTGCATCCAAGCGTACGACTAACTTCTATAACACAGATCGACTGTTCCAGAAATGCCGCTCGCGCAAGCAGGTAAACATAGGGGTAGAGCACCAGTGAAAGCATCGCGATAGCACCACCAAGGGAGCGTACCTCGGGGAAATAGTAATCACCGTATTCCCATCCGGTCCAGACTCGAATCTGGGTCTGAACCGGCCCGGCAAAGTCGAACATTCCCGTATAGGTATAGGCAATGATATAGGCGGGCATCGCCAGCGGTAAGAGCAGGCTCCAGATGAATAGCTTCTTACCCGGGAAATCACAAAGACTGGTAAGCCAGGCGCAGGTGACACCCATTGAAAAAGTACCCAGGGCAACACCGATCATTAACAATATTGAATTGAGCAGATAATCGGCCAACACAGTATCGACCAGATGCTGCCAGATATCACCTGTCGGCAGGAGTAAAAAACTGGCGATAGTTAAAACCGGTATACTAAATACAAATGCGGTCAGTAATATGCCGGGTTGCCACAAACGCTCGAACCAGGATGCAGGAGATCGAATTTTCGAGTTAATCACTTGTACTCCTTCCGCTGCATCTGCCGATGGCAGGCTGTGCCTGTTACTTTCCTATTTCCAGCCTGCCCTATCCATTATTTTTACTGCGTCAGCATTCAACTCACCCAGTTTAGAAAGATTCAGGTCATCCGCTTTAAAAGATCCCCAGGAAGCGAGCAGTCCACTCGGCATTACCTCGGCATTAACCGGGTATTCGTAATTAACACTGGCGTACCAGTCCTGGGCATCAGGACTGACAAGAAATTCGAGTAATTTAATCGCATTTTCCCGGTTGAGGGAATACTTGCTAACACCCGCACCACTAATATTGATATGGGCGCCACGACTGTCCTGATTGGGCCAGAAAAGAGCCATCTTTTTGGCTGCCTGGTACTGTGCGGAATCTTTCTTGTGTTCCAGCATTTTGCCATAGTAGTACGTATTTGCGATAGCAATATCACACTGGCCTGCCGCAGCGGCTTTAATTTGATCCCGATCGCCACCCTTTGGCGGGCGGGCCATATTATTGACCAGCGCATTTGCCCAATCCTGCGTCGCCTGTTCACCATTGGCTACGATCATAGATGCAACCAGGGACTGGTTGTAAATGTTACCGGATCCACGAATACAGATACGTTTTTTCCATTGTTCTTGTGCAAGATTTTCATAACTCGAAAGCTGGTCGGGATTGACCCGATCAGGTGCATAAAATATGACCCGAGCGCGTTGCGATAAACCAATCCAGAGCTTATCGGGATCGCGCAAATGGGCTGGTACAGCTTGCTCGATTTTCCGGCTTTCAATGGGTTGAAAAATATCGGCCTGCACGGCCCGATACAAACGCCCCGCATCGACAGTGATAAGAATATCCGCGGGCGTATTCCTGCCCTCGTTAACCATACGCGTTAGTAACTTGTCGGCACTTGCGGTAATTAAATTGGTTTTAATGCCCGTTTCAGCGCTAAACTGATCGAGCAATGGTTTGATCAAGTTTTCTTTTCGCGCAGAGTAAATATTTACCTCTGCAGCCAGAGTTCCGGCGGCAATCGAGATTGCGAACAGGAAGACTGTCATTTGCAGGAATATCTTGTACATTACTATAAATTACCTGGATTAAATTGAAGTGGGTTAAGAGTCCTGAAAAAACAAATATTATAAAACTTTAATGTAAATGTAAATAATAATAATTCTCATTAGCATTGGTATTAAACCTGATATGAACACAGACCGACCCAGCCACCCACTCCTGCAAGATGATCTGTATCACTGGCAACAACTATTGCCCGAACTAGTTTCCGATACTTGCGCTTTCGATACCGAGTTTCAAAGCAAGATACAGGGTCTGGCGATCGCGAGTTCCTATGCCCTCGCACATCTCTGTCGAGATCCATCAATATTGCTTCAACTTCACCACCTAAAGCATTTCAAACTCGACGAAATTCAGATTCTTCCGGCGCACGAAGATATTCAGAATCTAAATCATGTCAAGCGCAGCCTACGCTTTTTTCGCCATCTAAAATTGATCGAAATCATCTATCTGGATGTCATCGAAAAAAACTCGCTGCAGCAGACTCTATATCATCTCAGCGATTTGGCAGACCTGTTGATTCGCAAGGCCCTCGAGGTTAGCTATAGCAACCTGGTCTCCAAGCATGGTCAACCACTGGACGAAAGCGGCAACAAAATCGAATTAAACATAATTGCGATGGGTAAACTGGGAGGACGGGAACTCAATTTTTCTTCCGATATAGATTTAATTTGCTGCTACGCCAGCGACGGCGAACTCGAGGGTTACGGCCGCTTAACACATCAGGAATTCTTCACCCGGCTGACTCGTTTATTCACCCAGATACTCAACGAAACCACCGAAGATGGTTTTGTCTATAGAGTTGATCTACGCCTGAGACCCTGGGGAGATTCCGGACCCCTGGTACTCAATCATGCCGCATTCGAACACTACTATCAGTTACACGGTCGTGAATGGGAACAATATGCCATGGTGAAAGCACGCGTCATTACCGGTAGCGATGCCGATCACAAGCATCTTGCCTCAATTCTGAAACCTTTCGTGTATCGAAAATATCATGACTATCGAGTCTTCGAAGGCCTCGCGACACTGAAGGACAAGATCGACCTGCAAGCCAGATCCAGGAGCATGCAAGACAACATCAAACTCGGTAACGGCGGCATCAGGGAAATTGAGTTTTTCGTGCAGGCATTCCAGATACTAAAGGGCGGCCGCAACAAACAATTACAAAGCACGCAGATTTTGCACTGCTTCAATGTATTGCAACAGCAGAAAATCATAGCCGCCGGGACGGTAGAAGATTTGAGGGGCGCCTATGTATTTTTGCGCGGGTTAGAGAATAAAATCCAGATGCTGAACGATGAACAAATCCATACCTGCCCGGATAACCCGTTGTCGCGGGAGCGCATCGCCGAGGCTATGGGATACCCGCATTGGCAGGCGCTTAACGAGCATTTGCAAATACATCGTGAAAAGGTCAACGCACACTTCACTGAACTGTTTAAACGCGAAGCCGAATCGCGCTCGACCATGGTTATTAACGATTCCATCGGCGAAGACAAAACCGGGCTGCAACAAATCGAGTATATCGCTTCTATCGGTCTTAATAATCCAGAGGAAATTAATCGTTGCCTGGTGGCTTTTTTTAGTTCGAAGGCCTGGGGCTTTATGTCGGCGAGGGCAAAACAGCGATTCAGCACGCTGATTCCAGCAATTTTTGATGAAATTAGCCGGAGTGAGCAACAGCTGGCACTATTTGAACGCCTGCTCAAATTATTTTCATCTATCGCGGGTAGAAGCGTTTACTTCGATCTGTTGTATCAGAATAATGCCCTGTTGGTAAAGCTGGTCGACCTGTTCGACAAGAGCGAATGGATAGCACAGGAAGTTGCCAGCTATCCAATGTTACTCGAGCATTTAATTGAGGCGGGTGATCCAGCCCACCGATTTGATCAAACACAACTACAGCAAAATCTGCAGCTTCAACTCGATAATGTGGCTGATGACGTTGAACTGGAACTCGACGTCTTACGCCTGTTCAAGCGCGAGCAAACCATTGTCATTGCAATTGCTGAACTTTCACAGGAAATAGGCACCAGCGAGGTTGGCTTATACCTGACCGAGTTGGCGGAAATTGTATTGCAGGCTGTCTATCAACTCGCCGCCAGGGCCATGCAGAAACAACATGGAAAAGCCGAGTATACCGACCAGGGAGTAAACCACGAGGCCGAATTTTGTATCATTGGATACGGCAAACTAGGCGGACAGGAACTGCACTACCAGTCTGACCTCGATATCATTTTCCTGCACAATTCCAAAGGAGAAAATCAGGTTAGCAATGGAGCCAAAAGCATCGATAATTCGATGAATTTTGCGCGCCTGGCACAGAAAATTATTTCGATGACCAGCGTTCTAACCGGCTCGGGAAAACTCTATGAGATCGACTCCCGCCTGCGACCGGAAGGTTCTTCGGGACTTCTGGTATCTTCTATACAGTCATTCTACCAATACCAGCTTAACAAGGCATGGACCTGGGAACACCAGGCACTGATCAGGGCCCGGTATGTAGCGGGATGCCCAGCGCTTAAATCCGAGTTCGAACGATTGCGTCGTGAAATCATATGCAGCCCCCGCGACCCCCGGCAACTACAAAAAGAAGTGATAGAAATGCGCAATAAAATTTACCTGGCAAAGAAACCTGTCGAAGGCGATCGCAAGAATATAAAGCACTCTCGCGGTTGTATCGTCGATATCGAATTTATGGTGCAATACTGGACTTTGCTGCAGGCAAATAAATTTGCCTCAATCGCTTCATACTCTGATAATATCGGTTTGCTAAACGAGTTATTTCGGCTAGACCTAATTTCCGGCTCGCAGTGCCAATTGATTGATATTTATCAAACTTATCATCATTGGTTGCATAAAACTGTGCTGCAAAACAGACCCGCTGAAATTGAATCCGAGATTATTGCCGCCGAGGTAAGTCACGTTACAAATTGCTGGGACGAGTGTTTCGGTTAAATATGCTGGAGAGAATCTAATGTCAATGGCCGATCGTGATGGTCTTATCTGGTTTGATGGTGAAATGGTTGCCTGGAGAGACGCGACCGTGCACGTATTAACCCACACGCTTCACTATGGAATGGGATGCTTCGAGGGTGTGCGCGCCTATCATGCCGACCAGGGCACGGCAATTTTCTCCCTGCAGGCTCATACCAGGAGACTGGTCGACTCCTGCAAGATCCTGGGTATGAAACTTCCCTATAGCGAACAAGTGCTAATCGATGCACAAATAGCGGCCGTCCGTGAAAACAAACTGGACAGCGCCTATATGCGCCCGATGTGTTTTTATGGTTCCGAGGGCATGGGATTACGCGCAGACAATCTGAGCGTTCATTGTATTATTGCCGCCTGGGAATGGGGCGCATACCTGGGACAGGAGGCGCTGGAAAAAGGAATTCGCATCAAGACATCGTCTTTTACGCGGCATCATGTCAATATCGCCATGACCCGGGCGAAGGCAAATGGTCAATATATCAATTCGATGATGGCGCTGGGAGAGGCAATAAACGATGGCTATGACGAGGCTTTATTACTGGATCCCGAGGGTTATGTCGCAGAAGGCAGCGGCGAAAATATTTTTGTAGTCAGGGATGGTGTTATTTATACTCCCGAGGTAACCTCGGCATTAAATGGCATTACGCGCGGTACCATTTTTACCCTGGCTGCCGATGCCGGCATGGAGATCATCGAAAAGCGCATCACCCGCGATGAAATATATATCGCGGATGAAGCCTTTTTTACAGGAACCGCAGCCGAGGTAACGCCGATCAGTGAGCTCGATAATCGTCCAGTCGGTAGCGGCTCACGAGGACCGATTACCGAGCAATTGCAGTCCGCGTATTTTGACCTGGTCCACGGACGCAATGAGAAACACATGAATTTGTTAACCTTCATCAAGTAAAGAAGAAAGAATATGGTAAATCCCGACACTGCAGCCCATCAAGACGATTACGCCACGCCGAACGCAAAAAATGCGGTTGAGGTGAAGGCGGGTGATCTTCCGATACATTGTCCGATGGAAGGCTCGAGTTTGTGGAAT
>JBGUEB010000058.1:0-15446 GCA_041821565.1 Gammaproteobacteria bacterium | reverse complement strand
CACGTGTTCCGTTTCTGGATCACCGACTGGTTGAACTGGCTGCAGCCTGTCCGCCGGAATTAAAGCTCAAGCACCAGGGTAAGGGTGTGCTCAAGGAGATTTCACGAGGGAGAATTCCAGATGCGGTGATAGACCGACCCAAGGGTTACTTTCCGATGCCGGCACTAAAATATGTACGCGGAGATTTTTATCAATTCATGTCGGATACGCTAAATAGCCAGGCCAGCCGCGAGCGGGGGCTGTTTAATCGAGCCTATCTGGACCAGCTATTGAAACAGCCCGAACAGCATTTCACGCGCTTAAACGGCAGTAAACTCTGGCACTCGGCCCTGCTTGAATACTGGCTACAGCAGAATATCGGGTAATTGTGGGAAGTTTCCCGGGTATTTGAAAAAACACCCGTTTCAGGCTAAAAAAATGGCCAGGTCGATTCTCATCGCCGCGAAAACCGAGTATCATAATAACCAAGTAAACTAGTCAGTTATTATACGAGGATTATCGATGGACGTTTTAGAACGTATTAAAAACCAGGTTGAGACCCACCCTGTCATTATATATATGAAGGGGACACCGCAGTTACCCCAGTGCGGATTCTCGAGCAGGACCGCGGAAGCACTGAAGTCGCTAGAGGTCGAATTTGCATTTGTAAATGTGCTAACCGACCCCGAAATATTCCAGAACCTGCCGCGTTATGCGGATTGGCCAACCTTTCCGCAGGTTTATGTTGACGGTGAATTGATTGGTGGTTGCGACATTACCCTGGAAATGCATGAGTCTGGAGAGCTGGAAAAAGTAGCTAAACAGGCATTGGCGAAAAAAAGCGCCTGAATTTCTGGGGACAGGGTCAGTGGGAATCAACTATCGGATTAAGGATTTATAGATCAGGGGCTAGTTCAGGCCGGTTGTGAGGATTTTTGCGCCGAAGCAATAATATCGGTCACGGTAGGGCAAGGAGTCATTACATGGCTATGCCAGACGCCGATGGACACCCGCATCTGTTTTCCCTGATCATTGGTTTGCCGGGTATGCCGCTTAATGCTGTCAACCAGACGTTTGAACAGGTTAGGATTAAATACATCAGGGTCTTCATAATAAATCGATGCCGCGAAAGTTTTCATGTTAAACCGGGAGACCATATCCATTGGACGAAGTGCAAGTTGGAGGGAGTTTGATATGGTTTTCAGGGTTCCAGAACGGATTTTCGGGTCATCTGAATTCACCTCGATGAGACCTAGTCCAATACCCCCGCCTCTATTGGTGCAATGCACTATGAGGGACTCTAAATGAGCTTCCATCCGTACTCGATTGGGTAAACCGGTTTGCGGATCTTGCAGACTATGTTGTTTCACCTGCATGATCTGGTTACTTAAGGATCTGGTTTTTTCTCTCAGCTTATTTTGTTGGTATGCGGTGCGGCCAGCACCGAAAACGCGAGCCGAGAGCTCGAACTGGCTTGCCGATTTGGAGACGAAATCATCTACGCCGCGATCGAATGCAATGACGATGCTTGAGGTGGTGTCTTCGGCGGTGAGTAACACGATACCGGTGTATCGATCGTTATTGTCATCCCAGCGGCGAATTAGATCGGCCACCTCCAGACCATTCATACCCGGCATCCAGAAATCGGCAAGCACTACGTGTGCGCGACGTTGATTCAGCATATACATTGCTTCTTCGCCCGAGGATGCAGTACGAATATCGGTAAAGCCCGATTTCGTCAATCCCGATTTGATCACCTCACGGCTAAATTGGAGGTCATCGACAACGATTACAGAGAGGTCTTCTTTTCGCAAAGCAAAAAATGATCCGAAAGATTCGATAAATCAGTATAGATCAAAAAATCGCATCAAGATTGAAGGAAAGGAGTGTTATTGACGATCTTGCAAAAAAGTGATGCGGTCATTTCAGCATCGTACACGGCCGAATGCGCTTCATTCGTATCCCATTCGAAACCAGCTGCCTTGAGTGAGCGCGCGAGTACGGTCTGACCGTACACCAACCCTGCCAGGGTTACCGTATCGAAATTGCTAAAGGGATGGAAAGGATTGCGTTTTATGCCGCTACGTTGGGCTGCCGCATTGATGAATTTCAAATCGAAGTGAGCATTGTGTCCGACCAGAATGGCCTTGTTGCAGGCCTGTCGCTTCAGCGCCTCCCGCACCGGTTTGAATATTTTCGGTAATGCCTGCTTTTCATCCAGGGCAAGTCGAAAAGGGTGATCGACGTCGATACCGTTAATTTGCATCGAAGCAGGGTCGAGCCTCGATCCCTCGAATGGTGTGACATGGCATGAAATTGTTTCGGCACAGAAAATCTGCCCGTCTTCATCCATATCGATTATTACCGCGGCAATTTGAAGCAGAGCATCGGTCTGTTCATTAAACCCACCGGTTTCAACATCGACCACAATTGGCAGGTAGCCACGGAAACGAGAAGACATGGGCGTGATGTCAGTCATTAGAAATAATTTTCCATTGCAATGTCTCGCCGGCCTTAAATGGTATCAGGGCCTTATCCGCAAAGAGCAGGGTCTCAGGTACAGTCCAGGCTGATTTTTCCAGGGTTAAACTGCCTGTATTGACCGGCAATCGATAAAAGGCCGGACCATTCAGACTCATGAATGTCTCGAAGTGGGTAAAATCTTGCGCGAGTTCAAATGCCTCGGCGTATAGTTCGATGGCGCAATAGGCTGAATATATACCAGCACAACCACAGGCAGATTCCTTGGCCTGTTGACTATGCGGCGCACTATCGGTACCGGCGAAGAACTTGCTGGAGCCACTGGTTGCAGCTTCAAGTAAGGATAATCTGTGATGTTCGCGTTTGGCAACCGGCAGACAATAGTGGTGGGGTCGAATCCCTTTATCAAACATCGCATTTCGATTAATGAGCAGGTGATGCGGTGTAATCGTCGCGCCAAGCTTGTCATCCTGTGAAGTGACATACTCGACGGCTTCTGTGGTCGTAATATGCTCTAAAACAATAGGCAGTTGCGGAAAGTCATTGCGAATGGAATCGAGGCTGGTATCGATAAAGCGTTTTTCTCGATCAAACACATCAACCGCATCACCGGTTGCTTCACCGTGAATCAGTAACGGAAACTGGTACTTCTGCATTGCTTCCAACACGGGGTAAATACGCTGAATATCAGTCACCCCTGCGTCCGAATTGGTGGTGGCACCGGCAGGGTAGAGCTTGGCTGCAAATATCGAATCGGATGCGCTCGCCTGCTTAATATCTTCAATACGGGTAGTGTCTGTCAGATAGAGTGTCATCAGCGGCCTAAACGGGTGATCACCTGGTAAAGCCGCACGAATGCGCTCGCGATATGCCAGTGCATCTTCGCAGGTTCTTACCGGCGGATTAAGATTTGGCATTATGATAGCTCGCGCAAACTGTCTCGCAGTGTCAGTTACGACAGCCTTCATTTGCAGCGAATCGCGCAAGTGTAAATGCCAGTCATCCGGTTTGATGATTGTTAATCTATTCATTCTGTTATTGATTTATCGGATGTTTTATCTAAAGATATCGCTACTGATTATGACACGAAAAATCATTCATGCGGTCAATATGCCGTATAATGTATGCCATCATCAAAAAAATAATTTTGGCGTGACTCGAATTCCCCCATATCAGGGTCCAGTGCGGGTCATGCGTCGCAGATAATTTCGCTGTAATATAAACCAAAGCGAGTAACCAATGGCAAAACAATCAGATTTAGATCCACAGGAAACCCAGGAGTGGATTGAGTCCCTCGAATCGGTGCTGGAACGAGAAGGCCTGGAACGAGCCCACTTTCTGCTGGAAAAGTTGATCGACAAGGCGAGACGCTCGGGTGCCTACCTGCCATTTACTCCCAATACCGCCTACGTCAATACCATACCCGTCTCAACCCAACGGCCTATTCCCGGGGATCAGGCGATTGAGCACACGATTCGTTCGGTGATTCGCTGGAATGCCGCGGCAATGGTGGTTCACGCTAATCGAGAATCGTCGGAACTGGGTGGCCATATCGCCAGTTTTGCCTCGGCGGCAACGCTATACGACGTTGGTTTTAGCCATTTTTTCCGCGCACCAAATGAAGAAAACAAGGGTGACCTGGTATTTTTTCAGGGGCATTCCGCCCCCGGTATTTATGCGCGTGCTTTCCTCGAAGGTCGCCTGAGCGAAGAGCAGCTTAAATCATTTCGCCAGGAAGTCGATAATGAAAATGGCCTGTCGTCTTATCCGCATCCCTGGTTGATGCCGAAGTTCTGGCAATTTCCGACCGTATCCATGGGCCTCGGACCCCTGATGGCTATATACCAGGCGCGTTTCATGAAATACCTGGAAAATCGTGAGATTCAGCCACAGGGAGACCGCAAGGTCTGGGCCTTCATGGGCGACGGCGAGATGGATGAACCTGAATCGCTGGGCGCAATTTCACTGGCATCGAGAGAGAACCTGGACAACCTGATATTTGTCGTCAATTGCAATTTGCAGCGACTCGATGGACCGGTGCGTGGTAATGGCAAGATCATACAGGAACTCGAAGCGGTATTTCGCGGTGCAGGCTGGAACGTGATCAAGGTGATCTGGGGTTCCTACTGGGATCATCTACTGGATAAAGATGTCGATGGGTTGTTACATCGTCTGATGGATGAAACGCTGGACGGTGAATACCAGGCCTGCAAGGCTAAAGGTGGGGCCTATACAAGAGAACATTTTTTCGGCAAGTACCCCGAATTGAAGGAAATGGTAGCGGAAATGTCGGATGAAGATATCTGGCGCCTTAACCGGGGCGGGCACGACCCTCACAAGGTATACGCAGCCTACGCCGAGGCAGTCGAACACAAGGACCGGCCAACAGTCATCCTAGCCAAAACCGTGAAGGGTTATGGTATGGGCGAGGCGGGCGAGGGCCAGAATATTACCCACTCGCAGAAAAAAATGGGCGAACATGCATTAAAGGCGTTTCGCGACCGCTTCAATATACCGATTAGCGACGAGGAAATCGCAGAAACACCATTTTACAAATTCGCCGAAGATAGTGAAGAAATGCAATACCTGCGCAAACAACGTGAGCAGCTCGGTGGTTTTATGCCGGTGCGGACCGATACTGCAGAACCACTGGTAATACCGGGGCTGGACACCTTCGACGCATTATTGCAGGACAGTGGTGAACGAGAATTCTCGACGACGATGGCTTTCGTGCGCATTCTATCGACACTCACGCGCAGTAAATTGATAGGCAATAACATCGTGCCAATTGTGCCCGACGAGGCACGCACCTTTGGTATGGAAGGTATGTTCCGTCAACTTGGTATTTACTCATTCAAGGGTCAGCTATACGAACCCATGGATTCAGACCAGGTGATGTATTACCGCGAAGATAAAAAGGGACAGATTTTAGAGGAAGGAATTAATGAGGCAGGTGCAATGTCTTCATGGATTGCTGCCGGCTCTGCCTATAGTACGCATGGTATCAACATGATTCCATTTTACATTTTCTATTCAATGTTTGGATTTCAACGTATTGGTGATCTGGCCTGGGCGGCTGGCGATATGCAGGTAAGGGGTTTTTTAATGGGTGGTACCGCGGGGCGTACCACGCTAGCTGGCGAGGGGTTGCAACACCAGGATGGTCATAGCCTGATCGTCGCCGGTACTATTCCAAACTGTGTTTCTTACGATCCAACTTTTGCCTACGAACTTGCGGTAATTATTCATAGTGGCATGAAACGTATGTTTCAACTGCACGATAAAGTGTTTTATTACGTTACCGTGATGAACGAAAACTATAGCCATCCGGCAATGCCAAAAGGCTCGGAAGAGGGCATAATCAAGGGGATTTACTGCCTCCAGGAAGGCGATGAAAAGGGCCAGAAAGTTCAATTGATGGGTTCCGGTACTATCTTGCGGGAAGTGATTGCAGCGGCAGAACTATTGCAGGCCGATTTCGAAATCAATGCCGACGTCTGGAGTGTGACCAGTGTCAACGAACTAGCCAGGGAAGCCGCCGATTGCGCTCGCTGGAATGCCTTGCACCCAACCAAGAAGGCACGTAAAAGCTTTCTTGAAACCCGGCTACAGGGTCGCAAGGGCCCGGCTATCATTGCCACCGATTACACCCGTGCTTTTGTTAATCAGTTGCGCGAATTTGTGCCGATGTCATTTACAACGCTTGGTACCGACGGTTTCGGGCGCAGTGACACGCGCGAGAAGCTTCGCAGGTTTTTCGAGGTCAGTCGCTATTACATTGTAATTGCAGCACTCAAGGCATTGTCCGACCAGGGTGAAGTCGACAACAAGCTTGTTCAGGCGGCGATTAAAAAATATAAGATTGATCCAGAAAAACCCAATCCGATGACGGTATAGTTGCCAGGGCAGGAGAAAGTAGTGACTGAATTATTGACGATTAAATTACCGAATGTGGGTGATTTTGACGAGATCGAAATCATCGAAGTATTGATCGTGCCCAGTGATGAAATCGAAGCGGAAGACTCGATTATCGTGCTTGAATCAGATAAGGCGACGATGGAAATTCCAAGCCCTTATACGGGTAAAGTCAAGTCGGTAATGGTACGGGTTGGTGACCGCATTGCAGAAGGCGCCGAAATTGCCAAAATTGAGGTGACCGCTAAAAGCGAGGGTGGGCAGACGGTTGAAGCAGACAAGCCCGAGATTTCTGTGGCTATCACAGAGGAAGTAGCAGAAGCCCCGTTTGTCGAGCCGCCAGCGGTGGAAACCAGCGTTGCTGCAGCCTCGGAGTCAGCGCCTGGTAAAGTGCGAAGACCACCCCCGGGCAAACCGGCTACTGATGCCGCAGACCACTCTGGCAATATAATTCATGCCAGTCCTTCGATTCGACGCTACGCGCGCGAGCTGGGTGTCAATCTCGAACAGGTGATAGGAACCGGTGCCAAGGGCAGGATTCAAAAACAGGACGTTAAGGCCTTTATCAAGGCTTCGATGTCGGGAACAGCGGCAGCAACCGGTGGCGGTATTCCGGTATCGGCGATGCCGGAAATAGATTTTTCCAAATTTGGTGAAATTGAGCCGGTACCGCTTAACCGAATCCAGAAAATATCCGGGGCGCATCTGCACAGAAGCTGGGTAAGCGTGCCACACGTTACCCAGTTCGACGAAGCCGATATCACCGATCTGGAAGCTTTTAGAAAGTCATTGGCGAAGGAGGCAGAGAAGAAAGGTGTTCGACTCACGGCCCTTGTTTTCATGATGAAGGCAGTCGTCGCTGCATTGAAGGCTTTCCCGGACTTTAACGCTTCTCTGGAAGCGAGCGGTGATCGTTTAATCCTGAAAAAATATTTCCATATCGGTGTCGCGGTTGATACCCCAAATGGTCTGGTAGTACCGGTAATACGCGATGTCGATCAAAAGGGTTTATATGATCTCGCGGCAGAACTGGCCTCGGCTGCCGAGCGCGCACGTGAAGGCAAACTCTCACCCACGGAAATGCAGGGTGGTTGTTTCACGATATCGAGCCTTGGCGGAATTGGGGGCACGCAGTTCACACCAATCGTGAATGCGCCCGAAGTGGCGATCCTCGGAATCGCGAGAGCAAAAATGCAACCGGTTTATCAGGCTGATGGCAGTTTTAAGGCGAGTCTAATTTTGCCGCTGGCATTGTCGTATGACCATCGAGTGATTGATGGCGCACAGGGGGCCAGATTTACCAGTTATCTGAGCCAGGTAATTACAGATATTAGAAGGGTGTTATTGTAATAATGGTTATAAAAGAAATAATATTGCCCGACATAGGTGGTTTCGAAAATGTCGAAATTATCGAATTACACGTTGCAGTGGGAGATACTGTTAAAAAGGAGGACCCCATTGTTACACTGGAATCTGATAAAGCGACGATGGATATTCCATCTCCTTACGATGGTACCCTGAGGGCATTAAATGTGGCCGTTGGCGATAAAATTTCGGAAGGCGGGGTTCTGGGGAGTCTGAAAATGGATGAAAAGGAAGCCGCAGTCGAGATTCCAGCTTCCACCCCGGTGCAACAAGCACAAAACGAGGCGCCTGCGAAGGCTGGAGCAGCAAATATGAATACAGAAGTATTGGTACTAGGTGCCGGACCCGGTGGCTATACAGCCGCGTTCAGAGCCGCCGATCTGGGTAAAAAGGTCACCCTCGTCGAGCGTTACGAATCTCTTGGCGGTGTGTGCCTTAATGTTGGCTGTATCCCGTCGAAAGCATTGCTGCATACAGCGGCGATCATCAACGAAGCGGATCATATGAAAGCTAATGGAGTGGATTTTGGTAAACCCAAAATTAAGCTCGACGGTATTAATGGCTTTAAAAATAAAGTGGTTACCAAGCTCACCGGGGGGCTCAAGCAGTTAGCCAAACAACGTAAGGTTGAGATAGTTACGGGTGTAGGCGAGTTCATAGATGCGAATACTCTGCGCGTGGTTAATGATGGGGAGGAAAGCCAGATCCGTTTCGAGCACTGCATCATTGCCGCGGGTTCACAGGCAACGCAAATTCCCAGCTTCCCGAATGACGATGAACGCCTGATGGATTCTACCGATGCGCTTGAATTGAGTGGTGTACCAAAAAAGCTGCTGATTATTGGCGGCGGTATAATCGGGCTTGAGATGGCGACCGTTTACGATGCCCTGGGATCAGAAATCACCGTGGTTGAATTTATGGATGGACTGATTCCCGGTTGTGATAAGGATCTGGTGCGGCCCCTCAACAAGATAATCTCGAAACGCTATAAAGCCATATACCTGAGTACCAAAGTGACTGAAATCAAGGCGCAAAAAAATGGTCTCAAGGTCAGTTTCGAGGGCAAGAAAGCACCCGATCCACAGGTGTTCGACAGGGTTCTGGTCGCCGTGGGACGTCGTCCCAATGGTCTCAAGATTGGCGCCGAAAATGCTGGTGTTAAGGTTGATGAAGCAGGTTTTATCCAGGTCGATAATCAAATGCGTACCAATGTTGCCAATATTTTCGCGATAGGCGATATCGTTGGTAATCCGATGCTGGCCCACAAGGCCACTCATGAGGCCAAGGTAGCTGCCGAAGTAATCAGTGGTATGAAGTCATGGTTTGAACCGATGACGATTCCTTCGGTTGCCTATACTGACCCTGAAATCGCCTGGATGGGTTTAACCGAAACCGAGGCCAAAAATCAGGGGGTCGAATATATAAAAGGTGCCTTCCCCTGGGCTGCTAGCGGCCGCTCGCTCGGGCTAGATCGCGATGAAGGTTTAACCAAACTTCTGTTTGATAAAGAAACTAAACGCATCCTCGGTGCTGGTATAGTTGGCCCCAATGCGGGTGAGTTGATTGCCGAAGCAGTGCTGGCGCTGGAGATGGGTGCCGATGCCGAGGATATTGGTTTGACCATACATCCGCATCCGACCCTGTCTGAAACACTTAACTTTGCTGCCGAAATGGCCGAAGGGACTATCACCGATTTGTACATACCCAGGAAAAAGTGATACCTGCGCCTGGCTTGCTGTGTTGGTGCAAACCTGATCGCTGGTCGAGGCTTAGCCTGAATCAGGAACCGGATTAATGACTGACCCTGGCTTGCTGCACTATGTTCGAACTGGTAGCGGTGAGCCGCTGGTCATAGTTCACGGATTATTCGGATCGGGAAAAAACTGGCAATCACTGGGTCGATTGTTTTCCAGCCATTTCGAAGTATTTACGGTTGACCTGCGAAATCATGGGCAATCCTTTCACCATGACGAAATGAACTACGAGGCCATGGCGGAGGATTTATACCGCCTGTTAAATCATCTTGGTATCCCCTCCTGCCGCCTGATTGGGCATAGCATGGGTGGCAAGACCAGTATCCTGCTCGCATTCCAGCAACCGTATTTGATTTCCCGACTGGTAGTGGCCGATATAGCGCCAGTGCCTTATACACATGCTTTTGATTATCTGATAGACCCGGTGCTTTCGCTGGTACTCGATCAGTGTGAAAGTCGATCGGCAGTTGATACCGCACTCCAGCAAAGTATTCCTGATAACCTGCTACGCAGCTTTCTGTTGCAGAGCCTGGAGCGAAAAAACGATCATTGGCGCTGGAAGGTTAACTGGCAGGTGATTAAAGCGAGCCTGCAGAAAATAACCGGATTTCCTGATCTGCCTGAGAATTGGCAAATCACCACGCCGACACTGTTCATTCGCGGAGAGCACTCAGACTACATCGGCGTAGCGGAGGAAGCGGTGATTGCTGCTCATTTTAAACAGGCAACGGTGCGCACTGTCGCTTCGGCAGGCCATTGGCTGCACGCCGAGCAACCACAACAGTTCGCCAGGCAGGCACTGGATTTTTTACGCGGCTGAAATAAATCCGAAAATTCGGGTGAGGGCTCGGATTTACTCGTCACTGAGGCGGGAATATTTCGATTGCCAGTAAACTTCTGATCCTGGATCCTGATCTGCCACCGAACGAGCGAGAATAAACAATAAATCGGAGAGGCGATTGATATATTGTCCCGTAATCGGATTCAGGTTTTCAGTTTCTTTTAATAAAACCAGGGATCTCTCGACGCGTCGACAAATAGTTCGGGCCAGATGTAAGAATGCCACGGCCTGCGAACCTCCCGGTAGGATAAATTCTTTTAACGCGGGTAAGGATTCGTTAAATTTTGCCGCACTGGATTCGATGGAATCTACATGTAGCTGCTTTATGAGTAATTTACCCGGTTGACATAGCTCGGCACCAATGTCGAACAGGTCATGTTGTGCCGCTAACAGAACCTGTTTTTCCGGCAAGTCCTGGAGAAAACTCAGCGCAACCCCGAGAGCCGCATTGAGTTCATCAATTTCCCCGAGACAATGAACACGGATATCGTTTTTGGCCCGACGAGTGCCATCTGCCATTCCAGTAGTACCTGAGTCACCCGTTCGGGTGACGATTGCTGAAAGTCGGTTTCCCATGATTATCTACCAAATCAGTTTAATAATTGATAAGTGCCGAAATACTCCCTAAATCCGACAGACTGCTAGCATGCCACGCTATGGGCATATAGCAAAGTTAATGTTGTTGCTTCTGAATGCGCCTCTTACTCTGTTAAAATCTTCGCCGTTAGCCGATATCCAAACCTGTATTCAACCTTGAAAGGTTTTTAGTTCGGAGGACTCATTTATAGTGATTGAATAGTTGGTTGCCCAATCTATAATTCTATTGAATATGTCTGTTCGTCAAATTTCTTACTTATTGTCGTCCCCAGGGTATTGTCGCGATCATGTTTAGTCTTAAATCGAAAGCATGGCAACTTGGCCTGACCGGCAGCTTACTCCTGATTACCTACCTGGGTAGCAGGATTAGTACGGTATCGTCGCTCGAGTATGACCTTTATTTATACATAGTGCATTTGCTGCCCTCACATCGCGAGATTGCAGCGCTGTCTTCGATCAGGATTGCGCCCCAATGGGTGATAATCCTCGTTTATGCCGCCTTACTGGCTGCCTATGTTCACAACTACACCCGTAGCAGAACCACGGCGGGATCATTTATATCCATCAGCATCCTGCTCTTCGGACTGTTAATGCTTGAAGTCATGCTTGCAATTTTTAGCCAGGTTTACCTGCCACTGGTACTACCAGGAATCGTCATGCTACTGGTCAGCTCAATCTACTGGATGACTGATTTTTACCGGCAATTTGCGGCTGGCAAATTGCTTGATCAAAAAACGGTGTCTCTGGATGATATCCAGGAGTTAATCGAACAGCGCGAGTTAAAAACTGCCTTATTCATGCTTAAACAGTGCCCCTATAGCGATGAACTGCTGGAAGTGGCTTATGAACTTGGTATGTTGCTCGAATCCAGTAAACACTGGGCCGGTGCGTTGAACCTGTATCACTGGCTATCCCAATTTGACCCCGGCCTGAGTGATTACGTTACCCGCGTTGAAGAAATTAGGCAGAATCGAGAGCCGGTCCAGTTTGATATTAAGCAGGACGAAACACTCAATATTGTTGGCCACTACGAATTAATTAAAAAAATTGCGAGGGGAGCTACGGCGATTGTTTACGAGGCATCTGATATGAGAACCGGTAATCTGGTAGCACTTAAGGTGATGTCTTCGCGGTTTGGGGAAAAAATTGGACAGGAACGAGTCGATCAGTGGCTGCGCGAAGCCGAAGTTGTATCACAGTTTGAGCATAAGAATATCGTTAAAATTCATGATGCCGCCAGGGACAAGTATACCGCCTTTATCGCAATGGATTATATCCACGGATATCCGTTATCGAAGCGTTTGCGAAAACGCGACTACATTACCGTCGGTGAGTGTATTCGCATTTCCAAATCCGTGTTAAGTGCACTGATTGTAGCGCACGATCACGAGGTGATTCATGGTGATATAAAACCAGCCAATATCATGTATGACGAAAAGCTGGATATCTATATAGTCACGGATTTCGGCGCGGCCTACACCGGAGTAAAGAATAAGCAGGGCAATAACATCATTATAGGCACACCTTCCTATATGTCGCCCGAACAATTGGAGGGCAAGAAGCTTGACGGGCGTTCTGACCTGTTTTCACTTGCGGTTACCTTGTATCACCTGTTAACCGGGCATCAGCCTTTTACCGGCAGCAACCTGTTTGAATTAAAACAAAGCATCATCAACGATGAACCCGATTTAGACCATTTCACCTTGCCCGTCGGCATCATGGAAGTGATCATGAAGGCGCTACAGAAAAAGACTTATATGCGGTTTGCAGACGCTCAGCAAATGCTCTCGGCGGTGGGAATTTGTGAAGCCCAGTTATTGGAAAAATTACAGCAAAAGAAATAATTGTTTTGCCAGACAGATTTTTCTCTGACTAATTTGCCTGGAACGAATTAGAAGCGCTGATACTGGCCCGATCGCAGGCCTGCGACTGGCCGGGCAATGTACGCGAACTGTCGATCAGGTCAACAGGTAAATTTCTCTAATTATCTGATTTAACGCTTTTCAAGCGTAGACTCAGAGCAGCAATACTCATACAATACGCCCTCAAGAAGATGCTGCTTCCGCGGTATTTATGTCTTAAAGAATATTAAATGGGAAGAACCGGTGGTTCCTCCCATTTTCGTGCGCGCGCATTTTTTTGAACCGGGGGTGATGTGCCAAAATCAGCAATACTGGCTTTGCAGGACGGGACCATTTTCGAAGGTAAGTCGATAGGTGTAGATGGTATAACATCGGGCGAAGTGGTTTTCAATACTTCGATGACCGGATATCAGGAAATTCTGACTGATCCTTCCTATTGCCGTCAGATCATTACCTTAACCTATCCCCATATTGGCAATACCGGCGTTAATAGCGAAGATGAAGAAGCCAGCGAAATACATGCCAGTGGTTTAATCATTCGTGACCTGCCCCTGCTTAGTAGTAATTGGCGCAGTCAGGGTAGCCTGCAAGAATATCTTGTTAACCGAAATGTCCTCGCAATTGCCGATATCGATACGCGCCAGTTGACCCGACTATTACGCGATCAGGGTGCACAAAATGGCGCGATCATGGCCGGTGACGATCTTTCGGTTGAGAAAGCGCTAGAGGCGGCAAGGTCCTTTGCCGGTCTGGCGGGTATGGATCTGGCCAAAGTAGTGTCGGTCAGCAGTCCCTATGATTGGTCGTACTCAACCTGGTCTTTACAAGACGGCTACCGGCAAAAATCTGATCACCGTTATCACATTGTCGCTTACGACTACGGAATCAAGAAAAATATTCTTTGCATGCTAGTTGATCGAGGCGCCAGGGTAACCGTGGTTCCTGCTCAAACTCCGGCGCAGGAAGTGCTCGCTATGAAACCCGATGGTGTTTTTTTATCTAACGGGCCCGGTGACCCCGAACCCTGCGACTATGCGATAAAAGCTATTGCCGAAATCCTGCAAACCGAGATTCCCGTTTTTGGTATTTGCCTCGGACATCAGCTGCTCGCGCTGGCCTGTGGTGCAAAAACCATGAAAATGAAATTTGGTCACCACGGTGCCAATCACCCGGTGCAGGATATTGACAGTGGTGAAGTAATGATCACAAGCCAGAACCATGGTTTCGCGGTTGATGAAAATACCTTGCCTGAAAATTTACAGGCGACACATCGATCGCTGTTCGATGGCAGTCTGCAGGCCGTGCACCATACCGAAAAGTCTGCTTTCGGTTTTCAGGGCCATCCTGAAGCTAGTCCCGGGCCTCACGATGTCGCTCATCTGTTTGACCACTTTATAAAACTCATCGATGCCACCATTGATCAGGCAACCTGTGCTGGAGAATCCTGATGCCACGTAGAGAGGATATCAAGTCAGTACTGATAATTGGTGCCGGACCGATTGTTATTGGTCAGGCCTGCGAGTTTGACTACTCGGGTACTCAGGCTTGCAAGGCATTGAAGGAAGAAGGTTTTCGAGTCATATTGATTAACTCGAACCCCGCAACCATTATGACGGATCCCGAAACTGCCGATTCAGTTTACATTGAGCCTATACACTGGAAAGTAGTTGAGAAGATAATTGAAAAAGAACGCCCAGACGCATTGTTGCCGACCATGGGCGGACAGACAGCTCTCAATTGCGCACTGGATCTCGATCGTGAGGGTGTCCTGAAGAAGTACGGTGTAGAAATGATCGGTGCCAGTCGTGAAGCAATCGACATGGCAGAAGATCGCGAACTGTTTCGCATAGCAATGTCGGAAATCGGGTTGAAGACCCCGAAAGCATTTATCGCACATAGCCTCGAAGAAGCCTGGCAGGGTCAGGCGAAGATAGGATTTCCAGTCATTATCCGGCCATCATTTACGATGGGTGGTAGTGGCGGTGGCATAGCCTACAACAAGGAAGAATTTGTAGATATTATAAATCGCGGTCTCGAATTATCGCCGACTACAGAAGTGCTAATTGAAGTTTCAGTACTGGGTTGGAAAGAGTATGAAATGGAGGTAGTGCGCGACAGGAAGGATAACTGCATCATCATCTGCTCGATCGAAAACCTTGACCCGATGGGTGTACATACGGGTGATTCGATAACAGTAGCACCTGCGCAGACGCTAACCGATAAGGAATATCAGATTATGCGTAATGCTTCGCTCGCCGTGCTGCGTAAGATTGGTGTTGAAACGGGTGGTTCCAATGTCCAGTTTGCGATCAATCCTGTCGATGGAGAGATGATAATTATCGAAATGAATCCGCGCGTATCGCGCTCCTCGGCCCTGGCATCCAAGGCCACCGGATTTCCGATCGCCAAGATAGCGGCAAAGCTCGCTGTCGGTTACACGCTCGATGAGTTGCAAAATGATATTACTGATGGCGCGACGCCAGCATCTTTCGAACCGACTATCGATTATGTAGTTACCAAGATCCCGCGCTTTACCTTTGAAAAGTTTCCCCAGGCCGACAATCGACTGTCGACGCAAATGAAATCGGTTGGCGAGGTAATGGCTATAGGCCGCAGTTTTCAGGAATCCTTCCAAAAAGCATTGCGCGGACT
>JBGUEB010000057.1:0-15534 GCA_041821565.1 Gammaproteobacteria bacterium | reverse complement strand
GAATTTAGTCCATCAAGAGGCAGAAAATGCCAAAAAATGGCTTCTAACGCCTTATTTAGTGTAGGTATAAGTATAGATTTATATTTATTATTGCAATAAACCATTATAAATCAATACTAAGATACCCTTGCATCATTGGTGTGTGCTCTACAGTAGTTCCCCGCTTTTTTACATCACTAATTGCCATGATTATCTAGTGTCCGCCTCTTTATCAGGCACGGTGTTTTCCGCTTCGTGAGAAGCCTGCCTGTGATATACCTCGGGTAAATAGTCACTGAAAGCAATCCCATAAAGTTCCCAGATCGTGATGAATAATGAAGCTATCAAGGGGCCGATGAATATTCCGCTAATACCAAACATCATAATGCCGCCCAGCGTGCCAAAGAAAATCATCAGTTCATGCATTTTCGTATCTTTACCCACGAGTATAGGGCGCAGTACATTATCCAGGCTGCCAACAACCAGACCGCAGAAAACCATTAGCCCGATGCCACCAGCAATACTACCCTGAAGTATCAGGAAGATCGCCGCGGGTACCCAGATGATTGCCGATCCAACGCTGGGTATTATCGACAGCACGGCCATCACAGTACCCCAGAAAACCGCATTGTCTATGCCGGCTATCGCAAAAGCGCCGCCAGCGAGGCTTCCTTGCAAAATCCCAATCAGCATTGTGCCCTTGAGCGTGGCGCGAGTAACCGAGGTAAATTTATCCAGCATCAGGGATTCATCAGCACTATCCAGCGGTAGATAGTAAAGAATTTTATTCATTAGTTTATCGCCATCCAGCTGGAAGAAATACATCGTGTACAGAAATACAAAAGAAAGAAAAACGAAGTAAACCGTACCGAAGGTGGCCGAGGACAGCCCACTCGCAATCCACTTGCTTAGATAACCGACAAGTTCACCCGACTTTGTCAGGATCGTCTCGCGGTAGGGTTCCAGTTCTTCAAAAAATGGTAAATGTTGGAGATAACTGGAAATCGCGCCCGGCTCATTCAGCGTATGCCTGATCCAGGGGGTAACCGACTGGCCGACGTCGACTGCCTGCGCAACAACTATTCCGATCAGGGACAAAAGCGGGATCATCACAACAAATATCATCAACACGAGTGTCGTCGCCGATGCCAGGTGTTTATGTCCCTTGTAGATGATATTAAATCGGCGAAACACCGGACGCGTGAGCGCGCTGAACAGTCCGGCGAGAAAGATAACCATCAGAAACTGTTGGATCATCGAGAAGAAAAGGGCAGAAATGGCGATTACCATTAGCACCAGTGTTGCTTTATTAATCATATCTTGATTCATGAATTTTCCCTTAGTCTATCCAGCGGCTCGGTATTGTGAACATTTCGGATGCTGCTCAGCAGTAATGGGGGTAAAGTATTTCGCCAGGAAATTCACTTAATTTCAATAAATTCAATAGCTTAATTTGTGATTTTAATATCGCAAGTTATTAAACTCGTTACAGAATATCAACCCATGTAACGACCTGCCTGATATTTTGACGAGTGATCCAGGCAATATCAATTAGTTTTGGCTTTGATCTGCCGATTTAGCTTTTCTGGCCAGAAATATATAATATGAAAATCGATTAAGGATGCTGTGCCTTGCCAATTCTGGATATCCGGTTAATATGGGCGCTCGGGTATAAGGAATCGCCGCTAATTAGTAGCGAAGTTGCACGTAATATTGAATGGTGGTATCGGTTTAGACTGCCAGTGTCATAACAATAAATGTAAGAGTCGATCATCACTAAATAATTCCTGCTTTAGATTGACGGAATGTTTGGGATTAGTGCAGAGATCGAAGAGGGTAGTGCTCTATTAACGATCAAAATGAACAACAGGCCCTGTTATCGATTCAGAATTTGGCAGTCGATTTTTTCCTGCACGGTAATCCGATATCAGCGGTTAAGGATGTATCCTTCTCGGTAAGCCCGGGTGAATCTGTTGCCCTTGTAGGAGAGTCCGGTTCTGGAAAATCGGTTACCGCACAGGCCGTGATGGGTATTTTGCCGCGGGCTGCAGAGATCACCAAAGGCAGCATTTTATTTGCCGATCCGACGAATAAAGGCCAGGTAGTAGACATTGCCGCCCTGGATCCGGAAAGTGCTGAAATGCGCAAAATTCGCGGTGGTCGCATATCGATTATTTTTCAGGAGCCGATGACATCATTGTCACCGGTTCACACGATTGGCGATCAGATTAGCGAGGCACTGTTTTTACACCGGGATGCCAGTTACCAGGAAGGTATGAAGCTTACCGAAACAATGTTGGAGCATGTTAACTTTCCCGATCCAAAACGTGCTTTACGAATGTACCCGTTCGAATTGTCCGGCGGCTTACGCCAGCGCGCGATGATCGCAATGGCAATGATATGTCATCCATCACTGCTGATTGCCGACGAGCCTACCACCGCGCTTGATGTCACCATTCAGGCGCGAATTCTGAAACTGGTTAAAGAGTTACAAAAAGAGCTTGGCATGTCGCTCTTGTTAATCACCCATGATCTCGGCGTCGTCGCCAACATGGCAGATCAGGTTGTAGTGATGTATCACGGCAAGATAATGGAGTCCGGGTCGCTAAAAACCCTTTTTGACCAGCCGCAACACCCATATCTTAAGGCTTTATTGCACGCCGTGCCGCGATTCGATATGGAAGAAGGCGAGCGTCTCATTCCGGTACGGGAGATCGATTCCGAAATTGGTTCTATCGGGAAAGATAAAACTATCTGGCCCGAGAGTGCAGTCGACATGCCGATCCTTCGAGTAAAGGACGTCAGCAAGACCTTTACCTTACATAGCGGTAGCTGGTTAAAGGGAAAAACATCGTTGTTTCGAGCGGTAGACAATGTTTCATTCGATGTGCAGCAGGGGGAGTGTTTCGGACTGGTCGGTGAAAGCGGTTGCGGCAAGACCACCCTGAGTAAAATCATCATGCGTGCATTGACTCCGGATAGTGGCCTGATCGAATACAACGACAGGGGCGATATTATTGATGTAAGAGCGCTGGAGGGCGTGCCACTGATGGCGTTTCGGCGCAAAATGCAGTTTATATTTCAGGATCCATTCAGTGCGTTAAGCCCGCGCATGACTATATTTGATATTTTACGCGAACCCCTGGTAGTGCACGACATGGGTGATACGGCCTCGCAGAATGAGATGACCACAGAGCTGATGCGACTGGTAGGGCTGGACCCACGTTATTTGAATCGCTATCCGCACAGTTTTTCGGGTGGACAAAGGCAACGTATTGGTATCGCAAGAGCCCTGGCCCTGCAACCGGATCTGCTTATTTGCGACGAACCGGTCTCAGCCCTGGACGTTTCGATTCAGGCCCAGATACTGAATTTGCTCAAGGATTTGCAGCAGGAACTGGGCCTGACCTACATTTTTATCTCACACAACCTGGCCGTTATTAATTATATTGCCGATCGTATTGCGGTAATGTGTCAGGGACAACTGGTCGAGCTGGCTCCGCGCGAGCAGTTATTTGCCAATCCGGTTCATCCATATACACGTGCGCTACTCTCCGCGGTACCGCATCCCGAATTGAGCCAGCCGCTCGATTTTTCCGAGATCACCAATGGCACCGCGTCTGAACCTTCGATGTGGCAAGCGCCCTTTACGGTTGATGATAAGACACCGATGGAATTATTGCCCCTGGGTGATGGTCATTTCGTGCGGGTTGCCGCGAATAGCAATCCTTCAGAATTTGCGGCATGAATCGGTTTGGCGTGATACTGGCGCTAGCCCTTGTTATTGGTACTGTGGCTCAGACCGGCCTTGCTAATACCATGGTGGAGACACCGGTGTTACTGAAAAGTGTGCAAAACGGCACATTACCGCCAGTAGTTGCTCGTATCCCAGAACAACCTCAAGTCGTTGATTTGAAAGGCGAGTTCAAGCCAGGCAAGCATGGTGGGCAGCTGCGGTTGTTAATGGGCAAGCAGAAAGATATTCGACAAATTGTTATATACAGCTATGCCCGATTAATCGGCTATACCGTCGAATTCGAGCTGAAGGCGGATATCCTGGCGAGTTTCGATGTGGTCGAAAATCGCATTTTTACACTGCACCTGCGCAAGGGCCACAAGTGGTCGGATGGTCATCCGTTTACCAGTGAAGACTTTCGATATTACTGGGAAGATATTGCCAACAACCCCGAGCTATCCAAGGGTGGTTTGCCCAATGAACTGGTAGTCGAGGGAGAAGGGCCGGTAGTTGAATTCCCGGATCTACACACGGTGCGTTATACCTGGCCACAACCGAATCCTTATTTTTTAGCTGCCCTCGCCGGCGCGCGCGCCCTGTACATATACAAGCCGGCACACTACTTGCGCCAGTTCCACAAAAATTACCAGAGCGAGGAACGAATTGCCGAATTGATGCAACAATACAGCGAACGCAACTGGATGGGTGTGCATGTCAACAAGGATCGACCCTACAAAGCCACGAACCCGGATTTACCGACATTGCAACCCTGGGTCAACACCACTTACCCACCTTCAGAAAGATTTATTTTTAAGCGTAACCCTTATTACCATCGCATCGACAGTAATGGCCGACAGCTGCCTTATATAGACAGCATCGCCGTCAATATTGCCTCGGGCAAGCTGGTGCCTGCGAAAACCGGTGCCGACGAGTCTGATTTGCAGGCACGATACCTGAGAATGGATAACTATACTTTTCTGCGGCAAGCAGCATCGCGCGGTAGTTTTAATGTGCGGCTCTGGAAGACCTCGAGGGGGGCGCATATAGCACTCTTTCCCAATTTAAATACCAATGATGAAACATTAAGAGCCTTGATGCGCGATGTGCGCTTCAGGCGTGCGCTATCGCATGCGATTCATCGCCATGAAGTCAACCAGGTGGTTTACTTCGGCCTGGTTCTGGAAAGTAACAATACCGTATTGCCCGAATCCCCCCTGTATAAACTCAGGTTCCAGACAGCCTCAACTGAATTCGATCTAGACAAGGCTAATGAATTACTGGATGAACTCGGTCTCACAAAGCGTGATAGTCGCGGAGTGCGCCTGATGTCCGATGGACGACCACTTGAAATCCTGATCCAGACTGCCGGAGAGAGTACCGAGCAAACCGATGTGCTCCAGTTAATCCACGATAGCTGGTTAGCAGCAGGTATCAAATTGTATAGCGTACCCTCGACACGAGAAGTTTTTCGGAATCGAATTTTTTCCGGTGATGCGGTGATGTCGATCTGGAGTGGTTTGGCAAATGGTCTACCAGCCGCTGATTCGAGCCCGGCCGAGCTGGCACCTACCAACCAGTACCAGTATCAATGGCCCAAATGGGGACTGTATTACGAATCGAACGGTAAAAGCGGTGAAGAACCTGACGACCCGGTACTGAAGGAACTGTTAGCGCTTAATCATCAATGGCGGTTAGCTTTAGACAGGGCCGAGCGAGAAAAAATCTGGCTCCGAATGCTCGAAATACATAGTGAACAAATGTTCACTATTGGCGTTGTCAGCGGAGTGCGACACCCGGTGGTGGTGAATAACTACCTGCACAATGTTCCAAAACAGGGATTTTACGATATCAAACCCGGCGCTTATTTTGGCATATACAAACCCGACACTTTCTGGTTCAGCGAGGAAAGGCGCTAGTGGCTGGTTATCACTCTAATTTTATTCTCCGAGCCTTTAACTGCTTCGGGAAAAGCGCAGAACCCGGTCAGCTCAGTAGTGGGGTAAAAGCCTGATGCTGAATTATATTCTGCGACGCATACTGACTATGATTCCCACATTACTGGTAATCAGTTTGCTGGTATTCGTGATCATTCAGTTACCGCCTGGTGACTACCTCGAGAGTCATATAGCTGAACTACAAAGCCAGGGCGAATCGGTCGATGAGCAAAAAATTGCTTTCCTGCGCGAGCAATATGGGCTCGATCTACCCTTTCATGAGCAATATTTCTGGTGGTTGGTTGGCATGTTGCAGGGGGATTTTGGTTACTCGTTTGAATACAATCTTCCGGTGTCCGAGGTGGTTGGCGACCGGCTGTTCCTCACAGTCGCGATCTCAGTTGTGACGATAATATTTACCTGGATGATAGCCTTCCCGATTGGCATATATTCGGCGACCCATCAGTACAGCTGGGGTGACTACGGATTGTCACTGCTTGGTTTCCTGGGCCTGGCGACACCCAATTTCCTGCTGGCGCTGGTGATGTTGTATTTTGCCAACGTACATTTTGGCACCTCGATTGGCGGTTTAATGGCACCCGAATACATCGATGCGCCCTGGAGCATTGACAAGGTAATATCGGTCCTTGAACACCTGTGGATTCCGGTAGTGGTAATTGGCACCTCCGGTACCGCCGGTATGATTCGCCGATTGCGTGCCAATTTACTCGACGAGCTACAAAAACAGTACGTCGTAACCGGACGGGCAAAAGGCTTACCACCCGGTAAGTTGTTGATGAAGTACCCACTACGTGTGTCGCTGAATTTTTTTGTTGCCGACATCGGTAATCTTTTACCGACGGTAATTTCCGGTGCTGAAATTGTCGCCGTGGTGATGTCTTTGCCAACCACGGGGCCGATATTGCTGGCAGCCCTGCAAAGCCAGGACATGTACCTGGCGGGCTCATTTCTGATGTTCCTCGCCGTGCTTACCGTATTTGGTGTACTCGTGTCAGACATTGCGCTTGCCCTGCTTGATCCTCGCATTCGTCTGCAGGGAGAGCTAGCGAAGTGAACCGCCAACAGCAGATAGAACACTTCGTATCGAGCGAACCGTTTGACCCGGGCTCGATCGAGGCGCTAACCCCCGAGCAGGAAAAATATTATCTCGCCTCACAATGGAAATTAATGTGGTGGAAACTGAAGCGCCATCGTCTCGCGGTGATATGCGGCATTATTCTCGCCCTTAACTATGGTTCCGTGTTGTTGAGTGAAATTATTGCACCCTACAACTTACATACCCGTTACACGGACTATATATACTCGCCACCACAATCCGTGCATTTGTTTCATAACGGTGAGTTTATTGGGCCTTTTGTATACGGGCGTGACTATGTACTGGATATGGACCTGCTTAAGCGCATTTATCCGGAACGAAAAAATGACGTTCAGCCGTTACGTTTTTTTTGTAGCGGCGACAGCTATCAGTTCTGGGGGTTGTTCGAAGGTAGTTTTCACCTGGTTTGTCCGCCGGAAAATGGTACCTTCTTTTTGCTCGGCACCGACCGGCTCGGGCGCGACATGTTTTCGCGAATTACCTATGGGGCCCGCATATCATTGACTATCGGAATAGTGGGTATCATCATCAGTTTTAGTTTCGGCATTTTACTGGGTGGTCTGGCGGGTTATTACGGCGGCTGGATCGATGCCATCGTGCAACGCTCTATCGAGGTGATTCGGTCGTTTCCGGAATTACCCTTGTGGATGGCCTTATCCGCGGTATTGCCGGTGAACTGGAGCCCAATTTTAATCTTCTTTGGTATAACCGTAATTCTCGCCATGCTCGACTGGACGGGTCTCGCCCGGGCGGTACGCTCGAAGTTGCTGTCTTTGCGTGAGGAGGACTTTTGTACCGCTGCCGAACTGATGGGGGCGAAACCGAGTCGTATTATAGGCCGGCATTTGCTTCCGGGGTTTATGAGTCATTTGATAGCGTCTGCAACCTTGTCGATTCCGGCGATGATTCTCGGTGAGACCGCATTGAGTTTTCTCGGTCTCGGTTTACGCCCACCTGTGACCAGTTGGGGCGTACTGCTCAACGAATCACAGAATATTAACGTCGTGGCGCTCTATCCCTGGTTAATGTATCCCGTAGTTCCAGTAATATTGATTATCCTCGCATTCAATTTCTTCGGCGATGGCTTGCGTGATGCCGCTGACCCCTACAAGTAGGTCTGCTTTATATTTGCAAGAACAGGGAATTGGAATTCTGCGAATAGTTAAGATATTAAATTAGCCAGGCATGACCATTCGATTTGAAACCCGCGAGCAATGCCCCGTATGCGGAAATGACAAGGCAGAGACTCTCTACCAGGCGGCATTTTCTGATCCCGACCTGAAACAGTTCATAGCCAGTTTCTATCAGGACCGGGTAGATTTAAACGTCCTCGAGGATGCCATCTACCGAATTGCCAAATGTGGGCGTTGCAGTTTTATCTACCAGACCAATGTGCTCAATGATGAAGGTATGGCAGCACTTTATGGTGACTGGGTCGATGCCGAGGCGAGCTTGCAAAAAAAACAAAATGCCAGGGCTAAACGGTTCAGGCAATACGCCGGCCAGATGCAGACAATATCAAGACTGTTTCCGATATTGCCGGGACAGGTCAATCTACTCGAATTTGGGATGGGCTGGGGCTACTGGAGTCGTATGGCGCAGGCATTTGGTTTCCGGGTGAGCGGATTCGAGTTATCACCAGAGCGAGCCGAATACGCCAGCTCACTGGGCGTCGAGGTTATCGACACACTTCCCAATGCGGGGCCGCACTATCATTTTATTTACGCAAACCAGGTTTTTGAGCACCTCTCGAGCCCACTCGAGACATTAAAACAGTTGCAGTCGAGGCTAAAACCCGACGGTGTAATATATCTGCGGGTTCCGGATGGGCGCGGTATTGAAAAAAAGCTGGCGTTATCGGGCTGGTCCAGCGAGCTGGAGGCTATCCATCCGCTCGAACACATTAACTGTTTTACGCGTGATAGCCTGTGCGAGCTCGCGTCACGAGCAGGGCTTGTTGCTTTTCAGCCACCGCCGCGACTCAGCCTGGGTAGCCTCTGGGGTGGTATTAAGCGGGAATATACGGATCGATTTCTGACGACGCATGTGTTTTTCAAAAACAGCTAGTGGTATAAACGCAGGATAACCTGCTGGTTACTCGTTCTCGAGTAGCTGCTGGAACTGGGCATTACTCTCAACAAGCTCTGGGTATGGTTGATTGGCTACCAGCTTACCTCGTTCCATGACTATTACAGAGTCGAAATTTTCTGCCAGTTGAGCGCGTGTCAGTACCCAGAATATGCCTCGTGATTTCATTTGTTCGCGTACCCTGCCGATCAGTCGTCGCTCCGATGTGGTGTCCAGGCTTGCCAGTGCCTCGTTCACAATGAGCAGATCCGGCGCCTTGATCAGGCAACGTACGAGCCCAAGTTTTTGTTTTTGTGGCATTGATAAGCGCGAACCGCCAACGCCCACTTCATAGGCCAGTCCAGCCTCGGTGATATCGCGACGCAAATCCAGGGACTCGATAACATCGGCAATCAATTTGTGAATTTTTACCTGCGCATTGGCCTGGCCATAGGCGAGCCTGCCGAACAAAATATTGTCCTGTATTGATATCCGGGGGTTGTACTGGGTTTCATCGAAAAACTCGATACCCAGATTATTATCGGCGGCTTGCGCGCGAATTCGTTTTCGTGCCAGCAGGATACGCTTCTGGATTGATTCGTTGATTAATCCCAGTCGATGCCTGGCAACTACCAGCTTAAAGGGCAGGGATAACAGGCTAATCCTGTCGCTGTCACTAATCGACGCGGGTTCCTGTCCCTGGGTTCTGCTGAGCAGTTGCTGAAATTCTGGTAGATCGTCGGAACTAATGAAACTGAATTGTTCAAAAAGTTTGCTATCTGGCTCTACATCTGAGAATAAATCGAGCATGATTTCTGCAATCTGTTTACCCGCTGCGAGAAATTCATCGCTGAGATCGCCTTCGTCGAGTACCCGGCGAATATACGGATTTTCGGCAAGGTTTCCAGCATCGATAGAATCGTCATATATAGTGCCAAACAACAGGTTATCGGCCACCGTCAGGTTGGTGTTGTAGCGCTCCTGATCAAATGGTTCAACCAGGCGTTTGTAAGCCGGCTGGCCGAGTAGATCGCGTAACTGGTTGCGTGCCAGCATGATGCGTCGTGGCAGGTCGGCAAACTGAGTTTGATCGACATGCGATAACAGGCCATATTCATATACATCATCGGCAAGCTCGACCATTTCCAGTAGTTGATGAATTCGCTGATTAAATTGAACTTCATCTTCAATGCCAATCGCAGCGTAATCCACCCAATCGTCGTTCAAGCTGTGGATTGAGCTGCCCGCCTGGGTCGCAAGCTGGGTATCCTGCGCGCGTTGCTTTGCATCCTCGGATTCGCTTATCGAAATCGGACGGTGCTTAAGTGGATAAAGTAGATTGTCGCGAACTGTGCCGGTAAAAAAATAAGCATTTTGCCCTGCATAGGCAATTTTCCGGCCCGTTAGTGCCTCGGGCATCTCTGACATTTTCTCGTTGCCGATCATAATCACACCGACGGAGGGGTTGATAAGTCTGGACATTAGGCAGGCCAGCTCGTCTTTACCACTATTGCTTAGACCGACTGCGGCAATATGCGCATCGAGTGCCAGCCTGAAGCTCGCATTGTCAACAGTAAAATAAAGGCCATCTTCGGAATAACTTATGGCATTGGCCTGGATATCCTGACCAGGCAGTTTGGTTGTGTCGAGATCAGCGTTTATTAGCGATGCTTCCATTAGGCCCTGTGGATTGAACTGTTCGATAACCTGGGTATATTTTACCTTGATATCTTCCTTACGTTGATAATAGCGCAGCAACTCTTTCCAGGGGCCTGCCAAATCCTTGTAGGCAACCAGTACCGCCACCATGGAGCCGATAGACAGGTCTCCTCGCAAAACAAAATAACCGCCAACCGAGTAAAAGAAAAATGGTGTTAGCTGGGCGATAAAGTTGTTCAGAAATTTGATAAAAAATTTGCGCCGATAAATGGCATATCGAATTTGGTAAATGATACCGAGGCGGTGACCAATTTGTGCTCGCTCGTAGTGACTGGTGTCGTTGGTATGCACCTCGTTAATCCCAGCAACAGTCTCCCCAATCCGTCCGGACAGGCTGCGTACCATGGCCACGCGTTCCTTGGACAGTTGGTTGACTCGTTTTTGCAATTTGGGAATGACGTACAACTGGAACGGGTATAACGCAATCGACGCGAGGCCGAGAAACATGTCTTGCTGAAAAATAAAAAATAAATAAGTAAGTAGTATTCCACCTTGAAATACTGGCAGGGTATAAGATTCGCCAATAAATTCCCCAAGCGGTTCGGTTTCGGCAGTGATCATCGGGATTAGTTCACCCTGGGAAACGCGCTTAAAATGGGGTACTGGAAATCTAAGGATACGTTCGTATAACTCGTAACGAAAACGCCATAACAGCCTTTCGCCGAGGGCGCCACGATAAACATTGATAAAGTACTTGATGCCACCGTTGAGCAGTACCGCGAACAGGAAGGCAAAGCTCAGCAGCATCAAGTAACTGAGCTGATCAATCGGATAACCTAAAATGCTTTCCGGGAATTCTACTCCTTCCAGCGTATTGATAATTTTTTTGGGTAATTCGAGAGTGACGTAAACCACCGGCAACGAAATTAACGACAGCAGGATAAGCGCAATCTGATGGTTACGACTGTGGTTTAATATATACCGATAAATAGAGGGTTCCATACGACCTGTTTTTCTTTCCTGTTGTCGACGTTACAGAACTGCGGGTTTTTTGTCGAGTCGATAGCGTCGAACCCGGCACCAGTGTACTATCGCCGATCGACAACTTTTAATCAAATGCAGGATTGCACGCATAAATGTCCGCTACCGTGGCCATCATACTTAAAGGATATCCACGCCTGTCGGAAACCTTTATTGCCCAGGAAATTCGAGCCCTCGAAATGCGGGGCTTGCGGCTTTGCCTTTTTTCACTACGCCACCCGACCGACCCGGCGAGCCACCCAATTCACGCTGAAATCGAAGCGCCGGTCAACTATCTTCCAGAGTATGTAAGCGATGATATTCCGAGGGTGATAAAGGCCTGGTGGCAAGTACGCAAACTATCCGGATATAGACAGGCGAAACGCGTGTTGGTTCGTGATTTTCGACGTGATTTCACGGTTAATCGACTACGTCGTTTTGCCCAGGCATTGGTGCTGGTGCATGATACCCCGGCGTCTGTTTGCCACTATTACGCACACTTTATGCATACCCCGTCATCGGTTTGCCTTTATGCCAGCCTGATTACACAAAGGCCCTGGAGCATATCCGCACACGCCAAGGATATCTGGACCATCGAGGACTGGGAGAAACGGCAGAAAATAGCTAATGCGGAATGGGTAGTTACCTGTACTGCTGTGAATGCAGAACATTTAAAAAAATTGTCCGGCGATGCCGACAAAATAAGCCTGGTTTACCACGGTCTCGATTTTAAGCGGTTTCCAGTCAATGACTCCGCTGTAGAATATCGAGACGGTAGCGATGCGCAGAATCCGGTAAGGCTGGTTTCGGTTGGGCGCGCGGTTGATAAGAAAGGTTACCAGTGCCTGCTCGATGCCCTGGTTGCACTACCGAAGGACCTGCACTGGGAGTTTACCCATATTGGCGGCGGTGAATTACTCGAAAAACTCAAGACCAGTGCCGAGTCAATGGGTTTAAGCGGGCGTATTAAATGGCTTGGCGGCTTGCCGCAAACCGAGGTGTTGGCTTGTTATCGAAAAGCGGATCTGTTCGTGTTACCGAGCCAGATATCTTCGGATGGTGATCGTGACGGTCTGCCGAATGTGCTAATGGAGGCGGCGAGCCAGCGACTTGCCTGCCTGTCCACCGATGTATCCGGAATTCCCGAATTAATCGAACACGGCAAAACCGGTTGGCTGGTGGCAGAAAAAGATAGTGATACGCTCAGGCAGGCGTTGCTTAAACTGATTACCGAACCCGGGCTGCGATTAAGCCTGGCTGAAGCCGGACAGTCGTATGTGCGTAAGCATTTTTCACTCGATCGCGGTATTGATCAATTAATCGAAAAATTTGGGGCGAGTGTGAAACCTGATATCAAGTCATGAAGATCGTTCTGGTTCGACATGGGCCCACCGATTGGAATGCGACCAAGCGCATTCAGGGTCGCATTGATAACCCTTTGAGTGCAGCTGGAGTCGAGCAGGTGAAAAGACGTCAACTTCCGCTCGAGTTACACCAGATGACCTGGTACACAAGTCCGTTGCGGCGGGCCCGCGAAACCGCAGAGCTAATGGAAATTATTAATCCTGTTGTCGAACCAGCACTCATCGAAATGCACTGGGGGGACTGGGAGGGAGAAATCCTCAAACCTTTACGTAAACATCTCGGTAACGAAATGCGCCAAAACGAGGCGCGTGGACTGGATTTCAGGCCGCCCGGTGGAGAAAGTCCGGGTCAGGTGCAACGGCGGATTGAAATCTGGCTGAAACACCTGGTATCGAAAAACCAGGATTGTGGCGCGATATCTCATAAAGGTATTATCCGCTGCGTTTACGCGCTGGCCAGCGGTTGGGATATGTGTGGTGAGTCGCCGGTAAAATTCGACTGGGACGGGGGCCATGTGTTTCACCTCGATGATTCAGGCAAGCTGACTGACAGTTACGAAAGCATTAGTTTCAGCTAAGGGATGGTGTACCTCTCCTGCTACACTCTTCTCTGGCGGGATAAACTATACTTATATGGAGCTTAATTGCCTCATAGTATAGGATTTTAGTGAATTGAATTAGAGAGCTATAAAGAATGAATATTGCAATATTTGGAACCGGCTATGTCGGCCTGGTTCAGGGAGCCGTACTTGCCGATGCCGGACATAATGTCATCTGTGTCGATATTGATGAAGACAAGGTAGAAGGACTCAAAAAAGGGATTGTCCATATTTACGAACCCGGACTCGAGTCGCTCGTAGTAGCCGGTTACGATGCGGGTCGATTGCACTTTACGACCGATGCGCAGGAAGCCGTCGAAAATAGCGATACCATATTTATTGCGGTCGGTACCCCGCCCGATGAAGACGGTTCAGCAGATTTACAATTTGTGCTGGAAGTCGCAGAAACTATCGGCCTACACATGGATGGTTATAAAATAGTGGTGAATAAGTCCACCGTACCCGTCGGCACCGCGGATAAGGTTGATGACAGGATTAAATCAGTTTTGGCGCGGCGCGGTGCTGATTTCGAATTCGACGTCGTCTCGAATCCCGAGTTTCTGAAAGAAGGTGCGGCAGTCAACGACTGTAAGCGCCCCGATCGTATCGTTGTTGGTACGACTTCGGCCAGGGCTGAAGAGAAAATGCGGGAGATTTATGCACCTTTTAACCGTAATCATGACAAGATGATATATATGAGTGTACGTAGTGCCGAGCTCACCAAGTACGCGGCTAACTGCATGCTCGCAACCAAAATCTCATTCATGAATGAAATGTCGAACCTGGCCGAACGCCTGGGCGCGGATATCGAGGAGGTTCGTCACGGTATTGGATCGGATACGCGCATCGGATATTCTTTTATCTATCCGGGAGCGGGTTATGGTGGCTCGTGTTTTCCGAAGGATGTCCAGGCCTTGATCAGGACTGCGAACGCCCACGATTATCCGAGTCGAATTCTGCAGGCCGTAGAGGAGGTAAACGAGCATCAAAAACGCCATTTGCTGGAATTAGTCGATCGATACTATGGCAAGCAGGATTCGACAGCTAGCCTGGATGGTAAGACTTTTGCGGTTTGGGGGCTGTCATTCAAACCCCAGACCGACGATGTCCGTGAGGCGACCAGCCGCGTAGTGTTAGAAGGACTCTGGCAACGTGGTGCCGGGGTTCGGGCTTATGACCCTGAAGCGATGCTGGAAACCCAGCGTATTTACGGTGACAGGGAAGACCTGGCGTTATGTGGGACCAAGGAAGAGGCACTCAAAGGTGTCGATGCGCTGATTATTTGCACTGAATGGAACCACTTCTGGTCCCCCAATTTTAACGAGATGCTCGAGAAGATAGGCGACAGGGTGATATTTGATGGGCGTAATATATACGACCCAGAAAAAGTGAAGGCCCTGGGATTTTCTTATTATGGTATCGGCAGGGGTCTATCCATAATAAACAGCGAGATCCAATGAAAGTTCTGGTTACCGGTGCTGCCGGCTTTATCGGTTATCATGTTTGCAAAGTGTTGTGTGAGCGTGGTGACGAGATTGTCGGCATAGATAATCTCAACGATTATTACGACGTAAGTTTAAAACAGGCACGCCTACAACAATTGGCAGCGTTTAACAATTTTCGATTCTGCAAAATTGATATTGCTGATCGCCCGGCAATAGAAGAACTATTCGAGCAAGAAAGTTTTGATCGGGTGATTAATATGGCGGCGCAGGCAGGTGTGCGCTATTCACTGGAAAATCCTCAGGCCTATGTGAGTAGCAATTTAGTCGGCTTTGCGAATCTGCTCGAATGCTGCAGGCAGCATGCTATTGAGCATTTTGTTTATGCCTCGTCGAGCTCTGTTTATGGTGCCAACGAAACCATGCCCTTTAGTACACAGGATAATGTCGACCATCCAGTATCACTATATGCGGCGACCAAAAAAGCCAATGAGCTCATGGCGCACACATACAGCCACCTGCCCCTCGATAGTATACTTCATTTTTCTTAATCCCGTAGGATCGGCGTATCTTTCGGTAAAATGGATTCGTACCAGATAATCACCATTAGCCACGGG
>JBGUEB010000056.1:0-15654 GCA_041821565.1 Gammaproteobacteria bacterium | reverse complement strand
CATATTGTCGGAATTCATCACGCCGTGCGTAAAGCCGACCAGCTGCCATTGCGCAATCAGTCGGGCGGTTCGATCGATCACCTGTTCGAGCAAATCGAGATAGGGGTTTTGCGCTTCCCGGCTCGCGGGGTAAAACTGATCAATGACAAAATCAGCAAGAATTTTCAATTCTTCATATTGCTGGCGATAAAAAAATAATTCGAAATTTCCGAATCGAACATGGCTGGGTGCGGCTCGCGTCAACACCGCGGCCGATTCGATTTTCTCACGATAAACCTCGTCTTCACTCGCTGTAATACACAATGCGCGCGTACTCGGGATGCCAAGACCCGTCATTGCCTCGCTACATAGAAACTCCCTGATGGTCGAGCGCATTACGGCACGGCCGTCGCCCATGCGTGAAAACGGTGTCAAACCAGCTCCTTTCAACTGAATCTCCCAGGTATCACCGTCACTGGCCTCGATCTCACCCAGCAACAGTGCCCTGCCATCACCGAGTTGCTGTACGTACTGTCCAAACTGGTGTCCGGAATAAATCATCGCTATCGGATCGCTGCCATTCACCAACTGGTTGCCGGTGAAGATATCGGTAAATTCGTTGCAACTAAGCCGCTCGGGATCGATATCGAGCAACTCAGCCATCTGCGGGCTAAAACTCAACAAGTAGGGATTAGTCAGGGGCTCGGGTTTGACCCGACGATAGAAACTCTCGGGTAAGGCCGAATAACGCGTATTTGTTTTGAGGTTTTGTGGGAAAGACACGGGTAAACCAACATGGTTGAGGAGATGAGCGAATTCTATAGCCTATGGTCAGTACTCACAATATTCGGTACCTGAACATCCGCTATTCGATTCATGGATCAACAACCCCAGGTTATCCTGGTCTAAGCTGATTCAGACACCCTCACCCTAACCCTCTCCCTCTGGGAGAGGGTTAGGGTGAGGGCGCCATAGTCAAGATCGATGACTGACTCTACTCAGCGGTTCTCACGATTTTCAATCAGGTTTTCTACCACAGCCGGGTCGGCCAGGGTCGAAGTGTCGCCGAGGTTATCGAGCTCATTCGCCGCTACTTTACGCAATATTCGACGCATGATTTTACCCGAACGTGTTTTCGGTAAGCCAGGAGCCCACTGGATGATATTAACCTTCGCAATAGGACCAATTTCCTTTCGCACCAGGGCCACCAGCTCCTGCTTCAATGCATCGCTGCCCTCTTCCCCGACCATCAGGGTCACGTAGGCATAAATACCCTGCCCAGTGATATCGTGCGGATAGCCGACTACCGCGGACTCGGAAACCTTTTCGTGTTTCACCAGCGCTGATTCAATCTCCGCGGTACCCAGTCGATGACCGGATACATTGAGCACGTCATCGACACGGCCGGTGATCCAGTAATAACCATCCTCGTCTCTGCGAGCGCCGTCGCCAGTAAAATAATAGCCCTTGAACATGGAAAAGTAAGTATCGTAAAAACGCTGATGATCACCATACAAGGTACGCATCATCGACGGCCAGGGCGCCTTCATCACCAGGTTTCCCGATGCCGGGTTACCTTCGATTTCATTGCCCTCGTCATCCAGGATAGCCGGCTGCACCCCAAAAAATGGAAAGGTTGCCGATCCCGGTTTGGTTGGTATGGCACCGGGCAAGGGTGTCAGCATGTGTGCGCCCGTTTCGGTTTGCCACCAGGTATCGACTATTGGGCAACGGCCATCGCCGATGACATTGTAATACCACAACCAGGCCTCCGGGTTGATTGGTTCGCCGACCGTGCCCAGCAGGCGCAGCGACGAACGCGAAGTTTTTTTCACCGGTTCATCGCCTGCCCCCATGAGTGCCCGGATCGCGGTAGGCGCGGTATAAAAAATAGATACATTATGCTTGTCACATACCTGCCAGAATCGAGATATATCCGGGTAGGTAGGAATACCCTCGAACATCAATGTGGTCGCACCATTGGCGAGTGGTCCATAGACGATATAGGTATGCCCGGTAACCCAGCCGACGTCGGCGGTACACCAGTAGGTTTCGCCATCCTTGTAATCGAACACCAGCCTGTGCGTCATCGCCGCCTGCAGCAAATAGCCCGCAGTCGAATGTAGCACGCCCTTGGGTTTACCGGTTGAACCCGAGGTATAAAGGATAAATAGCGGGTCCTCAGCGCCCATGATTTCGGGTTCGCAGTGTGCCGAAGCCTGGGCCATTGCCTCGTGATACCAGACATCACGGCCTTCCTGCCATTCGACCGGTTCACCACCGCGCTGGATGACTATCATCGTATTGACGTGCGGGCATTCACTCACAGCCTGATCCGCATTGGCCTTGAGCGCTACCTTGCTACCACCGCGAACCGACTGGTCGGCAGTGATCACCACCTTGCAATCCGAGTCCAGGATTCGATCTCGTAACGCATCGGGCGAGAAGCCGCCAAATACGACCGAGTGCATCGCGCCAATACGGGTACAGGCGAGCATCGCCACTGCCGCTTCCGGCACCATCGGCATGTAAATCGAAACACAGTCGCCTTTTTGCACACCCCGGCTTTTTAGTACGTTCGAAAATTTACACACCTCTTCGTGGAGTTCGGCATAGGTAATCTTGCGATCTTCATTCGGGTCATCACCTTCCCAGATAATCGCAACCTGGTCGGCGCGATTTTCGAGATGGCGATCCAGGCAGTTGTAAGAGACGTTTAGTTCTGCCCCTTCGAACCATTTGATATGAACGTCATCGCCGAAACTCCAGTTGCTGACCGCGTTCCAGGGTTTGAACCAGGATATATAGTTTTCAGCCTGTTCAGACCAGAAACCTTCCGGATCGTCGATCGATTGCTGGTACATCTCAGCATACTGGCTTGCGTTAACATTCGCTTGCGCCGCAAACTCGGCTGGAACCGGGTAAGTTTTAGAGTCTGACATAAATCTTCCTCGAGTTTAGAATTTGAATTATTGAATCTCGATTTGCCGGGCAGCATAGCGCCCGATCCTGGCCGATAATTTAACATTTTGCAGTGGTAACGGACAAGACCTAGTTAGCGCTGTAATCTTCATATTTCAACTGCCTGGACGAAGATCGATATATTCATTGACGAATTCGTAACTTCCAGTAACATTTTCCCACAAACAGGTAACAAATGGTAACAACCAATGGCTGAAATCTCACCGGAACAACGACCGACAGAAATCACCATCATCGTGGTTTTAATTGCCCTGCTCATACTGCTGCCGCCGTTACTGCACATATGGACGGCGCAGGACAATGCCTGGTATACGCCCTACCTGGTCTGGCTGGGTGTCATCTTTCTCGGCTTTTTACTTCAGAAAAAACTGGGTTAGAAACGATCCAGTGATTTCCAAGGCCAGATACCGGCGCAAAAGAGGTTCTCACCATGCAGTTTGAGCTCTGGCAGCTATTCCTCGTAGGCGTATTTTACCTGGGCCTGCTATTCCTGATCGCAACCGCTACAGATCGTCAGTGGATACCCGCATCGGTTGTACGCCATCCACTGGTTTATACGCTTTCACTCGGGGTTTACGCGACCTCCTGGAGTTTTTATGGCAGCGTCGGCTTTGCCCAGAAAGAGGGCTTTAATTTTCTCACTATTTACCTCGGAACCACGCTTGCCTTTGTTGCCGCGCCGATACTGCTGCGGCCAATTCTAAAACTGACCGAAACTTACCGACTGGCTTCTCTCGCCGACCTGTTTGCGTTTCGCTATCACAGCCAGATGGCAGGGGTATTGGTAACCATATTCATGCTCGCAGGCACCCTGCCCTACATGTCATTGCAAATACAGGCTGTCACCGAATCATTGCGCATACTTAGCACAGACTCCCAACATTCGATCACCGCACTCGTGTTTTGCGTCACCATCGCGCTGTTTTCCATATTTTTTGGCGCGCGGCATATTTCGCTGCGCGAAAAACACCACGGTCTGATGGTCGCGATCGCGTTTGAGTCCCTGGTCAAACTTCTCGCCCTGCTGATGGTAGGACTATTTGCGGTGTTTGGCATATTCGGTGGTTTTAACGAGCTTAACCAGTACCTGCTGGAAAACCAGGAGGCGAAAGAGGCATTGTTTCGACCAATCAGCGAGGGCCGCTGGGCAACACTCATGCTGCTGTCGTTTGCGGCGGCCTTTTTGTTACCACGCCAGTTTCACATGATTTTCGTGGAAAACATCGACAAGAAAGGCCTCAACACGGCAAGCTGGGCTTTCCCTCTATTCTTATTATTGTTGAATATATCGATCCCGCCGATCCTGTGGGCTGGTGAAAGCCTGCAACTCGCGATTCCGGCAGATTTCTACGTGCTTGGCATTACCCTCGAGAGCGGGTCATCGATGTTACCAATAATAACATTTGTGGGCGGCATCTCGGCTGCGAGTGCGATGATAATCGTTACCACCCTGGCGCTCGCCTCGATGTGCATGAACCACCTGGTGTTACCGGCGAGCTTTCCGCCCCGGTTATCCGAAGGCACCAGTATGTATCAGTGGTTACTCTGGGGCCGCCGCCTGGTGATCGTTCTGATCATAGCGGCGGGTTATGGTTTTTACCTGCTACAGAGGGAAAATCAGGGTCTCGCCGGCCTGGGCCTGATTTCATTTGTCGCGGTCGCCCAGTGCCTGCCGGGTATCGTCGGCCTGCTCTACTGGCAACGCGCCAGCCGCGCTGGTTTCATCGCTGGATTACTGACCGGCTTCTCGATCTGGACGATTACCCTGTTGGTGCCATTATTTGTACGCGCCGGCATAATCACCACACCCTTTTTCAACATCCCCGACCTGGCCATGAGCACCTCCGATAGTGCGCTCTGGTCACTGCTGTGGAATAGCCTGGCCTTTGTCCTGTTCTCCCTTAAAAATCCGCAGTCGGAAGAAGAAAGAGAGGCCGCCGACGCCTGCTTCCGCGAGGGGTTTTTAATTCCTGAGGGTGATTTACGGGCCACTTCAATCGATGAGTTCGAACATCAGTTATCGAAGGTAGTCGGCGCTGATATCGCACATCATGAAGTTAGCCGTGCACTCATCGATCTCGGCCTTATCGAGACCGGCATCGAGAGACAGGACTTGCCAAAACTTCGCGCACAGATTCATCGCAACCTTTCGGGACTGGTGGGTCCCGTGCTGTCGCGTATGATCGTCAACGAGCATCTTCAAATCGACCCGGCAACCAAGTCAGCATTGGCCGACACCATACAGTTTGTCGAACATGAACAGGAGAAAAGACGTTCCCAACTCGAAGGCGTATCGAGTGAACTCGATGTGCTGCGCCGGTTTCATTTCCAGGTACTACAGGACCTGCCACTGGGCGCGGTTTCGATTAACAGGAGTCACTCGATCACAAGTTGGAACAAGGCGATGACACGACTCTCGGGTATCGACCAGGAGTCCGTTATTGGCACCCGAATCGAAGACCTGGACGAACCCTGGTCACATATCCTCGGCTCGTTTATTGAAAGCAGGGAATTTCAGGTCAGCAAGCTGAAAACACATTTCAAGGATAATTTTCGTATTTTGAACCTTTTCAAGGCGGTGGTGAGTCACGAGCAGGAAGTCAATCGAGGCATCGCGATCCTGATCGAAGACCATAGTGATCGCTATTCACTGGAAGAGAAACTGGTGCATAGCGAACGCCTGGCGTCGATCGGTCAACTGGCAACAGGTGTTGCCCATGAAATTGGTAATCCGGTAACTGGAATCGCCTGCCTGGCCCAGGACATGCAGAGCGACCCGGGCAATACTGCGACTTTAAAAAGCAACCTGAAGCAGATACTCACGCAGACCGATCGCATTAGCAACATAGTGAGTTCGTTGGTCAATTTCAGTCACGTCGGGGCCCCGCTTGAGCAGCCGGCGGAACCGCTCAGCATTCATCATACAATCAATGATGCGATAAAGCTGGTATCACTCAATGACACCGGTAAAAACCTGGAATATATCAATAATAGCAATCAATCCATCATCGTCCAGGGGTATTCGCAAAAACTGGTGCAAGTGTTTGTTAACCTGCTCAGCAACGCCACCGATGCCTCGACCCAGGGTCAGTCGATCAAAATCGATGCCCGGATTAAGGCTGACAATGTGCTGATCACAGTCAAGGACAATGGCGAAGGCATAAAAGAAGAACATTTATCCAAGATCTTCGAACCTTTTTTTACTACTAAAAATGTCGGTGAAGGCACAGGACTGGGCCTGTCACTTACTTATAACATCATTCAGGAGCATGGTGGTTCAATTTCGGTCAGCAGCGACTATGGATACGGAAGTCAGTTCGAGATTTCGCTGCCGGTAATCAAGGGCTTAAATCCATGAGCAGCATACTGGTTGTAGAAGATGAACCAATCATACTGGAAAGTCTGACACGATTACTGGAAAGGCAGGGATACCTGGTTACCGGGGTTAGTTCGGTCGCTGAAGCCGAAGAACATTCGATCAACCAGTACGACCTTATCATCTCTGATTTACGCCTTCCCGGTGAACCCGGTACTTCACTGATCACCCGGGCAGTACCCGTTCCGGTATTGATAATGACCAGTTATTCCACCGTACAGTCAGCCGTCGACGCAATGAAACTGGGTGCAATTGACTATATTTCGAAACCTTTCAACCACGATGAAATGATTATGACGGTAAAGCGTATCCTCGATAACGCAATTACCGAACAGCAAAATACCATCCTCCAAAAAGAGGTAGCACGCGACTACCCGATTCAAAGCATGATCGGCTACTGCGAGCCGATGTTGAAGGTAATCGAACATATCAACCGCGTCGGCCCCACTGACTCCACGGTCCTGATTGTTGGCGAAACCGGGACCGGTAAGGAACTCATAGCACGCGCAATCCATGCCCAGAGCACGCGAAAAAACCAGACCTTGATCAGTGTCAATTGCGCTGCATTTACCGAAAATGCGATTGAATCCGAACTGTTTGGCTACGAAAAGGGTTCCTTTACCGGTGCGCTGCAAATGAAGAAAGGTTTAATCGAAGCAGCCAACGGTGGTACTTTATTTCTTGATGAAATTGGCGAACTGTCCCCTGAGGCTCAGGCGAGCCTGTTAAGCCTGCTACAGGATGGTGAAATCCGGCGCGTGGGTTCCAGTCAAACAATCAAGCTTGACGTGCGAATTCTCACCGCCACGCACCAGAATCTGCAGCAAATGGTAGAACATAAATTATTTCGCGACGACCTGTATTACCGCTTAAAGGTATTCGAAATAGACCTGCCGCCGTTACGCGAGCGCGGCAGCGATCTCAAAATGCTGGCCGACACGATACTCACCAAGATGTCTCATCGAATCCACCGTAAGTCGATTACCTTTGATGACAAGGCTTATGCCGAACTGTCGAAATACTCCTGGCCCGGAAACGTGCGTGAGCTTGAAAATGTAATCGAAAGAGCCGTCATCCTTTGCAGCAGTCTTCGCATCGATGCCGACGACCTGGCACTGAGCATAGCCGATGCGGCTCATCAGCGACCCCTGTCCGAACTTGAGCAACAGTTATCGCTGGATGACTACTTTGTCAGCTTCGTAATGAAGTACCAGTCACAGTTCAATGAAACCGAATTGGCAAAAATGCTTGGTATAAGCCGTAAGAATTTATGGGAAAAACGCCAACGCCTGGATATTCCATCACGCAAGGGAACAGGCTAAATGACAGATACAGTCATCACCGATCATACGAAGAATATCGCCACGGCCATACTCAAGGGCTTTGACCGGCATTTTTCGATCTTCACCAAGATTACCAAGGAAGCCCGCGAACGTTTCGAACATGCCGACTGGGAAGGTGAACGCAGGTCATCACGCGAACGCATCCAGTTTTACGATATTCGCGTAAAAGACGCAATTGGAGATTTGAATAAATCATTCGATCTGGACAGGTTCAACGGTGCGCTATGGTTCGACGTCAAGCGTGAATACATCAAGCTGATTCAAGATCATCATCAACCCGAACTGGCCGAAACCTTCTACAATTCCGTTTTCTGCAGCCTGTTCCATCGCGACTATTTTGATAACGACTACATTTTCGTACGCAGCGTGGTGTCGACCGAGTTTATCGATTCGGACCAGCCCTCGTACCACGTCTATTACCCGGCGAAACGCGGTTTTCGCGCCTCGATTCGCCAGGTATTGATCGACGGTGGATTCAATCTCCCTTTTGAAAACCTCGACAGGGACGTGCGAAGCATTACCCAGTCCTTGATCAAACAAACCTTTCCACGTCCCCGCAGGGCCCATTTGAATTTCCAGTTCCAGGTCATCAGCACCGTTTTCTATCGTAACAAGGCAGCCTATATCGTCGGTAAATGCATAAATGCGGACAAGGAGATCCCATTTGCAATTCCGGTTCTGAACAATGAACAGGGCTCAATTTATGCGGATACCATTATCATTGGTACCCGCGGACTCTCGCGCCTGTTCGAATTTTCCTACGTCTATTTCATGGTCGATCATCCCGTACCATCGTCTATAGTTACTTTTTTGCGCGAACTAATGCCCGCGCGCAGCAAGGAAGACCTGTATTCGGCAATCGGTCTGCACAAACAGGGCAAGACCGACTTTTATCGGGACTTTCTACATCATCTCAAGCATTCCGAAGACGAGTTGATTTTTGCTCCGGGCATCAAGGGTATGGTGATGGCGGTTTTCACGTTACCTTCATACCCCTACGTATTCAAAGTCATTCGTGATCGCTTCCCGCCGCCCAAAAAAGTCACCCGCCAGCAGGTACAGGACACTTACCACCTGGTGAAACAACACGATCGCGTCGGACGCATGTCAGATATACTCGAGTATTCGCATGTCGCGCTGCCACGCAATCGATTTGCGCAGGACCTGCTCGATGAACTCGATCAAACCTGCGCCAATAGCATATCCGAAGAAAACGAGTATATCGTCATTAAACACCTGTACATCGAGCGCCGCATGACGCCACTGAATATCGCGGTTCTACGTGCCGATGCCAAATACCTTGATCGCCTCATGCGGGGGTACGGGCAAGCAATCAAGGAACTGGCCGGGGCAAACATCTTTCCCGGTGACCTGCTATTGAAAAACTTCGGTGTTACCGGCCAGGGCCAGGGACGCGTGGTGTTTTACGACTATGATGAGATTTGTTACCTGACCGAGTGTAACTTTAGAAAAATTCCGCCACCACGTTACCCTGAAGATGAATTCGCTGCAGAGCCCTGGTACAGCATCGGGCCGAGGGACATATTCCCTGAAGAATTTGCAACTTTTCTGTTTGCCGAGGAGCGTACCCGCAAAGCCTTCCTCAAGTATCACGGTGACCTGCTCGACGCCGGGTTCTGGATTCAAAAACAGGAAAACATCAAGGCCGGCATTTACGAAGACGTATTTCCCTATTCGCAACGTATTCGCTTTGATCGAAATACTTAGAGAAGATCCCTCAAGCTTCCGCTCCTACTCACGCCCCTTACCGGGACGCCGGACCGACGGAACGCCGCCCGCACCATCCATGTAGGCAACCCCTGCCCTTTTATGCCCTGCGGGTACTCCCCAGAGGGGCCAGGGAGTTAAGTTCCCTCTCCCTCTAGGAGAGGGTTAGGGTGAGGGTCTACAAAAACCGATCTTCCTCTTCGTCAGGCTCTCTCCAAAACATTCACCCGCATCGGTTGCTCAAAACGCATGCCTTTTTCATCCGCAATACCGAGCTTATCGTACAGCCCGATTAAATCGGTCTCCATGGCCTCGAACGGCTGCCGGCGCCTGGGATCAATTCGAATCGTTTCATCCTTGAAGGCCGCAAAATTTTCATAGCTATAGGTCGTATGATAGGAAATTTCGCGAACCTCGATCAGTCCGCCGGCAACAGCGTCCCGAATAGCCTCATAGGCGGCAGACCGAACAGAGGTCTCATCATCAATGGGAGCATGCAACTCGAAGCCGCTGCCTGCCGCGACAGGCTCGGCCACATATATTGTGCCGCCGGGCCTGACCACCCGCCTGGCCTCGGCGAGTGCTTCCGCCATGTTCTCGACTGGAACATGATGCAGCGAATTGAAAAATATCGCCACATCATAGCTCGCATCGTCAAACGGCATCTCCTGCCCAGAACCTTCCAGGTAAACTTCATCGCCTTCAAGCGCGTATGATCTGGCTTTTTCAAGTTGCGCGGCACCGCATTCCAGTCCCGTCACATGGGCACCCTGCCCCGTCATAAATCTCACCAGGGTTCCGTCGCCTGATCCAATATCCGTTACATGAAGGTCCTTTAACGAGAGAACCTCGCACAAAACAGAGTTATTAGTTCTAAATTCAATCATTGTATTTGCTCATGGTTCGGTTGCTGAGATCATATGCCCAATCGATAGTTTCCCCAAAACTCTGGGGTTTTCTGGATATTAGCAAGTAAAAATCCCGCTGATCATTTCATCAGGTAAATCATCGATTCAGAATTCGGGATCGGACCCGAAATATAGCAGCTATTGTGCCAGTAAATAAAACCTGTTCCTAAGATTAACCGTCCTGTGAATCGATGCAAACAACCCTCCCCTATTGACAGAGAGGATTCAGCCATTCAATAATTAAAATATTGGATTATTGTTCTATCGACCATTGGATATACCAATACTGTGTCGGTACCGGGGAAGCACTGATATGGCGAACACCTATTACAAGCAAAATCATCTGAAAAAATTGCGCGCGTTTTGCCAGACCGCAAAGCTAGGTAGCATGACCAAAGCTGCCGAGTCACTATTTGCCAGCCAACCAACCATCTCCCTGCAAATAAACGCCCTCGAAGAGGAAATGGATACGCTCTTGTTCGATCGCTGTGGACCCAGGCTGACGCTGACCACCGAGGGCAGCATTCTGTATGATTTATGCCTGCCCCATGTACAGGGTATCGAGCGACTAAAAGAAACCTTTGACGCACATTGCGGCAACCTGACTTCGGGTGAATTGAATATTGCCGCCGGCGAATCGACTATTCTTTACATTTTACCCAAACCCGTGCGCCTGTTTTGCGAACAGTACCCGGCAATTAAATTGCGTCTTTCCAATGAAACCGGGCGCGATGGTATGGAGTTGCTGCGAAACGATAAAGTCGACTTTGCCGTGGGATCGATGCTAGAAGTCCCCGATGACCTGATTTATGACCCAATCGTTACTTACAACCCCGTAGTGATAACGCCGTTAGACCACCCGTTGTCGAGAATGGAAAAAGTGACGATAAAGGATATCGGCAAGTATGGATTGATCCTGCCGCCCAGGCACCTGAGCACCTGGCATATCGTGAAGATGGTTTTTGCCCAGCACAATGTCAATTTTAAGGTCACGCTCGAGGCCGGCGGCTGGGAAGTGATCAAACGTTACGTTAGCCTCGGACAGGGGATTTCGATTGTCACCGATGTCTGTATTACCGAGGAGGACCGTGCAAAAATGAATGTCATACCGGTAAGCCAGTATTTTCCGAAACGAAGCTATGGCATTGTCACGCGCAATGGGAAATTTCTCTCCGCACCATCACAGCGTTTCATTGAAATCATGAATGCGTGTTTTAACGAAAATTCGAATGTATTATGATTTGATTCTTCATCATGCATAAAACGGTAGCTAAACACTAAGCGAGGAGCTCGAGAATGTCATATCAACAGGAATACCAGGCGTCGATAAACGATCCCGCGTCATTCTGGGCAGAAAAGGCCAAATTGCTGAGCTGGTACAAGGAACCCGAAAATATTCTCAGTGTCGACGAAAACGGCATTCATCGCTGGTTTGCCGATGGTGAGATGAATACCTGCTACATGGCACTCGATTACCATGTCGAAAATGGCCGCGCCGATCAGCTCGCCCTGATATACGATTCGCCGGTTACCGATCAAAAGAAAACCTTCACCTACGCCAAACTACGTGACGAGGTAGCGCTGTGCGCGGGTATGCTTAAACAGCATGGCGTCAGCAAGGGTGATCGTGTGGTGATTTACCTGCCAATGGTGCCGGAAGCGCTGATTTCGATGCTAGCCTGCGCCAGGCTAGGTGCCATTCACTCGGTGGTTTTTGGTGGATTTGCACCACCAGAACTGGCGGTGAGACTAGACGATGCCCAGCCGAAAGCCGTGCTAACCGCTTCCTGCGGCATCGAAGTCAATCGCGTGATCGAATACAAACCGATGGTCGACGAGGCAATCCGTATCGCCAAACACAAACCCGAGGTTTGCATCGTCCTGCAACGCCCGCAGGCTTCTGCGGCAATGCAGGCGGGTCGTGATATAGACTGGCGCGAGGCGCTAGCGGCGGCGAAACCCGCTGATTGTGTACCGGTGAAGGGGACCGACCTGCTCTATATTCTTTATACCTCGGGTACCACGGGCAAACCAAAAGGCGTTGTACGCGAAAATGGCGGCCATGCAGTTGCGCTGAAATACAGCATGACGGCGATTTATGATATGCACCCCGGTGAAGTCTACTGGGCGGCTTCCGACGTCGGCTGGGTGGTTGGCCATTCTTATATCGTTTATGCACCGCTACTACATGGATGTACCACTGTTCTTTACGAAGGTAAACCAGTCATGACCCCGGATGCAGGAGCCTTTTGGCGTGTTATTTCAGAATACGGTGTGAAGGCAATCTTTACCGCCCCAACCGCGTTCCGTGCAATCAAGAAAGAAGATTCCGAGGGTAAACTCGCCGCCCAATACGACTTATCCTGTCTGCAAACCATATTTGCCGCGGGCGAACGGCTCGACCCGCCCACTTATGACTGGCTATGCGAGACTTACAAGGTACCTGTGCTCGATCACTGGTGGCAAACCGAAACCGGCTGGGCGATCGCGGCCAACATGCATGGCCTCGAACCAATGCCGGTCAAATCCGGCTCTTCGACCATGCCGGTACCCGGGTTTAACGTACAAGTCCTCGATGAACAGGGCAAGCAGGTAGCAGCCAATACCCAGGGCTTCATCACAATTAAATTGCCCCTGCCGCCCAGTTGCCTGACCACGATCTGGGGTGACATCGATCGATTCAAAACATCTTATCTCGAGGCCTATCCCGGTTACTTCGACACCGGAGACGGCGGTTACCTGGACGATGATGGTTACTTGTTCATCATGGGACGGGTCGATGATGTCATCAATGTCGCAGGACACAGGCTCTCGACCGGTGAAATGGAAGAAATAGTTGCCAAACATCCAATGGTCGCCGAATGCGCGGTTATCGGTCGTCACGATGACCTGAAAGGACAGTTACCGATGGGTTTTGTATTGTTGAAGGACTCGGCCGAAACCAGTAACGAACAGATAGTCAAGGAACTGATCGCCATGGTACGCCAGGAAATCGGCGCGGTCGCGGCCTTTAAAGAGGCCCATATCGTCGCCCGGTTGCCGAAAACGCGTTCGGGCAAAATCCTGCGCAAGACACTGCGATGTATCGTCGACGGTGAGCCCTATACAGTGCCCTCGACTATCGATGATCCTGCCTCACTGGATGAGATTAAGGCACAGCTCGGGCTTTAATTAAGCATTGTATAAAGTAAACGCACCTATCGCGATAAATCCGATGCCGGCAATATAATGCAGGTATTTTTCGTTTATATACTCGGATAGCAGGCTGCCAGCCAATACACCTATCGCCGTGGCAACAATGAGCGCTGCCGAGGCAGCCAGAAAAACAGTGTATTTACTAACCTCTTTATCAGCCGCAAACAACATGGTTGCGAGTTGAGTTTTATCGCCGAGCTCGGCGACAAAAACTGCCGCGAAAATCGTTATAAAAATTTTCCAGTCCACTTATAAAACCCTGTCTCAAAAGATATTTAAGGTCACGATTACGAAAAAATCTGGGCGTGGCGATACTATAGAGAAAGTGACATTTCGTGCCAATCCAATCCACCATGCTCTGAATCCGAAACACCTATATATTCAAACCCATAACTGGCGTACATATCGATTAGCCCGGTTTGGCAAATTAAATAAATCTCTGATTTCGCCATAGCCCTCATTTTACCGATAAACTCTATAATTAATTTACGCGCAAGGCCTTTTCTCTGGAAGTCGGGGTGAACCGCGACAGACATGATGACGATTTTTTTGCCGTTTGGGTCATGCCCTACCAGTTCCTTAAATGCTTCGTCTGACAACTGGACATGATCGGTTGCGCCCGAGTTAATTAGCCCCGCAATTTCGCCTTCAAATTCCAATACTAAAAAACCTTCGGGATAAATCTCTATCCTTTTTCCGATTTTCTCACGGCCAGCTGCTTCTTCACCGGCATAGGCGGTTGATTCTATTTCATAACACCTGTCGAGGTCGCTTATGCAGGCTTCTCGAATTGTGATAGTGCTCATATTTTATCACCCGCGCTCTTATCGAAAACTTTGTCAGAATAGAGTATTCACGAATAGTTTAAATTTTACCCGGGAACGAAGCAAAGAATCACTCGATATTAGCCTGGCATTCTTACTGACTGCGCTGGCCGAGATCCGCGAACTGGACGTCGGCAGTCGCTTTGCCGACGAATTCGCCGGTGAACAGGTCTGTGTTCAGAGGCTCCCTGGCTACAATCCAGCAAGATCTTTAAGCCCTTCCTGTTCGCTTACCTGCAAAAATGTAGGCCGACCCGCAAGCACACCCATCTTAACCACGCCCTTGACGTAATAGGTCTTGCCCGCTTCAACTGATATCGTTATTGAATCCTGCGAAATTGCCTACGACCAGAAGGTTTGCGCTCCGGGTTCAACGGACTTGTATAGCCAGGTATCGTTCAATAACTGCCCCATGAAACCTTCCGCATGGTTCAGGTTGAAGCGTATCGCACCACCGCCAAATTTCCCCAGCCGGTAAAATACAACCAGACCCTTGCCGGTTTCGAGCCGGGGTAATTCGGCCGGCGTAGCGGAATTGATCCAGAAGCTTGTCGAAATAAAAACCAATAACAATAATTTATTATTTAGCTGATTCATCATTTTCTCTGAAAAATAAGTGACCGACTTCGACTATCGCCTGGGTTTATTATCAGCAATCTGATTGTCATTCCGGCAGACCGAAACCGGGCGGCGAACTCGACCAGTTATATCCATTTCGGGCCTGCTCGTAACCCAGGTCAAACAGCGCCGACATGTACTCTGGGTCGAATAGTTCATCCGACTCGAGCTCGAAATCCTCTGGGATGTAGGCCAGCTTAAAATTAGCATTATCCCTTACCGCCCCCAAATAAATGCGGTATAAATCTCCAAGCCCCTGCGTACGGATGATGGTATCCACCGATGACAGTAGAATCGAAGAAAGCTTGAGATTCACTTCAGACCAGCGCGCATCCAGATAACCGTTGCGAATAACATACATGGTCTGATCCTCGGAAACACCCAGGTCTACCGCTGCTTTGCTCAAATCGATCTGGGAAGGATATATAAATACCTGCGTAGTGACACCACCATCTACATGAAGCTCGTCATAGACCTGCTCCCCCACCTTCACATTAATTCTAACCGGCGGGAATACACCCGGTATAGATGCCGACGCCAACATAATATCCCTGATTAACTGGTTAGCTTCCCTGGTGCCTACCTGTGCAATTGCTCCAATATTCCATATCACCGGCCGCTGGGCATCCAGATTAGTGGTACCAATCAACAGGCGACGACCGCGCTCGTACTCGCGCGCGATTTCCAGAATCATATGCTCG
>JBGUEB010000055.1:0-15676 GCA_041821565.1 Gammaproteobacteria bacterium | reverse complement strand
CACGCGGTATTGCTGGATCAGGCTTGCGCCCATTGTCCAATATTCCCCACTGCTGCCTCCCGTAGGAGTCTGGGCCGTGTCTCAGTCCCAGTGTGGCTGATCATCCTCTCAAACCAGCTATGGATCGTCGCCTTGGTAGGCCATTACCCTACCAACTAGCTAATCCAACGCGGGCTCATCTAATAGCAGGAGCTTTCAAGAAGAGGCCCCTTTTCCTCCGTAGAGATTATGCGGTGTTAATCCGGATTTCTCCGGGCTATCCCCCACTACAAGGTAAATTCCCACGCGTTACGCACCCGTCCGCCACTCGTCAGCCAGAGCAAGCTCTGCTGTTACCGTTCGACTTGCATGTGTTAAGCATACCGCCAGCGTTCAATCTGAGCCAGGATCAAACTCTTCAGTTTAAAACTATTTACGGATAGCTCCGTGTAACTTTTTTGAAGAGAGCAACCTAGACTTAATTTAACGTTAAGCTAAAGTTTTTGGTCACTCAAATCGTCATGATACGAAATCATCATCAACATGAGTGCCCACACAAATTACCTAATCAATTTTTAAAGATCGTCTCACCAGGGAACGCCTGGTGTTTTCGGCCTTGTTCCGGCCTGCTTCGCTTGCCTTTAGACCGCTCACACAGAGGACCGTTTAAGCAAACGAGGCGCGCATTATAAGCCCTTTATCTGTCTCGTCAACGCCTAAATCAGCATTTATCAAAATAAATACAGAGTAGCGAATTCGAATACCGAAATCATTGACTTACTCGGCGGGTCAGAGCCTGTCAGCAGGTGCTGGGCACCGGGCTGTCGAGCGTCTGACGAGGCGCGCATTATAGGCAGTAGATTTACCGCGTCAAGTCCAAATTTCAGCTTTTGTCAGACTAACGTGATTCGGGCAAATTTACGCTTACCAACCTGGGCGACAACAATCGATCCCCGCTCCAGCTTCAAGCCTTTGTCCGATACCTTTTCACCATCAATTTTCACCGCTCCCTGCTGGATCATGCGAAAACTTTCCGATGTGCTGCTGGTTAAACCGGCCTGCTTCAACATTGCCGCTACACCGATACCTTGTTCCAGTTTCAAGGTAATTTCCGGCATTTCATCGGGTATTGCTCCTTTGGCGAAACGTGCAATGAAATCCTGTTTCGCAGATTCAGCCGCAGCGGTACTGTGAAAACGGCTAATAATTTCCTCGGCGAGTAAGAATTTAATATCGCGTGGATTTTTACCCTCGCTGGTTTCCTGCCTGAAGGCTTCAATCTCGCTCATCGGTCGAAAACTGAGTAATTCAAAGTAACGCCACATCAAGTCATCATTCACCGACATAATTTTTCCAAACATATCACTGGGCGTATCTTCAATTCCAATATAGTTCTTGAGTGACTTCGACATTTTCTGCACACCATCGAGGCCTTCAAGTATCGGCATTGTCAGGATAATTTGGGGCTCCATGCCTTCGGACTTCATTAATTCGCGACCAACCAGCAGATTGAACTTTTGATCGGTCCCACCTAACTCAACGTCCGCTTTCATCTCAACTGAATCCCAACCCTGGACCAATGGGTAGAGAAATTCGTGGATCGATATTGGCTGGTTATTTTTATAACGTTTGGAAAAATCATCACGTTCCAACATGCGCGCGACAGTTTGTCTCGAGGCTAGACGAATCATATCGGCCGCCGATTTACGCCCATGCCAGGTTGAGTTAAAACAAATTTCGGTTGCGTCAGGATCGAGAATCTTGAAAACCTGCTGCTGATAAGTTTCAGCATTTCTTTGAATTTCGTCCGGAGTTAAAGGCGGGCGCGTCACTGTCTTGCCAGAAGGATCTCCAATCATGCCGGTAAAATCCCCGATCAGGAACATAATATGGTGCCCCAATTGCTGAAATTGACGCAATTTATTGATCAAGACCGTGTGCCCGAGGTGCAAATCAGGGGCGGTAGGATCGAAGCCCGCCTTGATCTTAAGAGGCTTTCCGCGCTTTAATTTTTCTTGCAATTCCGATTCAACCAGTATTTCATCGGTACCTCTTTTGATTTGCTGCATTGCATCTTCTACAGAAACCATGCTATACCTCTTGTTTGAACTATAATAATCAACACAATGTTTAATTTAACCAACAGCTTACATATTTCTTTTGATGAAATTTCAAGACATAGACTTTAAATCAGATCGCCCCGTTTCTGCAGGACGCCGAAAGTCTTCGCTCATGCCGCCGAAATTCCAGATTAAAATACTGTCAAGGCTTGTCATAGCTTCGACGGCAATCATTTTGCTCGGATTTAGCGCTACGAGCTGGCAACCAGCAGCCGAGGTTGCGGATTCTACCCTCAAGTCGACTCGATTACACTATAGCCTGGCATTGCCGACACCTGAAATTACGCCCGAGACCAAAATTGCAAAATCAGTTGAACCCATCGATGAAAATGACTGGGAAATAATTACGATCAAATCTGGCGATACCCTGGCAAGAATATTTTCATCTGTCGGACTGTCGGCAACTACCACACATCAAATCGCGACGCTGAACGAACATACCAAAACCTTACGCTATATCCAGCCCGGACAGCAAATTCACATACTACAAGACGAGCAGCATCGGCTTCGCATTATGAAGTATGTTCCTGATATCACCAGAACCCTGGCAATACAACGCAATGAAGACCAGTCTTTCAGCAGTAAAATTATCAACTATCAACTCGACGCCTTCCCGGTGTATCGCGAAGGTGTAATCAAGAGTTCGCTATTCGAAGCCGCGGCTGAGGCCAACATCCCTCAGAACATCATCATGGAAATGGCCAACATATTTGGCTGGGACGTCGATTTCTCTCTCGATATCAGGGCCGGCGATAGTTTTGGCGTGGTTTACAACGAATTGTATAAGGACAGGGTAAAGGTCCGGAATGGCCGGATTCTAGCGGCAGAGTTCGTGAATAACGGCAAACACTATAAAGCGGTGTATTACGCCGACCCAGACGGTAATGGTGACTATTTTAGTGAAGATGGTAAGAGCATGCGCAAGGCATTCTTACGCAGCCCGGTAGAATTTTCGCGTATTAGTTCACGATTTAGTAAAAAGCGATGGCACCCGGTGCTATCTAACTGGCGCTCGCACAAGGGTGTGGACTATGCGGCCAGACGTGGCACGCCAATTCGTGCTTCCGGGGACGGCAAAATTAAGTTTGCTGGCACCAAGGGTGGATTGGGACGTGCAATAATTATCCAGCACGGCGGGGCCTATACAACTGTCTATGCCCATTTAAATGCCTACGCCAAAGGGGCGCGTAAGGGCAAGAAGGTCAAGCAGGGGCAGATTATTGGCTATGTCGGTAGCTCGGGACTGGCGACAGGGTCACACCTGCACTATGAGTTCCGTGTCAACGGCGTCCACCGGAATCCTCTCACGGTAAGATTGCCCGAGGCCAAACCCGTAGACCCGAACTATCGTGATCATTTTTATAAGAACACCGAAACCTATTTGTCGATGCTGCATATAATGGGCAATACCCTGGCGGAAAATTCGCAATAATATGCAGGACGCCTCGTCCAGCGAAATCTACATCGGTTTGATGTCAGGCACTAGTCTCGATGGTGTCGATATTGCAATTGTTGATTTTAGCCAACACCCTCCTCGACTAATTCATTGCGCGACCTGGCCTTATGAAGCCGGTTTAAAGCAACGAATTCGCGATATTACGATAAGCTCAACTACCAGTCTCAATAATCTTTGTCGGCTCGATGTTGAACTTGGCTTGAATTATGCTGAAATCATTAATCGTACACTCGAATCCTGCGGCATAGTGAAACACACGATTGCCGCAATCGGCAATCACGGCCAAACCATTCATCATGGCCCTGATGACGATCCACCTTTTACCCTGCAAATCGGTGATCCGAATGTTATCGCCGCTAAAACCGGTATCACCAGTGTTGGTGACTTCAGGCGCAGGGATGTTGCCCTCGGTGGGCAGGGAGCACCACTCGCACCCGCTTTCCATCAATTTTTGTTTGCGTCTGATACGATTGATCGAGTTATTATCAATATAGGTGGCATAGCTAATATCACTTTTTTACCCGCTACCGCGGAGTCTGAGGTAGTTGGTTTTGATACGGGTCCCGGCAATACCCTGCTTGATTACTGGTCGCATGAAAACCAGGGTACCGCGTATGATGAGCAGGGGAAATGGGGCGAGACTGGCTCTGTCATCTTCGAATTGCTGGACTCCATGTTAAGTGACGAGCCATATTTCCAGCAGTTACCACCCAAATCGACCGGCACCGAGTATTTCAACTCAAACTGGTTGTTGCCTTATTTGAAATCAGAATTCAACGCGGTAGATGTCCAGGCTAGCCTGGTTGAATTGACTGCTGAGACCATCGCCAGGAGCATAAGGCTGTTGCCAGCCAGTTCCGCTGAATGCTTTATCTGCGGCGGTGGAGTTCACAATCATCACCTGGTAGGGCGACTCCAGGAATTGCTGCCCGGCTGCCAGATAAGCAGCACGGAAGACCTGGGACTGGACCCGGATTATGTTGAAGCTGTCGCTTTCGCCTGGTTAGCGAGACAGACCATGAATCGGCAAGCGGGCAACCTGCCAACTGTTACACGGGCCAGCAGGGAGGCTATTCTCGGAGGCATTTACCCCGCTCAAGGGACAAATTGAGTATTATTGTCTATACTGTCAGTGAAATTCTTAACATCAAGGTCAATCGTGACCCTGCCGCTAATGTCATCACGGTAACATGGTGATAGACTAAGGCTTAAGAGGATTACTGGTTTACTAATGAAGTCTACATGGAATGTAATTATCCTGCCCACCTTGCTGCTAGCCTGTACGACAGTAGCGCATGCCGAGTTTATCGGCCTTAATTTAGGCTCTGGGGCGTGGTCTGCAGAGCAGACAGATCCGCTTAACAGTACCAGCTACAACTTGAACAATCTAACCAGTAAGCCTGTTTCCGACGTTCAAGCTACACCTTCTTTGCTGTTTGTTCTCGAGCACCCTATAACCGTTTTACCCAATCTCAGGTATCAAGGTTCCGATCTCGACTCGAATGGTTCCGATCGCTTGAATGGCGGATCTCTTAGTTTTAACAACCAGTCTTACAGCGACGATCCTGTCACCTCGACCTATGATTTAAACCACAGCGATATTGTCCTGTATTACGAGCTAATGGATAACTGGGTAAACCTGGATTTCGGACTGGATTTAAAAAGTTTTAACGGTGAAATCTCAATTAACGACAGCAGCCCCAACAACAACATACTACCAATTGATGAAACCATTCCACTGTTTTACCTTTCCGCTCGTTTTAACCTGCCATTTAACGGATTTTATGTTGGCGCCGACATCAATAGTAATTTCAACATAAGCGACAGCGTTGCGGAGGATTCCACATTCATGCTGGGTTATCAATCCGATAACGGCGCACGGGTCGAAGGCGGCGTAAAGATATTTTCACTTGATTTAAATGATAGTAACGATGTGGACGGCAATCTGGAATACGATGGCCTGTTCATCAATGGCTACATTCCCTTCTGAACATAGTCTTATCCGATAACCTCTTATTCGATAACTCGATCAACAAACTCGGCAAATAAACTCGCTCAATAAAAAAGGGCAGCCTTTGGGCTGCCCTTTTTTTGACCAGTGCCTGTTTACTTTAAATTGAGAATGATGCACCACAACCACAGGTTGAAGTTGCGTTTGGATTTTTTACGACAAACATCGAGCCCTCTAAACCTTCAGTATAGTCGACCTCGGAGCCGGCCAGATATTGATAGCTCATCGGATCAATAACAAGGGTCGCCCCCTGTTTTTCGATTAATTTATCGCCTTCCTTGCTCTCTTCATCGAGTGAAAAACCATACTGAAAACCAGAGCAGCCGCCGCCCTGCACCAGAACCCTCAGTTTTAATTTCGGATTCCCTTCTTCCTCGATTAACTTTTTAGCCTTGTTCGCGGCAGCATCGGAAAACTCCAGTACTGTACTAGTCACCGGACTAACCGCCATGCCAAAATTTGCGTCAATAGTAATGTTCACTGTTCTAGCCTTATCGCCTATGAATTAAAAATTATCTCTGATTGCTATTTTAATCGACATCGCCTGGGCTTGTCGACCACTGGTTATTCTTCCGTTATCGGTTCTTCACCTGGCATTTTCCACTGGGAATGCTCTAAAGCCTTTTGTTCATGCTGTTTTTTAGGTTTATGTACAAGACCGCCGTTAACTTCTGCGCCAATCGCCATTTCGAGTAAATTATAATATACCCTGCCAGTGATACGAGATTTAGGCGCTAGCTCAACCCTGCTTGAGCTATATACATTACCAGTAATTTTGCCGTTTAATACTATATTGGGCACCTTTACTTCACCCTCAATCTCACCGAATTCGCTCAGAATTAATATTGCCTCACTACCTTCCTCAGCCGATACATTGCCGCTGATTTTACCATCTACATGCAACCCGCCTGCGAAAATCACGTCACCTTTAACTTCTGCCCCATGACCGATCAGGGTATCAACACGAGCCGCACTAAATGTTTTCCTTTTGCCAAACATATTACAGGTCCTCAGTAATTAATTCTGCCCACGAAACTGTTTCAGAATAGGATTTTACCTTCCTGGTGGTGGGACTGATGCCAATTTCGACCTCGTATGGAATGAGATCTTCAGGAAGTTTGAAATCGCCTTCGAATACTTGAAAGTATCTAAAACTAAATTTAGTTGCTTTTCCAGGATTTACAACCCTTATCTTCGACAAATTTAACTCGCTAACAACGCCATCAACTTCCCCCCGAATGGTTATCTTCGCGCTACCATTGAGTTTCTTACTAATTTTCCCCTGCTTTGTTAAGACCAGTTTATAGCTATACAAGTTTAGGCTGTTCCTGGGCTTAACTTCGAAAGACTGCAAATTAACTCCGAGTGCCGCATTTTCTGGAGACACTATACCCTGATAAAATATTAGCTCTTCCTTTTGCGCGAGTATTACCTGCTGTAGTTCCACCAGTGTCTGATTAGAGACCTGGTAAGCATCGTGTTCAATTTTGCTGGTGCCCTGCAATTGTGCATTTTTCTGAACAAGCTTGTGGTTACGCGCCTCAAGCTCATTAATTCTACTCAACATTGTTTCTCTTTCCAGGTTCAGTAGTGTCATCTGGTATGACTGATAGGCATTTCCGAGTTTGAAAAACAACCCAAAAAACGCCAGGATAAGGACCAGGCCCAGCCATAATTTCCAGGGTTTGTGCGGCTTGACCTGAAACCCCCGATGCATTTGCCTCACGGAATCATACCCCGGGCTTCCAGCCCTGCCGATTCGTCAAAACCAGACATCAGGTTCATATTTTGAATCGCTTGTCCGGCGGCACCCTTCACCAGATTATCGATTACCGACAACACGACATACTTGTTGGACTCGGCCAGATAATGAACAGCAATTTGACAATGATTAGCACCCTTCACCGAGCGGGTTTCTGGATGGGAACCGGCGGGCATGACATCAACAAATGGCTCTCCCCGGTAGAAATCCTCGAATGTTTTCTGCAGATTTTCATCGGGTCCCTGGGCATCGGCGTAAACAGTTGCGTGTATTCCGCGAATCATTGGCATCAGGTGCGGTGTAAAAACCAGGTTAGTATTCGTATTTACGGTCCGCAGAATTGCTTTTATTTCGGGTAGGTGGCGGTGCCCACCGACGGCGTAAGCCTTTACCGATTCCGTCAGTTCGCAAAAACCGGTTGCGATACTGGCACTCCTGCCGGCACCGCTAGCACCCGACTTACAATCAGCAATAATAGTAGATGGATCAATCAAATCGTTTTTTAATAACGGCAACAGCGTAAGGATAACCGCAGTGGGATAGCAGCCAGGATTAGCCACCAGGCTGGCACTCTTAATTGCATCTCGATTTAACTCTGGTAAACCGTAAACAGCCTGCTTTACTAATGATGGGCAGGCATGTGTCGCGCCATACCATTTTTCCCAGGTCGCAATGTCCTTAATTCTGAAGTCTGCGGCAAGATCGATTAGTTTGATGCCGTCGGCAAGCAAAGATTCGGCCTGGGTCATGGCGATCGTATTTGGGGTGGCAAAAAATACCAGGTCACAGTTTTTATAGGAATCCTCGCCGGGTTTGGTATAAACCAGGTCAACCCTGCCACGCAAATTAGGAAACACATCGGCAACCCGGGTACCCGCATTGGAACGTGAGGTAATTACTTCTACACTGACTTCGGGGTGTGCGGCGAGCAATCGCATGAGTTCGACCCCGGTATAACCCGTGCCGCCAACGATACCTATATTTAGCATGTTAAACCCAAGCCTTTGTGGTTAAAATGAACGCAGCATTATACATAGACCATCTAGCCAGAAAACGCAATATGGCAAATTCCTTGTGCCGATCGATTATGCCCCAGGCAGGATTAAAAATGACCGCGACTGACCACTGCCGACTCTCCAAATGATCTGGGTTAAGGCTCTGCATTTGATATTCATGGTCGCCTGGTTTGCAGGACTATTCTATCTGCCGCGTTTATTTGTCAATCATGCTCTCGCCGAAGACGAAGCTGTAAGAGAAAGGCTGGCGATAATGGAAACAAAACTTTATCGCTTTATAACACCCTGGATGGCACTGACAATTGTATTTGGCCTCTGGATGTTAGTCGATTACGCCTGGCTAGCCTACGCCCATATGCTTTGGCTTCATATTAAACTGGCCCTCGTGGCTATCCTGGTTGTCTACCATTTTTATTGTGGCAAGATTATTAGGAATTTGGCCAACCATAGTAACCAACGAGGCCACGTCTGGTTCCGCTGGTTTAACGAATTTCCAGTATTGATCCTGACTGCGGTAATTATTCTCGCCGTGGTCAAGCCTTTCTAGACTACAATTTGCTCAATTGTTACTTGCCAGCCCTAATCAGGCCGCCAAGACCTCTTTCCTCGAGTTTACCGGTATAAAACTCGCGTATGTCCTCGGCATCGGCCATCAATATGGCCTCTTCAAACATTTCCGCTAACTCGCTCGATGAAAACGATTTAATGACCTTTTTAGCCCGCAGCAGGCTGCCCGCGCTCATTGATAGAATATTAATACCGAGTCCTAATAGTGCCATTACACCAAGCGGGTCGCCTGCCATTTCGCCGCAGACACTAACCGGTGTATTCATTCGCCTCGCACCCTCCAGTATCTGCTGCATCGCTTTTAACACGGCGGGATGTAATGACGAGAACAACTCGGCAACATTCTCATTATTTCGATCTACTGCGAGTAAATACTGGGTGAGGTCATTGGTTCCAATCGATACAAAGTCTACAAGAAGACATATATCCTCAATCTGGTACACCGCCGAAGGGACTTCGATCATGGCGCCGACCGGTGGAAATGCGAGCTGCTCTCCAATTTCGTCTTCTAGTTCATCCTTAACCCGGTGAATTAAAATCAGCGAATCATCCAGTTCACTTTGCCCGCTTATCATGGGCAACAGAATTTGTAAATTGTCATTGCCGATATTGGCTCTCATCATCGCCCGAACCTGGGTAATAAAAATTTCCGGATGATCGAGGGTGATACGCACTCCGCGCCAGCCAAGAAAAGGATTTGCCTCCTTGATCGGGAAATAGCTTAGCGGTTTATCACCGCCAACATCCAGAGTTCTTAATACAACTGGCTTACCTTTAAAGGTCTCTAATACGTTTCTGTAGATATGGTATTGCTCTTCTTCGCTTGGGAATCGATCACGGATCTGAAACGGTATTTCGGTACGATATAAACCCACTCCCTCGGCACCACTTCTCAATGACGGCGTATGGTCGGCCATCAAACCGGAATTCACATGAAGCGAAATATGGCTACCGTCGAGGGTAACAGCAGCTTCATTCTTGAGACTGAGCAAATCCTGCTCAATCGCAGCTTCCTCTTCAAAATAAGTATTATATTCCGCGAGCAGGCTTTCACTCGGGTCAATGTAGGCACTACCCCCGTATCCATCGACGATTACCTTTAACCCATCCATCTGCTTTATTGGCATATTCGGCACACCCATTACCGCGGGTATACCCAGAGCGTGCGCCAGAATGGCAACATGCGATGAACCACTTCCATGGGTAGACAGGATAGCCGCCAGACAATCAGGGGGTACATCAGCCAGATCAGTGGCGGAAATTTCATCCCCCACCAGGATAGTACTATCGGGAAAATCAATAATAGTGCCTTGTTCGAGCATCAGTTTACGAAGCACCCGACGCCCCAGATCACGAATATCGTTCGCTCTTTCTGCCAGATATTCGTCTTCCATCTGTTCAAACACGCGGGCATGCTCCTCCACCGTATCTCGCCAGCTTGCGGCGGCCCAACTGCCCTGCTCTATGCGGTTGATGGTATCGTCAATCAATGAGCCACTATTCAGCATTTGCGCATAGGCGAGAAACAATGCGCATTCTTCTTCCGGTAACGAATCTCGCATCCGCTCAGCCTGCTGCGTCAACCCGTCTTGAACGCTTTTAATGGCATCTTTAAAACCCTTAATTTCAGGCTCAGGGTGATCGGTTTTTTTATCCGGTACGGACTCCAGTTCGGAGCCTCGATTAAGTACTATTGCCTCACCAATTGCCATGCCCGGGGCACCAGCCACACCTCGAACGACATGGGTCTTTTTTTCTTTGTTTTGTTCACCGATGAGTTTGAAACGTCCCTGACTTTCAGCATGTTCGATGGATGTCGCTAATTGTGCGGCTAACGTCGCTAAAAATGCTTCATCGTCGGCATTAAAGGCCTTTTCCGACCTTTGTATGGCAATAACACCCTGCACCTTGCGGTGCGTAATTATCGGCACCCCGAGATAAATCGGCAATTCATCCTCACCCGAACCTGGCACTAAAATAAAGTCTTTATGGTCTACCGCATTAACCAGGTTGATAGACTCGGCCCGGTCCGCAACCATGCCAATCAAGCCCTCACCAAACTGACGTCTAACCTTACCTACAATATCCGGATTCAGACCATAGCTTGATTTTAAGATCAGCTCAGAAGGGTCGTCTCTCGAGACCAGGAAAATAGTGCAGGCATCGGCTATCAAATCCCTGATCAATCTTTCCGCAATTAAATCGAGGGCATGCTGAATATCAGGCGCCTGATTGACTTCCTGAACAATTCGCTGCAGACGGTAAATCATCGATGGCACTAATCGTCCCCCTCTTGCACTTTAGTAAGCTCCTCGCTTGTCTTGATTAATAGGTACCTACCTTCCTGGCTAACTATGATATACCTGACAGGAACAGTCAGGAAATGAATTCGACGCTGCGGGCATAGGCGTATAGCCGATATACCCGTTCTTACCAGCGATCCTCAGATAACTGCCCGAGGTCTGGCTTATTATTGCTACCGGGCTATTTTTAACCGGCAGGAGAGGACTTATTAATGTCTGAATTAGCCGAGATTGACAAGCAAGATTCCAGTTGTGCCAGTGCACATTGGTAAACCCGGCGTTTAAAAAACACCACGTTTTCAGTAGGATGCCAGTAATTTACCCATTTCCAGGCATCAAATTCTGGTTTTCGAGAGGCCGCAAGATCAAGTTCTTCTTCACGTGCAAGTAATCGCAGTAAAAACCAGATTTGCTTTTGTCCAATACAACGTGGTTGGGAGTTTTTCCTGATCAGTCGTTTTGGCAGCTTGTAACGCAACCAGCTATTGGTTGAAGCCAGAATATCGACATCCTTTTCACGCAACCCGGTTTCTTCCCATAATTCCCGGTACATCGCGTCCACGGGATCTTCGCCAGCACCAATACCTCCCTGTGGAAATTGCCAGGCATCCTGCCCTAGTCGACGCGCCCACATGACCTGACCTTCCTGATTACTCAGGATTATGCCGACATTCGCCCTGTATCCATCGGTATCAATCACGTCGCCTGTACTCGTCAAATCGTTTACTATTCGGCTTCTTATTCTGACACAGTTCAGCAGCTACACCAACCGACAACGCGAATGACACTGGCAATTTTTGATCTAGACCACACTTTACTCGATGGCGACAGTGACTACCTGTGGGGTGAGTATATGGTCGCCAATCAAGTAGTCGATGAAACTGAATATCGTCGGCGAAATGAAATTTACTACCAGGATTACCAGCGCGGAGAACTGGATAACAACAGCTATCTTGAGTTTTGCTTACGGCCGCTGACGATGCACCCGCTCGACAGTTTATATAGCTGGCGAGCTGATTTCGTGGATAGCTGGATCAGGCCGATTGTTGCACCGGGAACCCAGGCCCTGTTAAACAGCCATCGTGATCGCGGTGATACCCTGATTATCATCAGTGCAACGAATCTATTCATTACTGAACCCATTGCGGAACTGCTCGACATACCCAATATCCTCTCTACCGAACCCGAAATAATTGACAATCACTATACCGGTCGCTACCTCGGCACGCCTACCTACATGGAAGGCAAGGTCGTTGCGCTCAATACCTGGCTAGCAGACAGCAGCCACAATCTAGGGGGCAGTTTCTTTTACAGCGACTCGATCAACGATATAGCGCTACTCGAAGCGGTGTCTATTCCGATTGCGGTTAATCCAGATGAAAAATTGAATGTTATTGCCCGGGAGCGGGGTTGGCAGGTTATGGATTTGCGGAAATAGGTTTTGGTATCTCCTTCTCCCCTCTGGGCGAGACAAGTAAATGCTCCGATACGTCGGACCGCTGCATTACTTGCATACCTCACATCCATGTGAATAAAGGCAGGGATGAGGGTGCACAGCGCAACAACCCTCAGGCCTTCGGCAAGGTAACCCCTCTCTGCCCCTGGTACTTACCACCCCGATCCTTGTACGAAGTCTCGCAGACTTCATCAGACTCAAAAAACAACATCTGTGCTACCCCTTCATTCGCGTAGATTTTGGCGGGTAAGGGCGACGTGTTGGAAAATTCGAGTGTTACATGCCCTTCCCACTCGGGTTCGAGCGGTGTGACATTGACGATGATGCCGCAGCGCGCGTAGGTCGATTTGCCGAGACAAACAGTTAGTACGTTGCGGGGTATACGGAAATACTCCACCGTGCTGGCTAGCGCGAAGGAGTTTGGTGGAATGATGCAGACATCCGACTGTACGTCGACAAAGCTGTTGGCATCGAAGTTCTTGGGATCGACGATAGCCGAATTAATATTGGTGAAAATCTTAAATTCATTCGCGCAACGCACATCGTAGCCGTAGCTCGATGTGCCATAAGAAATGATTCTGCCATTATCCGATTCTCGTACCTGTCCTGATTCGAACGGCTCGATCATGGCCTCGGCCTCGGCCATGCGTCGAATCCATATATCTGATTTAATGCTCAACTGGTTCACCCGTTAAAATATCGCGGCAGTATATCGATATCCGGGGGGTGTCGTCTATCGTCAAAAAATAACAAAGCAAATCATTCCCGCGAGCAGTCCAGAAGAGCCCCGGGGAAGGTTATATACTGCTATTACGGAAGTACTCGAACAGGGCATCACTCAACATTTTGACCCGGCGTGAGACTATCCGTCCAGGAGGGTACACCGCATACATACCGGATTCGGGAGCAGGATAGTCAGTTAAAATCGGTATCAGTTCGCCTCGATTGATATAGCCCTGCAAATAAAACAACGGCCCTGAAGTAATCGCCAGGCCATGACAAGCGACTTTCGCCAGCAGCTCACCGCTATTGGCACTCAACCGATATTTGACTCTGGGTGTAACACGCTTACCATTTTCCTCATAAAACCATTGCTTGCCGACCTGCATATTACTGTAGGTCATCACCTGGTGCTCGGATAGCTCCGAAGGATGCTGAGGTTCGCCATATTTTTCTATATATCCAGGACTCGCACAAATAGCAAAATGTACATTAGCCAGTTTACGCGCGATCAGGTTCGAGTCCTGCATTTGGCCAATGCGCACAGCGAGGTCAAATCCCTCTGAAATCAAATCGATTTGTCGATCATTCAGGTCGATGGCGATTTCAATTTCTGGATGCTGCAGCATGAATTCGGCGATCGGCTTCGAAAGCTGGCCAATGCCTATGCCAACCCCCGCTGCTAGCTTTATCTTCCCCGACAGGCTGCACTGGGCATCGGATATCATTTCCTCTGCATCGCTCAGATCGGCCAGCAAACTCACCGTGCGTTGATAAAAATGCCTGCCGGTATCGGTCAAAGAAAGGGTGCGCGTAGTACGCTGCATCAATTGCACCCCCAGGCGTTTTTCCAGGTCGCTGACGCGCCGGCTCAGCATCGACTTGGCGACCCCCAGCTTATCGGCAGCACTGCTAAAGCTTTGATTGTCAACCACGGCTACGAAGGATTCGAGTTCTTCAAACTTATTCATATTGTTCCTTTTAAGAGAACAGTGTTTTCAATAAATCACTATTTATTTTATTTTTCAGAACAACAATAATACTACTATCAATCAACACGAGGCAACAAAATGAATCCTAAAACACATATTCTTCGCATCGATGCGAGTGCAAACGTCTCAACCTCTAACAGCAAAAAACTGGGAGACAAACTGATTGAAAAACTCGAAACCCGGTACAGGGATATTGAGGTAAAACAACGCGACTTGAATCAGGATTTATACTACATCGATGAATCATGGGTCGGTGCCAATTTTACCCCGGCGCAGGATCGCAGCGAGGATCAGCAACGGCGCCTCGCTTTTTCCGATGTTTTAATCGATGAGATCAAACAGGCGGATCACATCGTGTTAACAACGCCGATGTACAACTTTGGTGTCCCGGCAACATTAAAGTCCTGGATCGACCTGATCTGTCGTGCCGGTGTCACATTCCAGTATACTGCTGACGGCCCCGTTGGCCTGATTAAAAACAAGCGCATCGACATCGTCATTACAACCGGCGGCGTGCCATTACAAAGCCCGGTAGACTTTGTCAGCGACTACTTAAAACAGGTATTGCGCTTCATTGGCATCGAGGACTTCAACATTATCGCGGCAGACCAGATGAATGTTGATGCTGATGATAGTTATGCCGGCGCGATGGCCCAAATCGAAAAAAGTTATGGGCTTACCCATATTGCCGCGTAAATCAGTTACATCGGGCGCAGGAAACCCTGCTTCCATGCATGGCCCAGGCAGGGATTTCTCTGCAGGGTTCACCACGATAGGGAGTAAAAATATGAATTCTGATAACCATAAGTATGAAGCGCGGAGACTTCGAAGCCTGGTCACCGGCATGCCTGCCACCGACGGTGCAGGTGTCAAGCTGGTTCGGGTGATAGGCCAACCCGCATTGTCAGACCTCGATCCTTTCCTGCTGCTAGATGCGTTTCGGTCGGATAATCCCGACGACTATATCGCTGGTTTTCCACCCCACCCCCATCGCGGCTTCGAAACTGTGACCTATTTGTTAGAAGGTCGTATGCGACACAAGGATAGTGCCGGCAATGAAGGCGTCATAGAAGCGGGTGGCATCCAGTGGATGACTGCCGGCAAGGGCATAGTACATTCTGAAATGCCGGAACAGGAAAATGGCCGACTCGAAGGCTTTCAGCTTTGGGTCAATCTTCCCGCCGCGTACAAGATGACGGAACCGCTTTATCAGGAGCACGGCGCCAACAGTATTCCAACCGAAACTCGACCCGGCACATCTATTAAAGTGATCACGGGAAAAACCTCGAAGGGT
>JBGUEB010000054.1:0-16027 GCA_041821565.1 Gammaproteobacteria bacterium | reverse complement strand
GTGCGACGCTTCGCGAGGGTGGGGGTGAGGGGACATTTCGAACCAGACAGGAATTTTAATAAATGTGGATTCACAAGCTAATCAGCGGCAACTTAAACATTTCCGGTTCCATCCGTTTAAACCGGATGCAAACCCGGAAATTCCAGACCGGTAGTCTCGTCAAAGCCTTTGGCAATATTAAATGCCTGTACTGCCTGCCCGGCGGCGCCTTTCATCAGGTTATCGATGGCGCTGATGACAACCAGACGATTGCTAAAGGGATCGCGCTCGAAGCCAATATCACAATAATTACTACCCGCGAGTATCTTGGGCTCGGGATAACGGTGAATACCGGTACGTTCCTTGACGATGCGAATAAAGGGCTCGTCACCGTAAGCCGTGCGGTAAATCTTCCAGATATCCTTTTCTTCCAGGGCCTGGTTGAGGAACACGTGGCAGGTGGCAAGGATGCCGCGCACCATTTCAATCGAGGTGGCGGAAAAATGAATGTTGTCGGCTTTGAGTTCCTGGCGAATCTCGCCAAGATGCCGATGCGCGGTTGGCTTGTAAGATCGTACTGCACCACTGCGTTCAGGATGGTGGCTGCCTTCGCTCACCGCATTACCGCCCTGGCTCGAGCCCGCCTTTACTTCGACCACCGAAGATTCGACAACACCGGCCTGGTACAGGGGGTGCAGTGCGAGTATGGTCGCGGTGGCATTACAGCCGGCGCCAGAGATGCGTTTCGCACCCTTCATCTCTGCACGATGTAATTCGGGAATGCCGTATACAAAATCCGCCATTCGATCCGGACAACTATGCGGTTTGCCATACCAGGTTTCAAATGCCGCAGCGTCACGGATACGAAAATCTGCCGACAGGTCAACCAGGGTGTCGGCCAGTGCTTCGAATTCAGCCAGGCGGTTCATCATATGGCCGTGCGGTAATCCAAGGAACAGGACATCGCAGGGTTCGAGTTCAGCGATGGATACAAACTTCAGTTTGCAAATCTTGCGCAGGTTCGGGTGTAGTGTCGACACCAGCTTGCCGGCATGGCGTTCGGAAGTGACCTGCTGAATCTCGACCCCGGGGTGAAACAATAGAATGCGCACTAAATCACCACCGGTATAACCCGATGCACCAACGATTGAGACCCTTAACATGGCGCTACTGCCTGGCCTGCTGGATCACGTAGTTGGCAACCACCGCCGGTATATCGATACCGGTGGTATCGATGCTATTACGGAATTCCATCGTGTAGTTAACTTCATTCACGAGCAGGCCATCGTCGCTTTCGAACAGGTCAACAGCGACGATGCCGCCACCAACGGCTGCTGCCGCAGCGATTGAAATCTCGGCTACTGCGGGCGTGACTTCGCACTTGCTCGCCGTCGCACCACGAGCAGTATTGGTAATCCAGTGATCCGAGGTCCGGTAAATAGCAGCAATACAATCATCGCCGACGACAAAGCTGCGGATATCACGGCCTTTTTTCTCGATGTATTGTTGAATGTAAAAAATTGAGTGATGGTAACTGCCGAGCACGGCCTTGTGTTCGAGCACGGTTTCAGCGGCATCGCGATCGTTGATCTTGGAAAGCAGCCGCCCCCACGAACCAACCGCGGGTTTAAGCACAACCGGGTAACCGAGTTCCTCGATTGCCTCGAGTGCCGATTCTTCGGTAAAGGCTACCCGGCTTTGCGGCTGGGCGATACCATTGTCCTTGAGTGCCGCGGTGGTGAGCAATTTGTCACCACAGATGCGCGCGACATCGTGGGTGTTAATGCATCGTACGCCAGCGCTTTCGAATAATCGTAATGCGTGCAGCGCTCGCGAGTGATTGATCGAGCGCTCAACCAGGATATCGATATCGGGCGCGGTGTTGAAATCAAGAATCAGTTTGCGGTCGTCGATCATGACCGGTTCGACCCCGGCATTTCGAAACGCCACGATTAAGAGCTTTTCTTCCTTGCGAATCAGCGAATGCAGCAGGCCTATTTTCACTGACCCCAATCCTCTTCGGCAGTTGGTGCTTCTGCCAGTTCGATCGGCTTCAGCGCTATTATTTCAAGCTCGGCACCACAGTCATCACAGACCAGCACTTCGCCAGCCATCGCATCATCGGCGATTGAAACTTCCGCCGCACATACAGGACATTCACCCATTAGATTTCCCCTGAAACAGTTAAATATTTTGAGGCGCACATTCTATGCGTTAGAGTGGTTGGAATTCAAGCAGGAACTACCATACAAGCGCATGCATTCGGACGCCAACGCCGCACCGCTGATACGAGGCGTTATGCGGCAAAGTAATCTTCGCGACATTAGTCGTGGGGATGGCGTTTACAAGGGCTACTTTCAACCACACATTGAAATTGCACATGGACTGCCATGCAAATCTTAAATGATCGGAGTAGTATGAGTGACCCAAACTAATCACAAGAATGAGGAGAATATTATGGCTAAGACCTTCAATCAGATGGTGGAAGAGGCGATGGTCGAAGTACCCGTTATCGATGCGGTGGAAGCTCACCAACTGATAGATAAGAATCCAGAGACGTTAGTGATTGATCCCCGTGATGCGGCAGATGTCGCTGCTACCGGTATGGTTGCCGGTGCGATGAACATCTCCTACGGAGCATTGACCTACCAGGCAGACAACGAGCTCCCCGAGGATTGGCGTAACCCGGAGTTCCAGGACCGGTCCCGCCCCATCATTACGGCATGTGAGGCTGGACCACTTGGAGCCCTTGCCGGAAAGTTGTTGAAGGACATGGGTTTCACGAATGTGTCCGTACTGGAGGGAGGTTTGGAGGCCTGGAAAGAGGCGGGGTTTTCGACCAATTAACAGTATTCGAAGCTCTATAGCCCTGTGGGTTGTCCTCCCGAGAGTGGTCATATCGACCGCGAATAGGCAAGCGATTGAGTCGGATCGCAGACAGAAGCAAGGTGCTGGATCATTTGCTCATGCCCCATGACAAACGCATTCAGTCGCACAACCCACTGTTTTGGGTAGGCCCAAATGACGCCTGACAATAACGCGCATGCGGACGGGCTAAAGCGGGACCTTTACTATTCAACAACACAGTAAACAGGGATTTTTATGTTTAAGGTAATAGAAAATGGCGCAAATCGTTTAGATATAGAGATGAGTGGCAAGCTGGACGCTGATTCAATGAAAGTGGCTTTAGATGAGCTCGTTAGTAAATCGGAAAACATTGAAAATGGGAAAATGCTATACGTAATTGTTGATTTTCAATTACCAACGCTAAGCGCAATCGGAATAGAATTTTCTCGCTTACCTTCGATGTTCGGCCTTATAAGTAAGTTTGATCGTGCAGCGGTTTTGACTGATAAAACCTGGTTAAAGAAAGTAAGTGAATTCGAGGGAGCCTTGTTTCCGGGCCTGGAAATTAAGGCTTTCGATATGGATCAAAAAGCCGAGGCAGAAGCCTGGTTGTCCAGTTAGGCGGGTGTTTGTCGACGAAAAAAACTTGTAAGGAGGAAATAATGAATCAATACATCATCACCTATTTAGGTGGGGACCAGCCTTCCAGTCCCGAGGAGGGCAAGAAGCATTATGCCCGCTACCAGGAATGGCTCGGCTCACTGGGCGATGCAGCCCTCAAGCCTATGGTTCCGTTCAAAAATACACATACAGTAAATCCGGATGGCACGGTCGCTGAAGGTAGTTCGGTTTCTATGACTGGCCATACAATTGTTCAGGCAGAATCTATAGAGCAGGCAATCGAGTATGCAAAATCCTGTCCTTTTTTAGAGATTAACGGATCACTTGAGGTGGCCGAGATTGTACAAATGTAAATAACCAGAGGCGCCGCATCTGACCGCTTTTCGCCACACACCGCAGCGCCAGGTGGGCTTTAGCGTTAAATCTGAGCAGGAAATATCGTGCTAGAAACGATTTTAATCATAGCTTTCGTCGTGGTTTTCGGTATCCCAGTCTTTACGAATACGATCGGTCTATTCATTGTCTGGAAGACACAGAAGTTGCCAGCGGTTGTGGAATTTCAGACGATAGATAACGAAAAGTTTATGCTGGAAAGGAATGCGAAGTTCCAGGAGTATGATAAATCGTTTGAAGATCTTGACTTTAACCGCGTAGGGTCATCAATACTCCAGGATAAGCATACTGACAGCCACTTTAGACTTTACTGGCGTAGTGATTTAAAGGTGGCTGCGATGGTTGCCACGATGAAAAGCAAGGCCGAAGAGATAACTTATATCGAGATTGTTCAACAGTATTTTGATGGCAACGTGCTCGGCGTTTCAAATTCACCGAATCCAGAGGCCTATCCTGAGTTAGATTTTAAGCTTAGCTACCGATTTCCTAAAATCGTAGATGCCAGGGCGCTGCTTCATATTCACCAAAAACTGAAGGCTGCATACAAGTCTCAATCGGTAGTTAAAGATTATGACGTTAGCGGGGGATTCGCCGGGGTCGAGGAATTTCTTAGAAAGGAATCCGATGCACTGTTAAGCAAGGGGATAGTAAATGAGGCAATTGATTCCGAGGGAAAAAGATCACTAACGTTATTCGGAGCTTTTTGCCTCACGTTCAGGTCAGTGCCGCCGGGAAAAAACATATGGGCATATATTACTGAAAGGCGCGCTAGAAATGCACTCGGCAGCCTGTATCAAGACAATGGTTCGGAGTTTTAAAAACTCCGATGAAGAAGCGGCTTCCATTTTTAATACTCGTACTTTGCGGCTCCAGATTAGCCTGGCAGGAGGAATAATTGGCTATTGTAATTTATGGAAGACACACATCTTATAATGTGCAGAAAGTACTTTGGTTGCTGGACGAGTTTCAGCTTTCATATCAGCATATAGATCTGGGTGGTAATCCAGGGGATACGGAAACCGACGAATTTGGGAAACTAAACCCGATGCGAAAGATTCCGGTACTCGTCGATAATGATAACGTTATCTGGGAATCTAATACGATATTGAGATACCTCGCGAATTCCTATGGTAGCGGGCACTGGATAGTTGAAGATGCCTATCAGCGGTCATCGTTCGAGCGCTGGATGGATTGGTCCCAGTCTAAATTTGAACCGGAATTTGTCGGTGTTTTCTGGGGCTATTACCGGACTCCGGCAGAATTGCATGATATGAAAGCAATTAAAAAGAGTGTAATAGAGTGCATCGATTGCCTTGCAAAACTTGATGATCAACTCGGCAGCAGGAAATACCTGGCAGGTGAAAATTTATCGCTGGCAGATATTGCTACGGGAGTATTTATTTACCGGTTAGTGGAGATAGACCTGGATATAAAATTACCGGAAAACGTCGAAAACTGGTACAAGTACCTCGGGCGCTCAAAGGGGTATCAGCAATGGGTTATGAGTGATTTTTCAAGTTTAAAGGGGCGTTTAGAATACTGATATGACACCCCCTGTTACTGAGGTGTTTAAATTAAACAACGAGATATGATTACATGAAGATAATGAAGCCATTACTGGTACTCCTGGTTTTGGCCCTGCCTTTCAGTCAGCCCTGGGCAGATGGGGAATTGAAGCTCCAGAAAGTAACCGAAGACGTATACGCAATTGTTGGCGATCTTGGAAACCGATCAGCAGATAACCTGGCAAATAATGCAACATTTGGATTCGTCGTTACGAGCGCAGGGGTAGTGCTCATAGACCCTGGTGGCACTTACCTGGGTGCGCAAAAAATTGGCCTGCTCATCAAACAGGTTACGGACAAGCCTGTTGTCACGGTAATCAATTCCGGGGGACAAGATCACCGCTGGTTAGGTAATGGATACTTTAAAAGGCAGGGAGCACAAATTATTGCCAGCGAAGCCGCGGTGAATGATCAAAAGGCACGCACCCAGGATCAATTCATTGGCCTCGGCAATCTGGTTGGAGACGAGGGTATTAAAGGCACAGATGCCATTTATGCCGAAAAAACATTCGAACAACAACTCGATTTTAAACTGGGTGAAACCCTGTTCGAAATACGCCATGCAGGTCAGGCGCATACACCTGGCGATAGTTTTGTCTGGCTCCCTCAGAAAAAAGTGATGTTCACCGGCGATATTGTTTATGTTGAGCGTATGCTCGGCGTTGGCGCACAGTCAAACAGCAAAAACTGGGTCCGCGTCTACGAGACAATGGCTGCGTACCAACCCCGGTATTTGATACCCGGGCATGGCCAGGCAACGAATTTATCCCGTGCCAATAATGATACTTATGATTATCTGGTCTTTTTACGTAAGTCGGTTTCAGATTTCATGGAAAATGGTGGCGACATGTCGGACATAAGTAGCGTGGACCAGTCGAAATTTAATTATCTTTTGAATTTTGAATTAATTTCCGGAAGAAACGCACAGCAAGTATTTACTGAACTGGAGTGGGAATAAATTGCAGGCAAACACCCGTACTCGACCAGTAAAAGTATTACTCGTTTGTTACTGCTGATGCGGGATTTCGGGTTGTAATGCAATGAATCTAAAAGACCATTGGCAACTAGCCTATTCGTCCAGGCTGGCTGAGAACCTGGGGTGGTATACGCCGCATTTGGCGACTTCTCTGAGTTGGATCAAGGCGCTAAATTTGGCCCTTGAAGATCCTGTTATCGATATCGGTGGCGGCGCGTCGACCCTGGCCGATGACCTGTTAGAAATGGGTTATCAATCAATTTCAGTTCTCGATATTTCAGAGAATGCTATAGCTACGGCCAGGCTAAGATTGGCTAAAAAGGCGGATCAGGTCACCTGGTTAGAAGGTGATATTACCTCGATTGATTTACCGACGAGAGGTTATGAACTATGGCATGACCGGGCGGTATTCCATTTTCTCACAAAGCCCGAGCAACAACGCATGTACCGGGAGAATCTTCTAAAGGCATTAAAACCAGGCGGGCATCTGATAATCGGTACCTTTGCACCGGAGGCGCCGGCCATGTGTAGCGGGCTACCGGTACAACGCTACAGCGTGGAACAGTTAGAGAATACGCTGGGTGAAGAATTTCAACTGGTACGCCAGCACAATGAACTACATATTACGCCTGGCGGCGTCGAGCAAATGTATCTCTATTGTCAGTTCCGTAGAAAAGCCTGACAAGAATTAAGCTCGGATTTATTCTTGATGATGCATACACTCGTTTTGCAATCGCATCGGCAACCGTTGCCATACCCGTGGCTGGAATCCTGCCTCGAATCGGTATCTCGTTGGTCTGAGAATAATAACTACGATTATCGGTTTATTGGCGATGAATTATTTGAGTCGATATCTCCATCCTTGCTAGAAAAAACTACTAAACAAAAAGTGATCGCGACCGATCTGGCACGCTTGCATATGCTGCAGGATGGTTTGCGGCAGGGTTACGCGACCGTGATCTGGTGTGATGCCGATTTACTGATTTTTAATCCAGCGGAGTTTGTAATACCCGGGTCCAGCTACGCGTTGGGGCGCGAAGTCTGGATTCAGAGCGATACGAATAACCGGTTTAGAGCCTATAGCAAGGTTCACAATGCTTTCCTGATGTTCCGCGCGGGCAATAATTTTCTCGATTTTTATGCCGAGACAGCGGAGAAATTGCTTAACCTGAATAGCGGGACAATGCCACCGCAGTTTATAGGTCCCAAGTTACTGACGGCCTTACACAATATTGCGCTCTGTCCGGTGATGGAGACTGCCGGAATGTTGAGCCCACTGGTAATCAGGGATTTGATAAGGGGGCAGGGTGCCGCGCTGGACCTATTCAGACGGGAGTCACCGGTTCCCATTTGTGCAGCTAATTTGAGTAGTTCTCTGACTGGTCAGGAAGGAATTAGTGATGCAGATATGGGAAAGTTGATTGAGGTGTTGATGGAGAAAGGTGTTAGTTCCCTCTCCCCTGGGGGAGAGGGGGTAAAGGTACTCTAAAATCCAGTCGGTTTTCAATTTCAGTTGCAATCTCTAACAAGGCTTCATCCTCATAGTGTCGGCCTACCAGTTGCGCGGCAATCGGTAAGCCGGTGCTGTGCATGCCGCAGGGAAAGGTGATTGCTGGATGCCCGGTCATGTTGAAAAAGGATGTATAGCGGGTAATCGCGTTACCAGCGGGTTCGGAAACGCCATCGGTGGTGACTTCTACCGCACCAATTTTGGGAGCAATGGCTGGTGTCGCCGGTGTTAACAGAAAATCCACTTCTTTAAACACGGCATCTGTGTCGCGGCGATAAGTTTCGATAAAGCGCTTCGCGCGAACGTATTGCTCGGCCAGTATGCACTGGCCCAGAGCCAGTCCCGCGCGAAAATCCTGGCTATATAAATCACCACGGCTTTCGAGGTAGCGGTTGTGGTAGGAAAGCGCTTCCGGCATTTGTACGGTGAGCGATACGGTACGCGTAAATTCCATCGATGGCATCGGCACCTTGCGCAGCTTCGCGCCCGATGCTGTTAAAAATGTCATTAGTTGATCGACGCTATCGAGTATTTCGCTGTCGGCCTGCTCGAAGAAAAAGGTTTCGGGAATACCAATGGTTAAGCCCTCGAGACCAGGCGTTCTACTGGTTTTGGTCGGACCCGGTGCATCTTTGAGTACCGAAAACAGTATTGATGCATCGGCCGCGGTGCGCGTAATGCTACCCACGTGATCCAGTGTCCAGGAGTAGGGGATAACACCCTCGGTACTAACCCGGCCATAGGTCGGCTTGAGTCCTACCAGGCCGCAGAGCGCTGCAGGGGCGCGAACGGACCCGCCGGTATCGGTACCCAGGGCAGCAGCGCAGAGTCCATAGCCGACCGCGGCCACGGAACCGCTACTCGAACCACCGGCCAGGCGCGACGGATCGTATGGATTCTGACAGGTTCCATGCAGGATATTTTCACCGGTGGCACCGTAGGCGAATTCGTGCAGATTATTTTTGCCCAGGTAGATTCCACCGGCCGCGTTCATGCGGTCGATAACGGTTGCATTCGTTTCGGCTACTTCATTCTCGAGGACTCTTGACCCCCCGCTGGTTACCTGTCCCTTGACATCGAATAAATCCTTGCAGGCATAGGGGATGCCGCATAATGCCTGCCCGGGTGAGTATTCAATGGCCCTGGCAGCTTCTATCGCTGAATCCAGATCGAGCGATATAAATGCGTTGCTTTGATTCTTGAAGTGTTCGATTCGTTGTGCGAATAACTCGACCAGTTGCAGTGAACTCACTTCGCCATCACGTAATTTTTGCGACAGCTGGGATATAGAGCAGAACGCGAGTTCGTCATTCATTTATAAAGCACCGGTTCCAGGGACTAGTCGGATTCGAGCGGGGGCGAGATATGCGACGCGGGTGGCGTGCTACCAAGATCGACCTGGCGTAATTCATCGAGCTGATCGAGCAGGTCCTGAAAACCGGTAATAATGCCCAGTTTCGGATCGACGAGTTCGGATATTTCCTCGTCTTTCCAGGCATAGCTGGCAAGCTGATCACGCATGCCGAGTAGTGTGTCTTTCTGTAGTTTTTTCATGGTCTGCTATAGGGATTATTAATCCTGCTTGGTTGATTCATTTTTAGCGGATTGCCGCTGCTGATCGAGCTCGTCCTCATCCTGTAAAATTCGGTATGCAGGCCCTTCCAGGTCATCAAATTGGCCGCTATTAACCGCCCAGAAAAACCCCGCGATAATCAGGCCGACAAGAACAATCGATAGCGGTATCAGCAGGTAGATAATTTCCATCAGTTGTTCCCGGTTGCAGGGTTAGCTTTCAGTTTTAATAATCGCGAAGAGTTCAGCACCACTACTACAGAACTCAGGGACATGCCAATTGCCGCTAGCCAGGGCGGCACTAATCCGACCAGCGCGAGCGGAATCGCAGTGAAATTATACAATATTGCCCAGACCACGTTTTGACGGATTATGCGCCGGGCTCGGCGGGCCTGGACAATGGCGGGAATTATTTCCTCGATATGCCGGTTCATCATCACCATATCGGCGTTGACGCTGGCGAGGTTGATATCACGGGCGACGGCAATCGAAAGATGGGCAAGGCTCAGGGCAGGGGCATCGTTTATGCCGTCACCTACCATCGCGATAATATCTCCGTTCTGAATCAATTGCTCCAGCACCTCTATTTTTTGCTGTGGCCGGCATTCGGCGTGAAATGATTCGATGCCTAGTTGTTGCGCTACATGTTCGACTAGCTCAAACCTGTCGCCGCTTAGCAAGGTGGTACGAATTCCCTGTCGATGAAGGTAGTCGACGAGTTCGAAGGCTCCTGGCTTGATTTCATCACTGAACACGAATGCCGCGAGTAACTGATGTTGGTCGGCAAGAAAAACAATGATTTTGTCTAGCTGGTCACTGTCTTGCAGCAGAGCTGATTCAAATTTCAATTGGGTATTTTGTTCGGTGAGAAACTCGGCAGAACCCATGTAGTAGCTTCGCTTATCGATTTGACCCGAAATACCGGCGCCGGCATGGTGATGTACTTCGATGGCCTGGGGAGTTGAAATATCTTGCGCCTCTAGATTGATTGACCGGGCGATCGGATGATCGGACTGCGATTCCAGTGCAGCAGCGATGGCTGTGCATTCTTCGCGCTCGAGTCCGGCAAGCGTTTTGACCTGGATCAGGCTCAGTTCACCGTTGCTGAGGGTGCCGGTTTTATCGAAAGCCACATGGTCTACCCTGGCAAGCGTTTCCAGTGCATGTTGACGGGCAACAAACAAACCTCTGGAGACCATCGAACTGGAGCCGGCGCTCAGCGCCAGCGGTGTCGCCAGTGATAAGGCGCAGGGGCAGCTCACCACCAGCAATGCGATGGTACGGGACAACCAGTCTGGATCCTCCCCAAGCAGACCCGAAAGCAGCGAGATCAATGCGATGAGTAATACCGCGGTAATAAACCAACCGGCAATTGACTCGGCAAACTGGGTAATCCGTGGCTTATCCATTGCCGCGTTATCGGCCAGTTGCTGTATCGATGATAGCACTGTCTGTTCGCCCGTGTGGGACACCCGGATGGTCACGGGTTGCCCTATATTGATCGCCCCGGCAATAACCGATTCTCCGACTTGCTTATCTACCGGCAAGCTTTCACCGCTTAGCAATGATTCATTGAAGCTGCTCGGGCCCTCGACGATTAGACCGTCTACCGGAATCACCGAGCCAGGATTCACCAGCACCAGGTCACCAGGCTGTAGTTCGGCCACGGGCACTTTTTCGGTGACATTGTCCTGTAGGCGACTGGCGATTACAGGAAGCGCGGCGGTCAGGGATTCCATTGCGCGCGAGCCGTTGATACGCGTGTTCAACTCGATGTATCGCGCGCCGAGGATAAAGAACACGAACATCGCGATCGAATCGAAATATACCTCGCCACTATTTTCGACGATTGCCCAGAAGCTGGCGAGGAATGCCAGCGAAATGCCAATACTAATCGGAACATCCATGCCGGCACGGCCGATGCGCAGGCTGTTGATGGCCCCCTTAAAGAAAGGCTTCGCCGCGTAAACCATGATCGGCAGCACCAGTAACAGGCCGATGCGTTTTAAAAAAATGGCAATATCTGCATCTATACCAAACCAGTTACCGGCATACAGCGCGACACTGATTACCATGATTTGCATGCCCAGCGCGGCTGTAACGCCTAACCTTTTTAATAGTTGGCTGCGCTGGTCATCGAGTAATCGGTAGCGAGCCTCACGCGTGTAAGGTTGCGCCTGATAACCAATGCGCGAAACCGCCTGCAAAATATCACTGACTTTTATGTATTGCGGGTCCCAGGATGCTTTCATTAAATTACTGCTGAAATTGATCTGTGCAGATTGAATACCTTCTTTACCCGCCAAGTAGGTTTCTATAAGCCAGACACAGGCCGCACAGTTGATTCCAGTTATTAGAAAAGTCGCCTCGGAAGTGCTGTCGCCTTTATCTATTACCCAGCCGGCCTGCACACTCTCGTGATCGAAGCCGCGATATTCATCTGCTCTGGTGGCGGCTTCGTCATCTGCTCTGATCGCCGGTATTTCGCGCTGCCGGTAGTAGCCCAGAAGCCCCGAGCCCGTAATGGTTTCACTTACCGCCAAGCATCCGGCACAACAGAACTCGCGCATTTCATCCGCCACCGGCAATTGAAATCGGCCCGCGTCGGGTACGGGCAGGCTACAATGGTAGCAGTGCATGGAAGTCGGTTCGGCAGTTTGCAACATCGGACGCAGGATAGCAGGAATTCGGTTGGCATCAGAGCTTAAAGCAACAGGGTCTGGTCTTCTTGATTTGCGTCAAGACCAGTAAAATGTGGTGTGTGAATATACACCCTCACCCTAACCCTCTCCCAGAGGGAGAGGAGACTATACTCCCTCGCCCCGCCGGGGAGTACCCGAGGGCATAAAAGGGCAGGGGTGAGGGGCTGAGAACACTTGTCCATTTTAACTGAATGATTCAAAATTGTTCGTCAGTTCACTGGTATCAAATTAATGACTGATTATCTTCTTCTTATCACTGCATTTTCCCTCGGCTTCCTCGGGTCGCCGCATTGCGCCGGCATGTGCGGCGGTATTGTTGGAGTGCTGCACAGCGGTGTCGTTGACGGTATCGGCAGTAAAAAACAGCAAGTCCTGTACGCTCTGGCCTTTAATAGCGGGCGTTTGCTCAGCTATGCTATCGCCGGTATGATCGCTGCGACCCTGGGCAGTAGCCTGATTGGATTGATCGGTATGGAATCCAGTCACGCCGCCATGCAAATGATAGCCGGCGCATTCATGCTGGCGCTGGGTCTGAGCATCGCCGGCTGGTGGTCGGGCCTGAGTCGAATCGAATCCTTCGGGCTCAGGTTCTGGCGCCTGCTGCAGCCCGTTACTGCGAAATTTATTCCGGTACGCAGCAAAACGCAGGCACTATTACTCGGCTCGCTGTGGGGATGGCTTCCCTGCGGGCTGGTTTACTCGGCCCTGTTGCTGGTGCTGGCCACAGGTGACGCGTTGCGGGGTGGTCTCACCATGCTGGCCTTTGGTCTGGGCACCCTGCCGATGCTAGCCGTGCTCGGACTATCCGCAGGCAAGATCAATCAATGGAGAGCGAATTCGCGGGTCCGTTCGGTGATGGGAAGCGTAATTATCCTGTTTGGCATTGTTACCTTCGTTGGTTTACTGGGCCCGGGGTCTGAGCATGGTATGGATCACGCTGGGCATGCCGCCCACGATAGCAGCCAGAGCCAGGGTAATTAGCGCTCGCAACAGCCCAGATTCGGGTATATTACTGGTTGCACTCTCGTTTGATTCGGTTTCGCCCAATTCATGTTAAAAGACCGTGCCATCCTCTTTCTTGCCATTGGCCAGACCCTGGTCTGGGCCGGCTTGTATTACGTTTTTCCAGCTTTGCTGGTGCGTTGGGAGCAATCACTTGGCTGGTCAAGGGTCGATTTAACTGCTGCTATCACGCTGTCAATTTTTGTTTCCGCGTTCGTCGCGCCCTTTGCCGGACGCTTGATTGATACTGGCAGGGGAGCGTTGATGATGGTCGGCAGTACGCTGCTGGGAGCGATTTGCCTGCTAGCGCTCTCGTTTGTCACCGAGTTGCGTGATTTTTACCTGGTCTGGAGCCTGATCGGCGTGATGATGGCGGGCTGTCTGTACGAGCCCTGTTTCGCACTGATCACCCATGCCAGGGGTGTGAATGCCAAACAGGCTATCATTCTTGTCACCCTGGTAGCAGGGTTCGCGAGTACAATCAGCTTTCCTAGTGCGCATGCACTGAGTGAGGCCTTTGGCTGGCGTGTTGCGGTTCAAGTATTCGCCGCCGTATTGATCCTGGTTGCGGCGCCGATGATGTGGCTGGGTGCGCGAGCGGTGGAACAGACCGGTAATCTGGCCAGGTTGCGACCCAAAGAGCATGCGAGTCATCGCCATGCTTTCCTGTTGAGACCGGTTTTCTGGTTTTTGTCATTGAGTTTTGCCTTTTTAGCGGTGGTTCATGGCGTTACCATACATCACTTCTTACCTGTTCTTTATGATCGTGGTATCCATGCCGACGTCGCGATCATGGCGGCATCCTTTATTGGCCCGATGCAGGTTGCAGGCCGGCTTGCGATGATGGCGGCAGAGCGCCATGTGACGACCAATGAAATTACCATCGCCTGTTTCGTTGTCGTCGGCATATCGATATTGCTGTTATTGAATACCGCTACTGCACCCACGTTACTGGTGGGCTTCGTTATTCTGTTCGGTGCCGGTCATGGTGTTGTTAGTATAATAAGACCGCTGATTGCGCGGGATATTCTCGGCGAAAATAATTTCGGCGCGAAATTCGGTGCCATGGCGCTACTCTACCTGGTGGGTTCGGCGTCGGCGCCATATCTCGGATCGCTGGTCTGGGGTATTGGCGGATATGACCTGGTGTTACCGGTGCTGATCGCGCTGGTAATGGTTGGTCTGGGCCTGTATCTGATCGCGCAGCGCTTATCTCACGTACAAAAATTATGAGGGGTCAGAGTGTACTTCTTCCGGAATTCAGTTTGTTTTCTACGCCCAATATCAATGCCGTCATGAGTTCTGTGACCAGCTGGATTCACCAGGAAAAGAAATAAGCGGATGAGCGCGCGTACGACAAGAATTTATGGCGACTGGATTTCACCTCTGACCGAAGAGTCCGTGTTTCGTCTCGACGCAAGCATCAATTATCTCAGGCCTGGGCCCGGCGGACTCTTTTACGTGCAGACATTGCCGTGGGAGTCAAATCGCCAGGCATTAATGTTTCGCGATAAGCATGGTCGCTGCACCAGGGTTTCTCCCGTGGGGTTTGATGTCAGAACCAGGGTACACGAATACGGTCTCGCTCCCTATGCCTTTGGCGATGACTGGATATATTATTCTGAGCTTAGTACTAACAGCGTCATCAAACAGTCCATGGCCTTTAACAACGAAAGTTGTGAAGCCGGGGGCGTAATCACCCTGGTTGCAGACGAAAACTTAAGATTTGGAGATTTTGTTGTCGATAAAAAATTCAATCGCCTGATTTGCGTTCGTGAGGATCACCGCATGTGCGGCACAGGTCAGCCTGGCCCGGGCAAGGTGATTAACACCCTGGTTGCGATTGACCTCGCGCAGGGAGGTGAGGGTGAAATATTGTATGATGGAAGTGATTTTGTTACCTCGCCAAGCATATCTCTCGATGGAAAAACCCTGGTTTGGCAAACCTGGTCGCATCCCAATATGCCCTGGGATAACACTGAGATCAGAATCGCCAATTTTGACCAGGCGGGCGCCCTTGTTAATTTCCGAGAAATACCGCAACCGATACCAGGCTCCTTGCTACAACCTCAATTTGATAACAAAGGCTGGCTTTACTTTCTTGCCGACTGGACTGATTGGTGGAATCTTTACCGGATTCAAATCGAGGATATTGAAGAATCCGCTGATAAGGTGAAAGAGAAGGAAAATGATGAGTATGACAGCGAATGCATTGAGTCGGTTTACCCCATGGAAGCGGAAGCGACTTCCGCACCGGCCGCCTTCGGGCAGAGAAATTATGCGATACTAGACAATGGTTCGATAATTATAAGCCATACCAGTAATTGCTCGGAAAAACTAAGCCTGGTCGACAGGCAGAATGATAAAATTATTACAGTTGATCAGGAGTTCGGGCGTATTCGTAATCTGGTGGCTCAGCAAGAAATGCTGTACCTCACTGCGGCCACATCTCAGCAGGGGAATTCCCTGTATCGACTCGCCGTCGAGTCTAGCTCGTCAGATCGACTTGTTCCTTGCCGCCTTGAATTGGCAGATAGCCGTGAGCTTAAAGATAACACTCAAGACGAGGAGGGTAAAAAATCAAAAACCTCCAGTCCCTCGAGTACAAATACCGATTATTATTCTGCCCCGCAGCCTTTCGATTTCGATACCAGCCATGGATGTCTCGCGCATGGTGTTTTCTATCCACCGTGCAATCCTGATTTTCAGGCGCCAAAAAATACCCTTCCTCCCCTGCTGGTATTTATGCATGGGGGGCCCATTGAGAGTGCCAATCTGTCTCTGGATCCGATTAAACAGTATTGGACAAGTCGCGGTTATGCAATCCTCGATGTAAATCACCGTGGTAGCACAGGCTATG
>JBGUEB010000053.1:0-16134 GCA_041821565.1 Gammaproteobacteria bacterium | reverse complement strand
ATTCACTCCACCGATCGAACCGCTGGACAGCAGGCCTGACGATCCGCCCGAACCCGTCGCGTTGATTGTGATCGGCGCCGACCCCGACGACTCGATGCGATCAGCGCCGGCCATGATGCCGAGCTCCGAAGCAGCAACGCCACAACCGCGATCGTTATGCGTATGTAAACTGATGGTGACGCTATCGCGGTGGCTTATCCTGTCACACATGGTTTCAATCTGGTCGGCATACACGTTCGGGGTCGCAACTTCGACAGTAGCCGGCAAGTTGATAATATTTTTCTTCTGCGGCGTCGGCTGCCAGATATCAATCACCGCGTCACATACTTCGATCGCATAGTCGAGTTCGGTAGCGGTGAAACTCTCGGGTGAATACTGGAACTGCCAATCAGTATCGGGCTGTTTAGCTGCATAGTCCCGCACCCATTCTGCCCCCTGTACAGCAATACCCTTGATCTGCTCACGCGACATCTTAAACACCTGTTCGCGTTGTACCGTCGAAGTTGAATTATACAGATGCATAATCGCCCGCCGTGCGCCTTTCAAGGACTCAAAACTGCGCGCTATCAAATGTTCGCGAGCCTGGGTCAAAACCTGGATAGTCACATCTTCGGGCACCATATCCTGTTCAATCAACTGTCGCACAAAGTCGAAATCCGTCTGTGACGCCGCTGGAAAACCTACTTCAATTTGCTTGAAGCCAACGTCAACCAGCAATCGGAACATATCCAGTTTCTGCCCCGCTGTCATGGGCTCGATCAATGCCTGGTTTCCGTCACGCAAATCGACACTACACCAGTCGGGTGCATGGTTTATGACTTTATCGGGCCAACGACGGCCTGCTTTGGCAATAGGGCTGAAGGCACGGTACTTTCTGTGGTTGAAGCTTGACACGGGTTTATCCTGTTGGGTTGTTGTTGCTAGTGGATAACTATAAAGCAATCGCACTAGTAAATAATTGCGAATTAGCCAATGGTTTAACCTATCTAAGATATAATTAACTATTAAATTGTATTTTATTAGTTAATATAGCTAATTATATTATTTTTTAGAGAGAAATAGACGTGAAAATCAGCCTGGATCGAATTGACAAACATATTCTACGCTTGATGCAGTCCAATGGACGTATCAGCAACCTGGAACTGGCTGACCAGGTGGGACTTTCGCCAACGCCGTGTTCGCGCCGGGTCAAGCGTCTCGAAGACTCCGGTATAATTGATCGTCATGTGACCCTGCTTAACCCGCAGGCACTCGGCCTGAGTCTGACCGCTATTATTGGCATATCCATGGACCGCCATACCCCCGATCGTTTTGAGGCGTTTGAAAAGGCTATTGCCAATATGCCTGAAGTCATTGAGTGCAGTATTGTCACCGGCCAGGCGGCAGACTTTTTAGTTAAAGCAGTCGTCAAAGACATGCAGCACTATGAAAAATTCCTGCTCGGACACTTGACCCGACTGAAAGGTGTTACCGGCGTTCACTCCAGCTTTGTGCTCAGGCAATTGATTAGCAAGACGGAACTACCCGTGGAATAGTACAGGGTTAACTCCCGGGAAAAAAATCGGCAATAAGTTGCAGCCAAATTGCCGCTATCAGGTACATGACGATCACGTAGGGCCAGCTCCAGATTGCCGCTTTCCAGCTCGGAATGTTGTATCGGCCCTGAAACACTAGATTTGTGCCAGACAACGGACTCGAGCAGGTGCCAAGATTCCAGGCGAACAAATAGGTAATCGCGAGTAAATTGGGGTTGGGATCGAGGGTCAAAATTAATGGCGTCAAACTCGAAATTAAGATGACCGGATGGATACCGATGATGGCACAAAACAACATGAAACCCAGTAGTTGAACAGAGGTAGTGGCATCGAAATGCGTGAACGGCGATTGCAGAACACCATTTTCAATGATTGCCGACATACCCGCTGCCAGCACACCCGCCGCAAGAAACAGGGTTAGCTCATTGACCATGCGAGGCAACCCGTTCATCACGTAACCTCCAAGCTGCACGGTTACGGATGCCCGGTTTCGTATCAACAGGGTCAGGCTTGTAACCAGTAAAGCACTCGATCCTATCACTACCAATACAGGTGTCCCGGGTAGTAACCAGAAACCGAGAATAACGCTGACTACCAGTATAAAGGGGATCTTCAGGCTATTCAGATGAATCGGGTAGCCAACAAAATTATCGACCTCATCTGGATACCGGAGGCGCGCCTCCGCGTAGACCACCACAAGGCCGATGATGGTGAAAGGTAAACCTGCGAATACAATCCATAGCAGTTTTGCCTGACTGACGTAAGTCAACACCACTGCCATTGCACCAAAAAATGGTGACCAGGATGCACAACCGCAAAATACGCGCGTAAGCGACTGCGAAGTGAATCTCCGCAGGGGCTTTTGCTGGTGGATTCGGTCCGCAATCAGCATCGGCGCCGAAATGTTGATAATCGTAGACAGTAGATTAACACCCAACAAGGTATGCAGATAAGAACGCCTGCCGACTGGCAGCTTAGCATCTTTATGCGCATCCGAAATCGCCACCAAACGCAGGAAACCCACCGCCGCAATCATCGACAGTAAGCCGCTATTGCTACTAATGACCTTAAGAAAATTGATTTCAGCACCCTGGTTGGCTGCGTAAAAGATCAAAATCAATCCGGCCGTTAGCAATATACCGACCTGTACCTGCAAGATTCGAGAAGCATTGTTAACCAGCAGCAAAGCCGCCAGCCAACTCGTTACCCCGGCTATCCAGGCCGGATCGAAGGGTAGTGAGAAATGAAACAATCCATGCGAGATGGTGATCAAAACCATCACCAGGATTAATAATCCGGCCAGTTTTTGAAGCTTCACTGGAAGCTGCTTGGAGTGGGCTGAAGTTATGAGCTTGCCCGGTTAGCTGTGACTGAATTTGGCAACCAGGGCCTGGATATCCTGTTTCCTCGCATCATCCGCAAAGCTCGCCTCGATGCTATTTAATACCAGTTGCCTGGCCTGGTCTTTAGTCATATCGAGTGCCTGCACCAGGGCTTCGAAGTTCTCGGTCATATAGCCACCAAAATAAGCCGGATCATCTGAATTGACCGTGACGCAGACGCCTTGCTCCAGCATCTCGAGAATATTGTGCTCGGACATGTCGTCGAATACGCGTAATTTTGTATTGGACAAAGGGCATACGGTTAGAGGCGTTCGGGTCTCAGCCAGGTAATCCATCAGCTCCGGATCATCAATAGACCTCACACCATGATCGATACGTGAAACCTTCAAATCTTTAATTGCGGTCCAGACATAATCAGCCGGCCCCTCCTCGCCAGCGTGGGCGACGGTTAACAAGCCTGATTCACGCGCGCGCGCAAATACCCGGCTAAATTTTTCCGGTGGGTGACCTTTTTCGGAACTATCCAGACCAACTCCGATAATCCGATCCAGAAAAGGCCCGGCCTGGGCCAGGGTGTCAAAGGCCGCCCCTTCACTGAGGTGGCGCAGGAAACACATGATTAACTGGCTGCTAATGCCTAACTGCTTTTCACCATCCGTCAGGGCCCGGGAAATACCATTGATAACTGTTTCGAACGAAACGCCTCGATCAGTGTGTGTTTGTGGATCAAAGAACGGCTCCACATGCACCACGTTTTGTTGTTGGCATTTTTTCAGGTAAGCCCAGACCAGGTCATAAAAATCCTGCTCTGACAGAAGCACGTTAGCCCCCTGGTAATAGATATCGAGAAAGTCCTGTAGATTACCAAACTCGTAGGCCTGGCGGATTTGATCAACCGAATCAAAAGGCAATTCAATTTTATTTCGTTGAGCCAGTGCAAACATGAGCTCGGGTTCAAGACTTCCTTCGAGATGCAAGTGCAGCTCGACCTTGGGTAATCTATCCAGCCAGTCACGGGTTACGGCAGTCATATCAGCAGCCCTCATTGAATATCATCCGATCAATTATTATATGTCTTCGCGATTTTAAAGTGTTGTTAATAATATTGTCTGCCTTAGTTTGATGTACATCATGTACACTTTTACTCAAGCGGAATAATCACCGTATGATAATCTCGATCGGGAGTGGAATGATGCGTCGTTTAAAGCAATTGCTGGATTCCGGCAAACCGGTACTGTCTGCCTGGTGTGGTATCACCGACCCGCGTTTCCTGGAAAGAGTCTGCGAGTTTTCCTTCGACGCGGTAGTGCTCGATATGCAACATGGATTCTTCGACGAGACCAGCGTGCAAACCGGCATTGCGACCCTGATTGCGAAAGGCAAGGCACCATTCGTGAGAATCCCGCTGGATCGTTGGGATAGCGCCTCGCGGGTGCTGGATTTTGGCGCGCTTGGCGTTATTGCACCAATGATAAATACGGTTGAAGACGCCAGGAATTTTGCCTCGGCAACAAAATTTGTGCCGGTTGGCCAACGCTCATTCGGCCCCAGGCATGCTGCTTCGCTATATGGCATTTCCAGTAACCAGTATCTTGAAGAATTTGATCACTGCTCGTTAGCACTGGTCATGATTGAAACCCTGGAGGCCTATCATAATATCGAAGACATCCTCAAGGTCGAGGGTATCGATGGTGTACTCATCGGTCCCGGGGATCTTTCTATTTCAGTGCGCCAGGATCGAATTCCAGATGCTTATGGCCCTGACACCATCGATATCGTCAAAGACATTATAAACCGGTGCAAAATAGACGGTAAAAAAGCGGCCGCCTTCACGATCGATTTCGCTACGGCAAACTTGCTCAACGAAATGGGTGCAGATGTGATATCGGTCGGCATCGACGATACCTATATCGCTGATGGTATTGTTAGCCATATCTCCGGATTAAATTTCAGGTGATAATACTGAATTGAAGCCTGGCCTTAGCAAGAAATGTTCTCTCTGATACTGCCTGGTACCGCGATGCCGTGCAATTCGGGAAATGCCGATACGATGATTTTGTAGCTCTGGCCTGCGAAATGATGCAGCGCCTTTTCGGGTTCACCGTGGAAGCGCCTGTCTGCCTGGTGGTCGCCGGCAATTCCTTCCCTGGTAACCTCGGCAATCTCAATTGCTTGCTTGTAAATCCCCGCTGCCTGACCTCCAGGCTACAAAAATCGGAAGCCGCCTAACGTCCCGCATCAGCGGCAAAGTGCGCGCGTAGGGGCACTTTGTCCGGCTGCATGCGTTTGATATGTGGTAAGTGAACATTGTTCGAGTATAACCGCCAGGGGGTAAAGCGGACCCTTAAAATTTTAACTTACGCGGCTAACTTCGGCCAGGAACAGAACCCCGCTCCTCACAGGAAAGTAAGCATATATGTCACCTTTTATCTATGCAGTTTTCTCCGTTTGGAATGGCGGAATGCTACGATTTACATTATCTCAAAGATAATTGATTGGGGTAAATAGAAGAGTTGATATAGACTGGAAACTAACCTTGGAGCTGTATTCCGAGACTGGACCCTCTACAAATATGAAATCTCATGAATCGGAAACTATAGAGCGAGCTGCAATGGAGGATTTGCACGACGCGGCTGACCGGGGTGACATCAGAGAAATTGGTTTAATGAGACTAACTTTGAATTCGTCGCTTATCTCGGTTGCCCGAAATCTCCCGGACTCGGCAATCGTAGTGAACCGAGTCCTGGGACTAGGATTGTCCGCGCCAGCGTCCCGGGAGGAGATCAAGACTATCATTTCAACCTATAGCGAGAACGAAGTAGCCCAGTATTTTGTTCAGTTGCACCCTGATGCCAGCCCAACGGAAGTCCCCGAGTGGATGAGAGATGAAGGGTTGAAACCCGATCGCGGTTGGCAAAAATTTTCACGTGATCCTGTCAAGGTTGAAGATCGTCAAACGAACCTGACAGTGCGTGAGATTGGACCGGAATATGGACCTGCCTTTGGCGAGATTATTTGTAGTGCCTTCGATTTGGGCGATAAAGCCATACCCTGGCTTGCAAAATTACCTGGTCGGGAAGATTGGCATATTTTTATGAGTTTTGATGGAGATAAACCCGCCGGAGTTGGAGCCTTGTTTGTTCGAAATGGTTATGGCTGGACGGACTATGGTGCAACGTCACCGGAATTTCGTCGTCGTGGCAGTCAGGGGGCCTTAATGGCCGCTCGCTTGAATCTTGCCATCGAATTAGGCTGCCAAAAAATATTCTGCTGTACTGGCGTGAGCGTGCCGGGTGACCCCCAACACTCCTACAATAATATTTTGAAAGCCGGGTTCAAAGAGGACTATGTCAGGGAGAATTACGTACCATCGTAAAATGATTTGATCTGCGAAATATTTTATAGACGCTGCCCCGATATAGGTTGACACCGACCCGCTTGAGCTACTTGTCCTTAATGCGCACAATGCCTATCTCAAAAGTCATAATATAGTTAATCTCGAAGGGAAACTGCTATCTCCAAAGACCTCGGATCACAATACGTTGAAGCTGTCTCGCAAGGCGATTTTACAAGACTCCATGATCTTTTCTCGGAAGATATCGTGTTTCTCGCTGCAACCCAGGGAGATTCCTGGCATGCGATTGGCTGGCCCGAGACCGAGAAAGCACTTCACGAGCTGTACCCTCCTGGTGAAAAGGTGTCAGAAGTTGTAAGCGTCGATCATCATGACGTGCCTGGCCGCTATCGAATTTCTTACCGACTACGTGGACATAAGCTCGAATATGGACCCTTTGAATACGAACATCAGGTTTACTACAACACCGAGGGCAATAAGATAAACCGCTTGCGGGTACTCTGCTCAGGAATTTATGAACCTGGTTAGGTAACGGGCTGAAGTAAGCGATACCTGGGCATTTACGCCGGCAAGCGCGTTACCATTAACACCTGTATCGAAGCCCTTACGAATCTGACATTGGTTTTGTAAGCAAAAGCAGAAATAGGTGTCCCCGCGCAAGCGGCATGGCTTTAAAACACCCGAGTCTCCAGCAAACCCGGGGTGATTCACCTTCAAATCAACTATATTCACACCAGCTCTGAAACTATCCCTTTAGGCCAATTGATTTTCTTTTTTTATGATGTCGTAATTGATCGATGGAGAATGTGTGATGAAACTCAATATTCGATCAATCATTTGCTTATTCTGGTTGCTGGCTATTGGCAGCAACCAGACTTTCGCGGTAGCACCCGGCAAGGTTGTTGGCGGTAAAAACTTTGATACGCCTGCCTGGTTCAAGGATTCATTTCTCGAAATTGCCACTGATGTCGAAGAAGCGAATGAATCTGGCAAGCACGTATTACTGTTTTTCCACCTCAATGGATGCCCCTACTGCGCACAAACAGTGAATGAGCAGTTCCAGAAAGAACCGCTGAAGTCTTTTATGCAGGAACACTTTGACAGTATCGAGATTAACGTCCGCGGTGATCGAGAAATTGCGATGACCGAACAGATCACGACGACTGAAAGAACCCTGGCAGAATATCTTAAAATCCAGGGCACACCGACCATTATACTGCTTAACAGTAAAAACCAGGTCGTACTCCGGCTAGCCGGTTACCGATCCACGCGGGCACTGCAGCAGGCCTTTAATTATGTTGCGGAAATGGCTTACCTGGAAACCTCGTTCAGTGATTACAAACGCGCGAATATGCAGTACGGCGAGTACCGGTTTATTACAGATCCTCTAATTGAAACCGTTACCGATTTTAGCTCTATCAAGAAACCGGTGGCATTGCTCATCGAGGATGATGATTGCGACGATTGCGCGACCTTCCACAATAAGCTAATCAGCAGATCGGAGATCCGCGAGCAGCTCGAACAGTATCGCTTTATCCGCATCGATGGAAAATCAGAAGAATTGATTACCGACTTTAATGGTCGCCGGATTTCACCCCGGGACTGGGCTGTCGAACTAAAAATGGATTATCGACCCGGAATAATTTTATTCGACGAGGGCAAGGAAGTGGCACGCGTGGCATCCCTGTTATTCCCGTTTCATTTTGAACATTTATTGCGCTACGGTTTGAACAAGAACTACCTCAAATACAACAGATATGGTGACTTAATGCGTGTGCGCCAGGAAGAGCTATTCGCCCAGGGAATCGATACCAATGTTGGCAAGCCCGACGACTGGTAGTTAACTAGAATACAGAAAACCGCGCGTCGTACCCATCTTCAAGCTGTTGCCTGATAATGTTTAAACCCGTTTCCAGCTCGCCAATCGTAGAGGGTCCGCTAATGCAAATTCTGATTGCCTGGGGGGCTGGAAATCGACCGACTGCGAAGGATTCAGCCGACAACACTCTCACCCCTTTTTCAGCCAGCAGCGACTGGAATTCCATCGCCCGCCAGGTTTCCGGCAAGGATAGCCAGACATGGAAACTGCCCTTAGTCATCACTATGTCGTACCCATCGAGAATCTCGGCGGTCAGTGCCTGACGCTTATAAAGATCCTTCTTCTGTATATTCAACCAGTCCCTGGCTTCCTTCTTATCGAGCCAGCGCTGGGCTATTTCGACATTGATGGTGGGTGCAAACCAGCACTGCGCGCGGATCGAAGCCGCTACCGATTCGGTTAATTTTGGCGGGGAAATCAAGTAACCAACGCGCAGTCCGGGTGCCACGGTTTTGGAATGACTATTAATATAAAAAGTTTGCCGGGGTGCGAGATTTACAAAACTATCCGGATTCTGCGTCAGGTAATTGGTCGGAATTTCATCTTCGATAATCCAGACATCATTGGCAATCGCAATTTCGATGATCGAATCGTCATCGAGTCACCGGGTTACCTCGGCGCGATTCAGGCCCTGTCGCTCTACCAGCCCGAGTTCTTACCAGTTGATATCGAACACAATGGGCTCGATCTCGACACTTTCGAGCGCAGTCTGGGTGCCGATCCAAAAATGCTTTATTGCGTACCAAATTTTCAAAATCCTACTGGCTACTCTTATAGCGAGGCGAATAAAAAATCGATTGTCGACCTGGTTAAGGACAGGAACATGTTCATCATCGAAGACGATCCTTACGCTGAAATCTGTTTTAGCGGCGAGAACGCTCCATCATTTTTCAACTGGCTACCGGAGCAATCCATATTACTCGGCACATTCTCAAAGACTATATCCCCGGGGCTCCGGGTTGGATGGATTGTTGCACCGCCCGAGTTGATGAAGAAGCTGATCATCGCCAAACAGGCATCTGATTTGCACACCTCGCGTTTAACCCAGGGCCTCATTCTGGAATATCTCCTGAATAATGATTTGCAGGCGCACCTCGACCAGTTGAGCAAGATCTACGGTAAACGCTGCCAGATTATGGGCGACCTGCTGGATCAGTACCTGGGCGATGAAATAGAGCGCTCGCATCCTCGGGGCGGTATGTTCATGTGGGTTAAATTCCACGGCTCTATCGATACCATGGCTCTTTTTGCCGGGGCTTCCTCCCGCGGCGTCGTCTTTGTTCCAGGACAATCCTTTTACACAGACAGCAAAACCAGCAACTGTATGCGACTGAACTTTTCCTGCTCGAATCTCGATCAAATCACTATCGGTATAGAGCGGCTATGCCGGGCCTACATGGAATCCAGGCAAACAAATGTGCCCGTTCATTTTAAGGCCTCGGCTTTGTAGGATGGGTGCAAGCTAGCATTGCATCTTGCTCAGTCCGAAGGCAGACTGCGCCGATGGCTATTAGCGCTTCACCTCCCCAGGTTATAGATACACGTCATATTGCAGTCATCGGCAATCATTATTGTGATCTCACTGCTCGCAACAAAAGGCGATATTGCGATCCCGTTAAAAGACATTTTGCTGTGCCTTTTTTGGGGTGGTTTCCTGTCGGGGTTTGTGAACTGGATGTTCATTATCGCATCGAGACATCTGGCCACCGCGGAAGTCACCTTGATCATGCTGCTCGAATTCGCGCTTGGACCGATATGGGTATGGTGGTTTATAGGCGAGACGCCGACAACCTGGACGATATTTGGGGGTAGCCTGATTATTGCTGCTGTCGCATTGCGTTCGATATTTGAACTGATTAATAAACCGAAACGAGAACAGACACCGCGCACACCGGTTTAGCCCGCATATTCACGCGTAAAGGAGAACGCGTGACCTGGGATATACACGAAGCGGTTACCAAGGTATTTTTTACCCACAATTCAGCAGGTATATCCGTAGGCTGAATAACGCTACTCAACGATCGCTTGTGCCGGAGCAGGCCGCTTCTTGCGTTCACGCCAGGCAATCAACAAGCCACCAGCGACAATAAAAATAACGCCTGGAAGTAAGCGGTCAAACGGTGCTTCGCCAAAAAATACCCAGCCGAGAACAAATGAAAATGGGATACCGAAATATTCAAATGGAGAAAGGCTGCCGGGCCGGGTCAACCGATAAGCACTAATCATCAGCAGTACAGCACAGCCACCGACAGATCCCATCGCCACTAACCAGAGCCAGTCAATGGCTAACTCTATGGGAATATAACCCGTGGTAGCAAACAGCAGGGTAGTAGAGCCAGCCAAGGCACCCAACGCAGAATACATATTGATCATTGCGGTGGGCACCTCATCACTAAATAATTGAGTGCTAACGATAGCCAATGCATATCCAAACGCGGCAGCGACAGGCAGTAATGCGTATGGCGAAAAAACTTCGGCGCCCGGCTGCATAATTAACAATACGCCAAAAAAACCTGTGCCAACCGCTAACCATCGCCATAAACCCACTGTATGTTTCAGTATTGGGATAGAGAGCACAGTGATAAATACCGGGCCAATATAGGTCAGCGTTGTTGCCGTGGCGAGCTCCATTTTAGTAATGGATAAATAAAAACAATATTGTGCACCCGCAATAAAAAGCCCTCGCAAAAGGCCAAATCGCCATTGACTGATCAGTATAACCCTGCCCTTCTCGTGCCATTCCCTGGATAACGCTAATATCAGGAAACTCGGAATCAAGCCAAATAGATTTCGAAATGAAGCAAGCTGCGGTACCGGGTAACGATCACCCATATGCTTAATGATTGCACCCTGCACATCGAAAAGAAATATTGCTAATAAAATTAGAAATACCGCTTTGTTGAAATTAGACCAGTTCTTGAAAAACAAATGAGGCATGCTTTGAACAAAGGAAAATCAGAGCGCAGCATACACGCATCTTCGATCATTCGACAATAGAACCCGGTTTAAACACAGGCTGCTTTTGTGACCAATACCCAGGCCGATTCGTTCAAATACAAATAACAGTTCAGATTGAACTAATATAACCAATTGAAGCAGGCACAGAGCCCGTTGGAAAACCTGCAAAAAAATGGGATACAAAATGAAGAAATCACAAAGCAAAATTATCGGCATTGTCCTTATGGTGACAGGCATCGGCCTGGCTATCTGGGGATACCAGATGTCGGGTTCCTTCGGTTCGCAGTTTAACCAGGCGATCAACGGTTCTTATACTGATAAGGTTATGATTGTTTACATTGCAGGAGCCGCCAGTTTCATTGTCGGCCTGTTTCTTTTGGTAAAGAAATAGTCTTTACCACTTGCCGGACTGAGTATATCGATTCGTCTAGTAAGCCAGTAACTACTGGTTAAATCAGTCTTCCCTAATCTTGATGCCCTCACCCCCAATTAATCAGGGCTTCTGCGGGTTATAAACTACAATGGAATGTAGAAAAAGTAATGAAACAGGAGTGTTATGCCCATCATAATTACCATAATTGCCATCATCATTGGCACTGTTCTCGACGAAATCGAAACCGGACTGGTATTCGGTTTGATAGCAGGCATGGCCTCCATGCAATGGCTTCTCAGAATTAAACTACGCGAGCAGCAAGAACATTTCAAAACTGCCTTGACGGGCTACGCCAGAATTGAGTGCAAAAAACCTGCCCCTGCTGTTAGCGCGGAGGAATCAAAGCCCGAAGTTACCGAACCAGTGCCTGCGATCAGTAAGGCCGCAGAAATTCAGGCCGCGCCTGTGAAAACGGTGACTGAACCCAAATCCGCACCGCCGCCAAAACCTGCCCCGGCACAAGCCTACCAACCGAACCTGTTCGACAGACTGTTAACACGGGGCCAACAGGCGATCCTGTCCTATTTCACCGATGGTAATATTTTTGTCCGGGTCGGCATTCTGATCCTGTTTTTCGGCGTTGCTTTCTTACTCAAGTACGCTGCCGAAAACTCGAAAATACCACTCGAATTTCGTTTCCTCGGTGCCGCTGTGGTTGGCATGGTACTGTTGTTTGGTGGCTGGCGTCTGCGCCAAAAGAAGGAAATTTATGCGCTGTTATTACAGGGCGGAGGTATAGGCATTATCTACATTACGATATTTGCTTCTTTCCAGATCGCCAATTTAATTCCTTCCTCGCTGACTTTTGTATTGCTGGCCTGTTTTGCTGGTTTTACCGCGATGCTGGCGGTTTTGCAGAATTCACGGGCACTAGCCGTCTATGCCGTACTCGGCGGCTTCCTCGCGCCGATCCTGGCTTCGTCGGGCAGTGGCAACTACATCGGCCTGTTTAGTTACTACGCGGTATTAAATGCCGCCGTTTTCGCGATTGCCTGGTTCAAGTCCTGGCGCATGTTGAATCTGCTTGGTTTTGTGTTCACCTTTGGAATCTACGCACTGTGGTTCGTTTTTAGTTATCGCAGCAGCATGATGGTCCCTGCGATGGGCTTCCTGTTGCTGTTTTTCCTGATGTACAGCCTGATTGGTATTCTCTACGCACTCAAACAAAGCTGTGAGCTGAAAGGCCTGGTAGACGGCAGCCTGGTATTCGGTACACCGGTAATCGCTTCCAGTATTTTGATGGCGATGGTACGAAACATGGAGTATGGCATTGCTATCGCCGCGGCTGCGATTGGACTCTACTATGTGCTGTTGGCAAAACTGTTGTGGAATCGAAGCGGCGAGACATTGCGACTGCTATCTGAAGCCCTGCTGGCTATCGGAGTAGTATTCGCCACCCTGGCAATTCCCTATTCCCTCGATGGTCACTGGACCAGCGCCACCTGGGCGCTCGAAGCCGCGGGTATATTATGGATCTCAATTCGACAGAAGCGTCTATACGCACAGTGCTTTGCGATCGTCGTACAAGTTGGAGCAGGCTTACTCTTCCTCGCCCGCAACGCCGATGACCTCGGCAACAGCGCCTGGATTAATCCGGCTTTTCTCGGTGGCATATTTGTAGCGCTGGGTGCACTTGTTTCGGCGAGGCTACTCTACAGACTCGATTCATCCGACAAAATCAGGCTGTTACACATCCCGTTTTTTGTCTGGGGAATGGCCTGGTGGCTTGGCAGCACGCTCATCCAAATCGACGAGTATCTCGAGTTTCAGATCGCAGCCGCATTGATTCTATTTACCCTGACAGCCGGCGCCCTGGTTTATCTAGACCGTATTCGCAACTGGAACTGGATGCCGGCGTCCATCAGTACTGCCCTGTTTCTGCCAGCACTCGGAATGATCGCGGTATTTTCCCTCCATGAAAACGCGCACCTGCTGATGTTACCCGACAACCTGGCCTGGGTCGTAGCCCTGGGGCTGAACTACTGGGCGATTGAAAAACTTGAGAAAACTGGTTGGCGCGAGGAAGTTTTCATTCTGCTGCATACCGGGCTCGTGGTATTAGTAGCCTGCATATTGTCACTGGATCTTAACTGGCATTTCGAACATTACATGCCGGCAGCGGGTGAGGGTTTTATTGCTTTGTTGACGATATTCCCATTGCTATTTATCTACCTGGCCCGCAGCGCCAGATATCCTCCTATCGATCGCTTCGGCGTATCACTGCAGCTGGCAATAATCGGAGCACTAGGCCTGCTATTGAGCCTGTGGTGTATTGGGGTGAATTTCACCAATTCTGCCGATCCCGCACCACTACCTTATTTACCATTCATTAACCCGCTCGATCTGGCACATATTGCATTCTTTATTACCGTTATTCGTTCACTGCCGTTACTGCAGGCACGGGTGCCCGACGTTAAAAACCAGCTTTTAATCCTGCTGGGCGGCCTGATATTTGTCTGGCTTAGCGGTGTTTTACTACGCTCGATGCATCATTACATGGATATTCCATTTGACCTCGGCAGCATGTCGAGAGATGCGACGGTACAAACCGCGCTCTCCATCCTGTGGACCATAATCGGCATGTTGGCAATGCTGGTTGCCTCGCGCCGCACGATTAGACCGGTGTGGATTGCGGGCAGTGTTCTGATTGCGATAGTGCTGATTAAAATGTTTTTTATCGACCTCGCAGCCAGTGGCACGGTCGAGAGAATCGTTTCCTTCATGGTGGTAGGCGGATTGCTGGTGGCGATGGGATACTTTTCGCCTATTCCGAAATCCGGAGACGATAATGACCATAACGCTGGAGAATTGAACAATGCCTAAACGCCTGGGATTACTTCTGCCCGGCCTGTTGCTCAGTGCATTAGTCCAGGCCAAATCATTACCTGGGGATTTTGCCTACCAGGCAGAATTAACCGGCTCCAGTCATTCTTTACAACGTGTCCAAATACCCATCGAGGTACTACTCGCGGTAACACGTGATGACCTGGCTGACATCAGTGTATTCGACAGTAACGCCAATCCCCTACCCAGCTTGATACGCAGAGCGCCACGTCAGCAACAAGTAATGCAAATCGATCTGCCGTTTCATGTTTTCAGTAGCTATTTAAAGCAGCACTCTAAAATCGTCACCACAAGCGAGCAAACCACGCAACAGGACCAGGTTTCCGAAGTCCGGACCACCGAAACCGTGGCAGTCGATCGCACTCGCCCGGTTTATATCGTCGAGCTGCCAGATAAGGACCGTGACGTATCGATTAACTCGGTGGAATTAGAATGGATTCATCAACCGGCAGACCAGTTACTCAAGTTAAGAGTCGAGGTGGGTAATAATCTTGATAGCTGGCGCACGATTTTCAACAACAAGAATCTGACCAATCAAAACTCTGACAAGAGCGAATGGCAAAAGATTGGCTCAATTCCAAAATCACAAAAATACCTGCGCCTGACTCCGCTGAAATCGGTGCAGTCCTTCGAATTGCAGAAGGTGACGGGCAACTATCGCCAGATTACTCCGGAAGTAAAAATCTGGCATCGACTCGAAGCCCTGAGCGAACTTGACGACCAGCCTGGTTTCTATGCCTTTGATATGCCCACAGCGGTAAAAGCCGTTGCGCTGAGGCTTGTGCCAGGCACTGAGCAAACCCTGATAGGTGGAGATCTGTACGCCAGCAACGACGATTTTGAACACAAACGTCGGATTCGCAGCGGATTTCAGCAACACAATATTACGAGCAGCGAAATCAAGCCGGGACGGGCCATTGATTTACCGAGGCAAAAATATAAACACTGGTGGTTTAGGTCGGATCGGGAACTCGATTTACCACCCCATGTGGAGATTGCGTTTCCGGTTTACGAAATATTGTTTTTGGGTAATGGTACGGGTCCATTCAGGCTGGCCTGGGGCAATTATGAAACCGCTGTTCTGAACAATGATTTAAACGGCCTGTTAAGCGACGAACAAAAAAAGGGCGAGGCCGGGCTGGTGCACCTGCGCAGTGTCGATATTGCCGGCGGCGAGGGTCGGCTGGCACCGGCCGAACAACTGCCCTGGCTCAAATGGCTATTATGGTTGCTGATGTTAGCCGCGGTCGCCGCTACCGCTAAAATGGCGCTCAGCTTACTGCGTGATATGAAAACAGCCTAACCTACTCCCCTACTCCAGTGCAGACCCTAGCCTGGCCGCGTACCAATGGACAAAGTTAGCAACGCTGGGCTCAAGACTCGAAAACCGTCCGGGCCTGGCAAACTTTGACGCTAGTCCGACCTGCTGTTGCTCCAGGAAGGGAATGTCTTCCGCCAGTGCCGTTCTATGGCGAAATATAAAGCTATACTATTCAATGTGTTATGCAATTCGTGAAGCCAATGACCAAAACAGAAACAATTGAACTTGGATTGATTCCGGTTCTGGGGGCCGGTTTTTGGCTGATGGCACCATTATTGCCCGACAGAATCGGTGCTGGAAAATTACTGCTATGGACCTCGGCGCTGCTACTGCTGCAAAGTCTCATTCGAGATCTCTGGCTACTGGCAAGGCAGAAACACAACGTAAAACCGGGGCCCCCTAAAAAGGAACGATGTATGTGTGTTGAGTCTACGGTCGGTGCTACGGGTATAGTGGCAGGGACAAT
>JBGUEB010000052.1:0-16202 GCA_041821565.1 Gammaproteobacteria bacterium | reverse complement strand
GCTACAATGCCTGACTGGAACGAGAAACAGGCGGCGAAAATCCGTCGCTTTCAACTAAACATGGCAATGGGTATGGGCATGATGTCCGGCAGTGGTTCCGGCTTCACGATCAATCGTCGCTCATTTGATATGGGCCGTATTGATGAAGTTGTGCGTTTGAACGATATCGAGATATGGGAATTTACCAACAAATCCCCAATGCCGCATCCTGTTCATATCCACGATATCCAGTTTCGCATCCTGAGTCGAAATAATCGGCCGCCGGAAGCGAATGAGCATGGCCTGAAAGATACCGTGCTGGTAAATCCGAATGAAACCGTGAGGGTGATAACCCGATTTGAAAATTATGCCGACGAGACCGCAGCCTACATGTACCACTGTCACATCCTCGAACACGAGGATCAGGGCATGATGGCGCAGTTTGTGGTGGTGTCTTAGTAAATATGGATGCCGTATCGGCTTCCGTTATACCGGACTTGATCTGACATATAGAATTAGAGTAAAGGTCGTCATGCCGGCGCAGGCCGATATGACCGCGAGGGAGGGTGGAAATGCAATAGGGTTCACGCGGTCCGACGTTTCGGAGCAACCCTTGCCCATTGTAAATAATCACTGAGGGCAATAGTGTCACTGTAATAGACCTACCAATCAACAACTTATCTAATTTCACTATTCCGTTTCAATGGATACCGGCGGTCCGACGCTTCGGTCGGGGCCCGGGACGACGAGTGATTTTATTTCGTGTTTCGTAGCAAACTTGAATTATTTCGGACGCCAGTGGGATCAAGTCCAGCGTGACGGGTTTCTTAAATGATAGTTATATGATGTGGCTTATAAGGACTTTATAACAGTTTAATAAATGCGTCTTCAGCCACTGCTTTAGAGTAATAAAATCCCTGACCAAAATCAGCCTTGTAACCGCGTAACAGTTCCACCTCGGGACCACTAGCGATACCTTCCGCAACCACGTTCATACCAAGGTCGTGGGAAAGGTTTACCAGGGATTTGGTGATTTCGTTGCTCTTGTTGTCTTGCAACATGGTGCCGACAAACGAACGGTCTATTTTCATTGTGTCGAACGGGAACTGGTGCAGGTAACTGAAACTCGAATAGCCGGTACCAAAATCGTCGATCGCCAATTTTGCCCTGGTTTCCTTCAAACGATGCAAGGTTTTGCCGGCAATTTCCGGATTATCCAGCAACAGGCTCTCAGTGATCTCGAACTTGATTCGTTCGGGAACCACACCGGTCTTATCCATGATATCTGAGAGTGACTTGATTAAGCCGATATCATCAAATTGCTTGCCCGATAAATTGATCGTAACAAATAGCGGCTGCTCGAACTGTTTGCTCAGGCGGGACTGGAATTGACAGGCGCGCTCGGCGATCCAGTAACCCAGATCTATGATCAAGCCGCTGGCTTCTGCTTTTTTTATAAAGTTGGAAGGCAAAATCAGTTTGCCGGACGGATGGTTCCATCGAACCAGTGCTTCGCAGCCCACAGTTTTACCGCTATCCAGTTCAATTATCGGTTGATAATGGACACAAAACTCATCGTTCTCCAGGGCTGCTTTCAGAATTTTCTCTTCGGTAACGAGCTTCCTGGTACTTTTTATTGTTTCTTCGCCGAGGGAACTTTTCGTAGCTTTAAAAGTGGACAGACTGAGCGCCGAGTTGATGCGTTTTTGCATATCCATGTATTGCGACATGATATCTTCTATTTCACCAGATGCGCTATTGATCTCGTCCTTTGATTTTTTATCGCGAGATGATGACATACTCTCAAGCACATGCGATAGACGCGCATGTATATCACGGTAACGTTCCATAACGAGTCGCAGGAACAGGCGTACGGTCGGATCGGCAGTATCGATTTTTTGTTCGATGTAGTCGAGCGGAATTGCTATTGTATTGGTTGCTTCCACTGCCCGGGCAGTGGCGGTTCGAGGGCATTTATCTATAATTGCCATCTCACCCAGAACATCGCCCTCACCGAGCGTGGCGATGACCAGTATCCGCCCCCCCTTGTCTATCGATAATTCGACCGAGCCAGATTCTATAATGTAGGCACAATCGCCAGTGTCGCCTTCTTCAAATAGAAAATCGTTTTCTTCAAAATGTGTAGTTAAATCTCTTAAGTCCATAAGCCTTCAATCGGGATCAATTACGCATTAAACTTTCGGCCGGACAATCTGACCCAGTCGAAAAAATATTCCAGGGAATCTCCGATCAATTAGATCCAGCGCGCCGGTGGTCCGACGTCTCGGCTTTTAACCAACAGCCAGTGATTCAGGATAAATTAAATACTCCCTCTGTTTAATATAGCCCAATATTTTCCATAAACACTAACTCAATAGGCACTAAATGGCTTTATCGACATTATTTACTTATCGATGGTACATCCGGTCTAATTAAAGACTTTTCAAGGATTCAAGGGCATTAAACCGGGCGAATCTTCTTCACGCCTGCCTGGTTTCAGGGAAGAGAGTACCTGCTCACAACTCGACCACAAATTGTCACCGCTCCATGCGCCTGCCGCCTGACTGTATAGACTCTGGTTGAGGGCATCGATATTCTGCTTCAAGCGGTCCCCAAAAAAGCGGGCCACCTGGTTCAAATTGGTAAATCGTCGCTCCGGTTTCAGGGCATTTGCCCAGCTTAGCATCGCATCGCGCGCATCCATGGCATTGTTACTGGCACAGGCCTGCTGCAAGCGACGAGTAGCTTTGGACAGCGATATCTCAACGGGTTTTTCCCTGTCCGACGCCTGTTGCATCGACCGCTTTCGAGTCAACCACCAGGCCAGACTGCTTAATATCCAGCCCGCAGCCAGGAAAACACTCAACCAGATCCAGAATTGATTAGCCCGGGCAGGCGCAGCGGCAACAACCTCGGCCGTCTCTGTCGATTCCGGTTTAGCATCCACTTCTGCATCAGAGCCTGCATCCTCGCCACCCTGAACATCGATTGTGCGTGACGGGATGCGTGCGAACTCAAGCTGCTCGGTTTCCAGATTCCACCAGGGAATTGAAATCTCAGGTATTGTATAACGTCCTCCGCTGGTAGCTATTAAGGCAATTTTTTGCTGGCGCTTGCCGACAATGCCAGCGCCAGAACGCCGATCCTTGAGGACAGGTTTATCAGGGTATTGATTTATTCCACGGATATCTCGCTGGCCCAGGTCTGGTAGTTGCGCCGCGGTTAAACCTTCTGCGGTCATCGTAATGGTGCGCGTAACCGGTAATCCCGCCGACAATTGATCGAGTTCCCCCTGCCAGTCTTCGGTCAACTGGATCCCAGTTGAAGGCAGCCAGTGTTGCGCCTTAAATGAGTCTGCTTTCGTGAGGACCTCCATGGTTAAGCCCTGTGATAGCAATCGAACCACCTTGCCGCTGTTCTGGAAGGGATCGAACAGGGATCGAGATCGACTACCCAACTGCACAGCCGCCTGTATCGGTTCAATATTTAGCCTGCCACTATGTTGTGGGAATAACGCATATTTCTTTTCCAGCACCAGGTAAGCCCGATCATCAATTTTGGTCTGATATTGAGAGATATCACCGAGCGGCTCAACGACGACATCCATACCACCGAAATCCATATCACCGATCTTGTAATCGGATATATTCCTGTCACTCATCAGGCGCAGGGTAACCACAACCTGACTTTGCACATAAAGCGACGACCTGTCTGAGACAAGTTCAAATATCAGGCCATCGTCACCCGGCGCGGTCGATTGCCGCGCCGGATTCACCTTCACCTCGAAAGGCCTGCTTTTTTCGTTGTCAAAGCGAATTGCCGGTACCGTGAAGGTACCTGCTTCCCTGGGCATAGCCTGCAGAGTCCATTTGATACTACGTTTATAATTGCCATTAATAACACTGATATTACTGCTTTGACTGCTATTCAGAATCGAGAAAAATTGTTGCAGAGAAGAAAAATCGGGATCTTCATCAATCGAGCTGTCGGCTTCAAAATATATTTGAAAAGATTCGTTGAGGTGGACTGGATTACGATCAATCGATACAGTAATCACCGCCCCTGCCGCTTTAGCAAACAGAACCAGGCACGATAACAAAATCCACCAGGGTAAATTATATCTCATGCGCTGCTACCATTGATTGGTCTCAACAGAACTTCCGGCACGATTTTGATATTGATAGATAAACTTACGCCGTAGCAACCCTCCCGGATCATCGGGGATTTTACGCAACCACTGATCGGCTGCCTGTTCAGACATTTGCTGTTCCATCTCTGCGAGCTGCTCATCTTCGCTAAGCTGCTGGTTTTCCCGCTGGTCGACCTGTGAGGCTTGTGGTTGGGTCGATTCCTGTTGACCGGTCTCTGCTGTCTGGGGATCGCGGTCTTGCTGAGCCTGTGAATTCTGCTGATTATTATTTTCATCACTGCGCCGCTGGTCCCGTTCCCCATCTGCCTGCTGTTCCTGACTCGAATCCTGCGACTGTTGCTGTTCGCTGCCCTGCTGGTCCTGTTGTTGATCCTGCTGGTCTTTTTGCTGCTGCTGTTGTTGCTCGATTAAGTCCTCAAGCAACTTCTTGTTGTAACTGGCGTCCTGGTGTTGCGGATTGATTTCCAGGGCCTTCTCATAAGCCTTAACAGCTTCGTCAAGGCGATCCAGTTTAGCCAGGGCATTCCCCTGGTTATAATATGCGCTTTCGTCAGCTTGCTCAGCCCAGTATTGCAGGGCCTCGTCGTAGTCACCGGCACGATAATAGGATGAAGCCTTCCATCCCGGGTTTTTGAATAGCTCCGCAGCCTGCTCGTGCGCGCCCTGTTCAAACTGCAGGCTACCCCGCTGGTTTTGATTTTGCCAGAGCTCCTCCCAGCCAAACGCATCTGCCCCGGGTGAAAATGGTATCAACAACAGGGGCAACATGAATAGTACTCCGCGCCGAAACACCAGCGCGATAAAAGGCAGGATAAAAAGTAATACCCAGGGACCCTGTTCGCGCCATATATCTGCGGTCTGGTCACTGGCAATGGCTTCGGTTTCAAAACGATTGCGCCGCATGTGATCCAGTATGCTCAGAATATCCTGATCATCGGTGGTGATGGTCTGAAACTCGCCCGAGCCTTTGGCAGTCAGTCGTGCCATTGAATCTACCGGCATACGGGGAACAATAATGGACCCGCTGGCATCTTTGAGGAAACCACCGCTTGCCAGCGGAATCGGCCCCCCGGTTTCGCTACCAACACCAAGTATAGAAATACGATAACCCGAAAGATTGCGCAGGATTCGTTCCGCTTCGACAACTTCGTTAGCGGATAAACCATCGCTGACTATTAATATATCTCCACGCTGCACGCCGCCATTGTCAAACAGTCTCAGTGCTTGCTGCAGTGCCCGATCAACGCGACTACCCTGGGTAGGCATGAGATCGGTGCTCAGGCTCGGCAACAGGGCCTTAATAGTGCCAACGTCTTCGGTCAGGGGGGTCACCAGGAAGGCATCGGCCGCATATACCACCAGTGCAGCTTGACCCTCACCGCGTCGCGACAGGATATCGGCAATCTTGTGGCGGGCGCGGGTTAAACGAGAAGGCTTAACATCGGTTGCATCCATCGAACGCGACAAATCAAGTGCTATTACCAATGCCGCCTGTTGCCGGTAGACAGGTTGCGGTAATTTTTCCCAGACCGGTCCAGCGAGCGCGATAATCGCCACAAAACCGATCACGGCCACCAGTACAACGGTCCTCGATTGCCTGGCCTGGAATTTACCCCCAAGCAGATGGGGCAATAATTCGGGGTCGACTACCGATTGCCAGCTACGACTGTTAGGGTTGCCTTTGAATAGCTGCCAGATCAATCCCGCGAGAGGCAACAATGCGAATAACCAGAGCGGACGTAGCAAGGTAAATTGCTCGATCATGTCCGCCTCATCGCAATATAGGGTCCACCCATGTAGGCAGAAATGCCCGCGGCGATTAGCAGGGCCATCGCCAACGGCCAATAAAATAACGCATTTACGGGCCTAAACGATTGCTGTTCTTTATCGATCGGCTCGAGTTCATCGAGCAAGGCATAAATTTCTGCCAGTTCTCCGATATCCCTGGCTCGAAAGTAGCGCCCGCCTGTTAGTTCGGCAATCCCGCGCAGGGCCTTTTCATCGAGTTGCGCAGACGGGTTTATCTTACGGGTTCCAAACAAGGTGCGCTCTTCCATCTCATCGGCACCGATACCAATAGTGTAAATTTTCAGACCCCGCTGCGCCGCAAGTTGTGCCGCCTTAATTGGTGTCACCTCGCCGGCGGTGTTAGCGCCATCGGTCATCAGTATCAATACCTGCGATGCCTGTGGGCTATCTTCCAGTCGTTTCAGGGTAAGACCAATCGCGTCGCCTATCGCGGTGCGTTCACCGGCGAGTCCAATTGCCGATTCCAGCAGTAACTGATTAATGGTTTTGGTATCGAAGGTCAGGGGCGCCTGCAGATAAGCCTTGCTGCCAAACAGGATTAAACCGAGTCGATCCCCCCGGCGATTTTCGATGAACTCGGTGGCTACCGATTTAGCTGCACTCAGACGGTCGACGGTCTGGCCGTTGATCTCGAAATCCGCGGTTCGCATACTGTCGGACAGGTCAACCGCCATCATCAAATCCCGGCCACTGATGTTTATATTGACCGCCTCGCCAATCCATTGGGGGCGGCTTGCGGCGAATACTGCAAGACACCAGGCGAGCAGGCTCAACCATTTCAACCAGGGTAGTCTTATGCGCCACTGTCCAGGTTGCTGCGAGAGTTTAAAATCTTCAATAAATGGTACCCACAGGGCTGACTCCCGGGCAGTCTTTTTAGCGGGCAAGCCATAGTAGACTACGAAAGGCAGCGGTATCAGCAACAAAACCAGGGGCCATTCAATTTGCAGCATCGACGTATCTCCGCGGCAGGGCCCTGATCCAGTTCTCACAACTACCGATCATGGATTTGGTATTACAGCGACTTGTGGGACTGTACTGCCCAGCGCTCAACCAGTCACTTTGCTCTGCAGAAAAACAGTTAACACCCGCCAATTGTTCGAGTTGTCTGACCCAGCTATTACCACTCAAGCTCGCGCTTAAGCCGCGGCCGCAATAACTCATAACGGTACGACGCAGCAGTACCGACAGGTCGTTTAGTGCACGCTGTTCGTCACCACTATTTTTCAGTTCATGGCGGATACGTTTTAGTTCCCTCAACGACAGTTTTTTGACCGGTTTTAAGCGCCACCAGCGCAGCAGTCGTGGCAGATAGACGAGCGCGAGCGCAACCAGTATCGCTAATAGCCACCAACCGGCGGCCGGCGGCCACCAGAGACTTGTATCTGGTAAGTGAATATCTCTTAGGGGTATCTCGTTCATGTTTTTAGCCAGTCGCTCTGGTGTGGCCCGGCCGGTAACCCGGGCTTAGACCGAGGCCTGATTGAAGCGTTTCGACCAGGTTTGCTGTAGTCGATATATCGAGTAAAAATATATGCTGTTGTGCACAAAGGTTTATCAGTTCCTGGAAGTGATTCGCGAATCGCTGCTGATACTGCTGTTTGCTGGCGAGATTCGCACTATCGATTGCCAGTTCAGTTTTACCATCGGTAACCCGGTAGACACCAGAGCCCGGAAGCGCCTGCTCCAGCGGATCGTGGGTGAACAACATGACGACATCATTATGTTTTGCGAGCTGGGTGAGATGGATCCGGCTACTGTCATCGAGAAAACGAAAATCGCTGATCAATACCACCAGGCTACCCGGGCGAGCCACATGCCGTAACCGGTTTAAGGCCTGTTGGCCGGCATCGCCAGGACTACTGGAATGCTGATGCTGATGCGCATCCCAGGCAGGATGGGAAGCGAGTTGCTGGATCAGGTGTAGTGCTGCAGCCTTACCCCGTTTAGGTCGAAACTCGATATGGTGTTGTTCGGAAAAAATCAGTCCGCCGACCCGGTCGCCATGATAAATACTGCTCCATGCCAACAAGGCAGCCAGCTTCGAGGCCAACACCGATTTAAAACACACGCGCGTGCCAAAATACATCGTGTTACACAAATCGACCCATAGCAACACCGGGCGTTCGCGTTCTTCCCGATAAACTTTAGTATGAGTTCGACCGCTACGTGCGGTCACGCGCCAGTCGATTGCACGAATATCATCTCCCGGCTGATAAGGCCGGGATTCGTGGAATTCCATGCCGCGGCCCCGAAACGCGGATAGATACCCACCCGATAATTGTGCCTTCACCGACCTCGCAATCAGCGGGATTTTTTTTGCCTCGCGGTGCAGTCCTATCAGCGTGGATTGCCTGATCCTGACAATGTCATCACCTTTGTCTGTATTGGTAATCATGCTCAAGACTATTCTGAATGAACCCGAGTCATTTAAACCCCCTCACCCTAACCCTCTCCCGCCGGGGGAGAGGGGATACAACAACTCCCTCTCCCCTTTTGGGAAGAAGGCAGGGGTGAGGGGGAAAATTGAAATAACGAGCGGATATAGTTTCATAAATTGATCCGCGGCTCCCTAGGGAACAGCAATTCGACCGATTAACTCCTGCACACAGGCATCCGTGGTCACGCCATCAGCCTCGGCTTCAAAACTGAGGATGATGCGATGTCTGAGCACATCGGGTGCGATGATTTGAATGTCTTCGGGGGTAACAAAATCACGATCGTTAATCCAGGCGTAGGCGCGTGCGCAACGATCGAGCGCCATGCTCGCGCGCGGGCTCGCTCCGTACTGGATCCAGCCTGCCAGGTCTTCACCATATCTTTCGGCTTCGCGGGTTGCGAGCACAATTTCAATTAAATAGGACTCGAGATTTTCGGCAAGGTAGGTATCCAGAACTTCTTTACGTGCCTGCAATATCGTATCCTGACTGACTGGATTCTCGGACCGGCGCGGTTCTCGCAATCCCATTTGTGCTTCTTGCCGGGTCAACTCAAGAATTGCCCTTTCATCAGCAGCGTTCGGGTAGTCGACCCTGACGTGCATTAGAAATCGATCCAACTGTGCCTCGGGTAAGGGATAAGTGCCTTCCTGCTCAATCGGATTCTGGGTCGCCATGACCAGAAATACTTCGGGTAGTGCGTAGGATTCGGAACCCACCGTTATCTGGCGTTCGGCCATCGCTTCGAGTAAGGCCGATTGCACTTTGGCAGGTGCGCGATTAATTTCATCGGCAAGAATCAAATTGTGAAACAGCGGTCCGCGCTGAAACTTGAAGCTGCCATCCTGTGGTCGGTAAATTTCGGTACCGGTCAAATCGGCGGGAAGTAGATCGGGGGTAAACTGAACACGATGAAAGTCTCCTTCGATGCCCTCGCCTATAACCTTGATTGCGCGTGTCTTGGCAAGTCCCGGAGCGCCTTCAACGAGTAGATGACCATCGGCAAGTATCGCGATCAAAAGCCGCTCAATCAAATCGTCCTGACCGATAATGTTTTCGCTAACGTATTGTTTTAGCTGTAAAATTTTTTCTCGAAACAAAAATAATTCCTCGCGTGTTATGTCTGTTCAGACAGCCTCACCCTCGCGAGGCAAAAGATGCCCTGATTTAATCCAGATAATGGTTTCGTCTTCAACGTAAGGACAATGTTCACTGTTATGCGGGCACCGCATCCAGGTCCCTGTCGGATAACGGCCATACTCATCGAGTATTGTACCTGAAAGCACGTAGACTTCCTCACCTCCAAAGTGTTGATGTGGAGGAAATTTCGAATTGGCCGGGCAATTCATTAACGCAACACTTTCATGATCAAACTCGTGCAACGGCATTACCTGGAATTTTCCTTCACCCGCTAGCCAGGTGGTACTGTTAGTATCAATACATACCGCTTCGCTATCGTCGCTATCGAACTGATCAAGTTTAACCAGTAGTACACATCCTGGCTTGCTAAATGGCGTGTGACTCGATCCTGGCGGGTTGCGTATATAGCTGCCCGCCGGGTAGTCACCATGTTCGTCTGAAAACACGCCTTCGAGAACCAGTATTTCTTCTCCCAATGGGTGTTTATGCGCAGAAAAGAAGGAATCGGGATCAAAGCGAACAATGCTGGTCGTATGTCCATGTTCAGCTGCTTCGCGGGCCAGCGGCTTGCGCCACACACCTGACATCGGGCTTGCCTGCCATTCCATTTCGCTGGTATTGATCGCCACGGATTCGTCTAATTGCATATTCAGCATGCTGCTTCACTTTTTCAGATACGAGATCAAAATATACCAAATTTAGCAAATCAGTGAGTGGTTAAATAGGACTCCTCGGGATTATATATGAATACTTTATGGATATGTGTGGATAGTGAGCTTGATACAATCCCTGCCCCTCACCCTAGCCCTTTTATGCCCTCGGGTGCTCCCCGCTGGGGTGAGGGGGAATTTATGCCCGGAGGCCACAGTACACTAACTCTTCATACGTTCCATTTTCGGATCGTAGAGTGGTTGTAAGTGTATCTCACAGGCTACCCGTTCGGTGGCGACTTCGAGTTCATAGCTGCCCGCCAGCAGGAATTCCTTATCAACTCCCTGTGCACGGCGCACATAACCAAAACCAATATTGGTGTCCATAGTGTAACCCCAGCCCGCACTGGAGAGCCAGCCGACTCTTTCACCATCACGATAGAGGGTTTCACGCCCGAGTAGAACAACATTTTTATCAGCGACAGTAAAACAGGCCAGAGATTTGCCCAGTGGTTTTTGTTTTTGCGCGATAAACGCTTCTCGACCGATGAACGACCGCTCGTTGTCCAGATTTACGGCCCAGCCAAGCCCGGCATCCAGCGGCGTATAGTCGGGTCCTATATCCGACCCCCAGGCCCGGTAGCCCTTTTCCAGTCGCAGCGATTCGATCGCACGATAGCCAGCGTTGGCGATGCCATGGTCTTTACCCGCATGCATGATCAAATCGTAAACTGTCGCCGCGAACTCGACTGGCACATGTAGCTCCCAGCCCAGCTCACCCACGTAACTCACTCGCAGGGCTCTTAAGATCGCCCCCGAAATGGCAAGTTCCTGCATGGTTGCGAAGGCGAAAGCAGAATTTGAAATATCCTCACGAACCAGGGATTGCAATACCTCTCTTGCGCGCGGTCCCATGAGTGACATTACCGCCCAGCTCGAAGTGACATCCTCGAACTGGATATCTTCACAGTCGGCTGGAATATTACGAGCGATCCAGTTGAAATCATGCGTGGCAAATCCGGTACCGGTTACCAGGTAAAACTCGTTTTCGGCGATTCGCATCACCGTCAGGTCACACTCTATGCCACCGCGTTGGTTGAGCATTTGTGTGTAAACCACCGAACCGACAGCGGTATCAACATTGTTGGCACATATCCATGAAAGCACCCGCATCGCATCCGCACCCTGTAAACGAAATTTGGCAAACGAACTTTGATCGAAAATAGCAACGCGCTCACGCGCCGCCCGGTGTTCCGCACCGACGGCGTTAAACCAGTTTTGGCGCTCGAAGCTATACTCGTCTTCGGCAGTCTGGCCCTCGGGTGCAAACCAGTTGGGGCGTTCCCAGCCGAGCTTTTCGCCGAAACAGGCTCCCTGCGCTTTCAGTGTTTCGTATAGCGGCGAGCGCCGGCAGGGGCGGCAGGATTTGTTTTCTTCAAATGGCCAGGCCATGGTGTAGTGCTTTGAATAGGCTTCCAGAGTGCGCTCGCGCACCCATTCGACGTCTGCATGCGGTCGACCGAAACGACATATGTCAACCGCCCACAAATCGAACGGCGGTTCACTTTTTAATACCCATTCGGCAAGTGCCATACCGGCGCCACCACCGGCGGCAATTCCGAAAGCATTAAACCCGGCGCCCACAAACACGTTTTTACGTTCTGGCGCCTCACCCAGGATAAAATTCCCATCCGGGGTAAAACTCTCCGGTCCATTCATCATCTGTTTAATACCCACATGGGCGAGTTCGGGCACTCGTTCTATGGCCTGTTCCAATAACGGCTCAAAATGATCCCAGTCATTGTCGAGCAAGGTGAAATTAAAACCATGCGGTATACCTTCCTGCGCCCACGGAATCGGGTTCGGTTCGTAACCACCCATGACCAGTCCGCCAACATCTTCTTTGAAGTAGGTGAGCCGATCGGGATCACGCAAGGTCGGCAGGTCGGATGGCACCGATGCTATTTTATCGGTAATCAGGTACTGGTGTTGCACCGACACCAGCGGTATGTTGATACCGGCGAGTTGACCGAGCTGGCGCGACCACTGACCGGCACAGATAACCACGGTGCCACAGTTGATTGTACCCCTGTCGGATTGTACGCTGGAGATACTATCACCATTGAAATTAAAGCCGGTGACTTCGGTATCTTCATAAATTTGCACACCATTCTTACGCGCACCGCTGGCTAGCGACTGGGTGATATCCGAGGGATTTGCCTGCCCATCGGTGGGTAAAAATGCGGCACCGACCAGATCGGAAATATCCATTATTGGCCATAAATCCTGCGCTTCCCTGGGTGTTAAAAGGTGCATATCCAGGCCAAAAGAATGTGCGGTAGTGGCCTGTCGTTTTACTTCCGTCCAGCGTTGTTCGTTGCAGGCAAGCCGTAACCCGCCATTCATCTTCCAGCCTGTGGCAAGACCGGTCTTCGCTTCCAGTGACTGGTAGAGTTCGACCGAATAACCCAGTAACTGGGTGATGTTGGCATTGGTACGCAACTGCCCGACCAGTCCAGCCGCATGAAAGGTCGACCCCGAGGTGAGTTTGCCTTTTTCAATTAGTACAACATCGTTACAGCCCATCTCGGCGAGGTGGTAGGCGGTCGAACAACCGATTATTCCGCCGCCTATAATTACTATTTTTGCCTGACTGGGCAACTGCTGCTTGTCTGTCATGAGTTAGTTGTTCCTGTTATTCGAGTCCCAGTTCGCGTTTGCGGCGCGACGCCCAGGCATTAATCATTCGGTCGGCAATTATCGCGATAAAGGCAACACAGACACCGGCGACGATACCCCTGCCGGTATCCGCCTTGGTTAGTGCGATATAGACTTCCTGACCCAGTTCACGTGTGCCGACCAGCGCTGTTATCACCAGCATCGATAGCGCCATCATGATGGTCTGGTTAACGCCTAACATAATGTGCGGTAACGAGAGCGGCAATTGGACCTTGGTCAGTACCTGGTTGCGCGTGCAACCCGCCTGCTGCGAGGCTTCGATCAGGTGGGGTTTTACCTGGCGAATACCATGATCGGTATAGCGGATGATCGGTGTTATCGCATAGGCAATGACTGCCAGCATCGCGGCAAAATCGCCGACCCGAAACAGCATCACTACCGGCATTAAATAGACAAAACTGGGCAGGGTCTGCAAGGTATCGATTACGACGCTGACGATACGATGGAAACGATCATGGCGTGCGGCGATAATACCAATCGGGATACCTATCAGGCAGGCGATTATTACCGACAGGCCGCAGAGGTAGAGGGTTACCATGGCCTTGGTCCAGAGACCCACCACGGCCATAAATGCTGCCAGTGATGCGGTTAACAAACCCAGGCGTTTACCACCGAGTTGCCAGCCACCAAGCCCGACTATCGCAACCACGGCCACCCAGGGTAGGGCCAACAGAAACCGCTTGAACGGTATCATGATGTTCAGCAGCAGAAAATTTTTGAAGCTTTCCAGCACATCAAAATAATTAATATTGATGTAGCGCACCATGTCATCCCAGATGGTACCGGTAGTAATCTGCCAGCTCTCGGGATAGGTATCCAGCGCTGGAAAATAAATACCCAGTACCCAGGTTAGCCCAACAATACCGGCAAAACTAATACTGTAAGGATGTCGTGCCCAGATACTTTGCGCACCAACCCTGTGTATGGGCTCCGAACGATTCGCGTATGCCTGGCTGACGCGATCGAGTGCAATCGCTAACAGCGTAATAGCAAGCCCGGCCTCTATGCCCTCGCCGATCTTGAGCCGCCTCAATGCAGATAAGACATCGTGTCCGAGACCACCGGCACCTATCATTGAAGCGATGATGACCATATTTAAGGACAGCATCACAACCTGGTTAACACCCACCATGAGCGAACGCCTGGCTGATGGTAGCATGACCTTCGTCATCGATTGCCGTGGTGTACAACCGGCCATCGACCCGGCTTCTACCACTTCCGCGCTAACCTCTCCAAGCGCCAGTAGTGTGACCCTTACCATCGGCGGCAATGCGTAAATGATCGTCGCAATCATTGCCGACACGGGACTAAAACCAAACAGGAGTAAAATAGGCACCAGGTAGGCAAATACCGGCACTGTCTGCATCAGGTCCAGCGTCGGCATCAGCACGACTCGAAACCGCGGCGAACGATATCCGGCGATGCCCATCAACAGACCGCCCACAATGCCGATGGGGACCGCTATGACGATCGAGCTTAGCGTCACCATGGCGCTATCCCACTGACCAAACACAACCAGGTACAGGAAACAGGCGCCGACCAAGAGGGACAGTTTCCAGTCTTTGACATAGTGCGCCAGCAACATCAGGCCCGCGATCAGCGCCACCCAGGATATGCGCGGGAACATCTGTTCAGCGTAACTGCCCGTGCCTTTGAGGAAGCCGGTCGATAACAGGCTTTTTACCAGCAAGTATGGCTGTTCGACCAGCCAGGCCAAAGAACGGGTGAATTCCTTAAATGTGAACAGGCCGAAATCAAGGTCGTTTATCAACCATTTCATGAAATCGGAAATCCAGCCATCGAGCGGTAATTTCCAGGCACTCGGATACTTAAATGCGAGCGGCACCGACTCTTTGGCAATCATCAGGACGATAGTGCCGGTAAGGACCGCAAGCCACAGCGAGATCCAGGGATTCGATCGTATCCGTTGGGGTAAAAAAGCTGGAAGTGTAGCGCTACTCATACCTTGCGCTTTGTTGTCGACAGTAAATCAACTACCAGTTCGCGGGACAGGGCGCCAATCGTGTCCCCCTGCTCATTTTTTACCGCGAATACGGCATCCTGGTCGGCGTTGAGTATAAGCTTCAGTTCTTCGTCTACGGTCGACTTCGCCTGCACGGATCCGGCAAATGTGTCATCGGCGACTTCTCGCATCAATGATGCCGTGCTAAGCACTCTGGCACGCGGGATATCCTGGATAAATTCTTCGACATAATCGGTAGCCGGGTTGAGTACCAGGTCTTCCGGTGTGCCAATCTGGATAATTGCACCATCTTTCATAATTGCAATCCGATCGGCGAGTCGAACCGCCTCTTCAAAATCATGAGTTATGAAAACAATGGTTTTGTGTAATACATTTTGCAGGCGTAAAAACTCATCCTGCATCTCGCGCCGAATCAAGGGATCGAGTGCAGAGAATGGCTCGTCAAGAAACCAGATATCGGGTTCGACGGCGAGGGATCGTGCGATGCCCACTCTTTGCTGCTGCCCACCCGAGAGTTCGCGTGGATAATATCCTTCGCGGCCATCCAGGCCCACCAGTTCGATAACTTCCAGGGCACGCTTTTGCCTGTCCGTTTTCGCGATGCCCTGAACTTCAAGCGGCAACTCCACATTGCCGAGTACTGTACGGTTGGGTAACAGTGCGAAATGCTGGAACACCATTCCCATTTTGTGACGGCGCAAGTTGATTAGTTCAGCTTCAGTGACCTTCAACAAATCCTGTGAGTCGAACTGTATCGAACCGGCACTCGGCTCGATCAATCTCGTCATACATCTTACCAGGGTTGATTTTCCCGACCCTGACAAGCCCATGATGATGAAAATTTCGCCTTCGAAGACATCGAAGTTGGCATCACAAACCGCGCTAATATAGTTACCGCGCTCGAGCGCCTGCCGGTCTACGCTGCCATCGGCTCCAAATAATGCCGCGCTATTACTGCCAAAAACCTTCCAGACATTTTTACAGGAAATTTTGATTGATGTTTCAGAATGCGCCGAAGCTTTACTGCCTGACGCCGGAACTTGAGACATACACGTGACTCCTGGAAGCGATCATGATTGTGAGACCAAAAAACAGACAGGATTGGCGGACCATGGCTAACTGCCAGGTCCGCCCATGCATAACTTATTACTGCTTGTTGTTAGCCCGCATGTTGCATGAAGGAACGAAGATCAGGGGAAATATGGCAAACGCGGCAAGTTGCTCCTGCATTGCTCTAGCACCGGGACGCCGGACCGCGACATCCATGTCGGCGAAGGTTGATTGATCGCCCGCCGATGCATAGCAATAGCTAT